>JBDTRM010000214.1:0-16693 GCA_039931675.1 Bacteroidia bacterium | reverse complement strand
TATCAGCAAATTGTTTGTCCTTAATATCCATCAGCGATGAAGCCAATATCATGTGTCCTGTAGATGATACAGGAAGAAATTCTGTTATGCCTTCAATAACGGCAATGATGAATGCCTGGAGGTAGGTCATGTGGGTTTGTGGTTTGTGGTTTGTGGTTTGTGGTTTTAGTCGCGGGTTGCAACAACAAATTCCAAACAACAAACTCTTTTATTCTTTTGATTTTTTTACGATTGCATAAATTTCAATTGCAAAGCCAAGCATTACAACTACAGGTGCAAGTGTGATTCTGCGGAATGAAAATATTTCAGGATTGAAAGCGCGCGGGTCATCTAACTTGCCGCCTGACATCAGCATAAATCCGATTACAATTAATGCAATGCCGGTAAGCATGATAATATAGTTCTCGCGACCGAAAGCAAGATCTGCCGAAGATGGCTGATGCACAGGTTGTTTTGGAGAATTTATAGTTTGTCCTGTTACTGTTTTAACTGTTGCTGCTGGTGTTTTAACTGTTACCGCAGGTTTTTTAACTGTTGCCATTTATAGTGATTAATAATATTTGTAATACATGATTATATGAAAAAAATTTTTCAGATAATTTCCAATTGAGATGTTACTCTTAAACCATTTTCTTTAGCAAGACAAACCTTAGTAGAAAAAATTAGTGCCTTATTTTTTTACCTTATTACCTTATTTCTCAGGAAAATAAGCTAATAAGGTTTTTTGATAGTTGTTATTGTTTTCTACTAAGGTTAAAATTAAAATTTAAGGTTTACTTCTTCCCCACTACCATTTCCGCTACTGCTACTACTTCCACTTTCACTTAATCTAAAACAACTCATGTGCCCGTTTACCTAACCATTTATTGACCGCGAAGTAAGTACTTATTAGTGAAATAAAAACACCTGTAAGCACGAGACCTCCAAAAAGCGTGAACCACATTTTTGCATCATTGGCTACAATCAAATCCAAATCGCCAAAATTTGTTCGGATTAAGTAAACCAAACCATAAACTAATAATCCACCAATTATGGCCGAATACAAACCATGCAGCATGGCATTTAATAGAAACGGCCAACGAATAAAATTACGTGTGGCGCCCACCAATTGCATGCTCCTGATTAACATTCGCTTTGCATAAAGATTAATGCGAATTGTATTGTTGATTAAAATTATTGCAACAAACAAAAGCAAAGCACTGAATCCTAAAATAACAAAAGAAATAGTGCGCAGGTTGCTATTTATTTTTTCAACCAACGATTTCTGGTAATAAACTTCCTTCACGTAATGTAAATCGTTGGCTGTTTTTTCAATGCGTGGAAATAACGAATCATTAACATACTCAGCTTTAAAACTTACATCAATGGAAGAGTTTAAAGGATTGTAACCGAGGAAGGAAACGAAGTCTTCGCCAAGGTCGGCTTGTAATTTTTTTGCTGCTTCTTCTTTTGTGATGATGTGACATTCGCGCACCATTTCTTTTTTTTTCAAAATGTTTTGAATTGAATCAATAGTGTTTTGCTCCACATCATCTTTTAAAATTAAAGTGACTTGAAAATTTTCTTTCACAAAACCTGCAACGGCATTTGCCTGGAGGATGAGCACACCGAGTATGCCGAGCAAAAACAAAACAAGTGAAATGCTTATGATGCTTGAAATGTATGATGAACGCAGGGTTTTGCGCGATAGTATGCTGTTATCTTCTGCCATAATTTTTTATCGGGGAATGCAGCAAATGTATATAAATTGATACGCTGGAAATGATTTAGCCAATAACGTTCAACACTAATTATCAATAACAAAATGTGCAAATCATTTTACAAAATTTCCTTCCTCATCAAACAATGCATCTGCTTTTTTCGTGCCTGTTTTTAATGATACCTGGTATTGGATGCCCTTATCGGCAGTTTCAGATTTTTCGGCAAAAGTGATTTTAGAACCGGGATATTTTTTTGCAATACCATTCATTACTACAGTTGGAATTTTACTTGTGTCAACCGGCATCTTAGTAAACAACCACTTTCCGTCAGGCGTAAAAACAGAGGAAACAAATGCGCCATTTAACTTGAAAGTTGCTTCAAAAGTATCATTGGCTTTTCGAATCCACATAGGTGCAGTAACAGTTGGAAATTTTTCTTTGAATGTTTTTTCATAAGCCTCGCTTTCCTGTGCTGATGCAGGTTTAACGGAGAATGAAAATAAAAGAAGAAAGATGAATAAGATTTTGTAACAACAGATTTTCAAACAGTTCCTAATCATTTATGATGTTAGTTAAAATGAGTTTTATGATTTAACGTGGCAAAGGTATTTTAAAGTTGTATCCGCTTCAAATTCCTTCTAACCATCAACAGATTGCTTCGTTCCTCGCAATGACGGAACATCAGGTTTATCGTCATTGCGAGGTTGCGAAGCTTCCGAAGCAATCTCTTGAAGGATACAACTGTTTAAATTTTGCATCATACTACTATGATGAACCTACAAATCATAAACAGATTGCTTCGTTCCTCGCAATGACGAATAACTTCATAACAATTTTCTAATTTCGCCACTCATTTTTTCAAAACGAATTATGGAGTATAATTTCAGAGAGATAGAAGATAAGTGGCAGCAATATTGGCGCGAGCATAAAACGTACAAAGTTGAAACGGATAAAAGCAAACCAAAGTATTATGTGCTGGATATGTTTCCGTACCCGAGTGGCGCGGGTTTGCACGTAGGTCACCCGCTTGGATATATTGCTTCTGATATCTATTCACGATACAAGCGCCTGCGCGGTTTCAATGTTTTACACCCTATGGGTTACGATTCTTTCGGATTACCTGCAGAGCAATATGCCATTCAGACAGGTCAGCATCCAGCAATTACTACTGAACAAAATATTGCGCGTTACCGCGAACAATTAGATAGAATGGGTTTCAGCTTCGACTGGGACCGCGAAGTTCGCACATCAGACCCGAAGTTTTATAAATGGACACAATGGATTTTCATCCAGCTTTTTCATTCGTGGTACAATAATAAAAGTAATAAAGCTGAAAGGATTGAAACATTAATTGCTGAATTTGAAAGGGCAGGAAATGCGAATGTTGATGCTTGTTGCGCAGAAACGAAAACTTTTACTGCTGATGAATGGAAAAACTTCTCCGAAAAAGAACAGCAGGAAATTTTGATGAATTATCGTTTTGCATTTCTGAGTGAAACAATGGTTAACTGGTGTCCGCAATTAGGAAGTGTACTCGCAAATGATGAAGTAAAAGATGGTGTAAGCGAGCGTGGAGGTTATCCCGTAGAACGTAAATTAATGCAGCAATGGAGTTTAAGAATCACAGCTTATTCGCAAAGACTTTTGGATGATTTGGATACAATTGATTGGAGTGACAGTTTAAAAGAATCGCAAAGGAATTGGATTGGGAGGAGTGAGGGGACGAGTTTGAAATTTGAAATTCGAAATTTGAAATTTGGGGTTGAAGTCTTCACAACCCGCCCCGACACTATCTTCGGTGCAACATACTTAACGCTTGCACCTGAACATGAATTGCTTTCGCAAATCACAACTCCTGAAAATAAAAAAGCAGTTGATGAATATGTTACATGGGCTTCGAACCGAAGTGAGCGCGACCGACAATCGGATGTAAAAAAAATAACGGGTGTGTTCACGGGTGCTTATGCTGAACATCCATTCACAAAAGAACCAATGCCGATTTGGGTTGGAGATTATGTATTGGCTGGCTATGGAACAGGTGCTGTAATGGCCGTTCCAGCGCATGATACGCGGGATTATGCTTTTGCAAAACATTTCAGCTTGCCAATAGTAAAAGTTATAGAGCCTCCGGTTGAATGGGATTTTGAAAAGGAATCTTACGATGAAAAATCAGGCAAATGCATCAGTTCTGATTTCTTAAATGGATTGGAAGTTAAAGATGCAATCAAACATGCAATTGAAGAAATAGAAAAACAAAACATAGGAAAAGGAAAAATAAATTTCCGTCAGCGAGATGCTATTTTCGGTCGCCAGCGTTATTGGGGCGAACCCATTCCTATTTATTATAAAGATAACATAGCCTATACTCTTCCTGAAAGTGAATTGCCTTTGGTATTGCCCGAAGTGGACAAATATCTCCCTACAGAAACAGGTGAGCCACCTTTAGCGCGTGCAAAAGATTTTAATTACAAAGGCTATCCACTTGAAACTACTACCATGCCTGGCTGGGCAGGAAGCAGTTGGTATTATTTGCGCTACATGGATGCACATAATGAAAGTGCATTTGCATCAAAAGAAGCGATAGACTATTGGGGACAAGTTGACTTATATCTCGGAGGAAGCGAACATGCCACAGGGCACTTATTATATGTGCGCTTCTGGACAAAATTTTTAAAAGACCTTGGTTACATTAATATTGATGAGCCTGCGAAGAAGTTGATTAACCAGGGGATGATGCAAGGAACCTCTGCAATTGTTTATCGAGTTGAGAGAACGCACCATGTAGGAGGAAAAGATAGAGAAAATGAAACAAGTCTTACAAGCACAAACCTGATGTATTCATTGCCTCAAGTCTTTGTTAGTAAAGGTTATGTAGATAAAATCACAAAAACTAAGGATGGGAATTTGACTTGGCATGATGATACTGAAGTGAACAATCTTCAAAACAAATTACATGAAATTGCCAGCTCTATATATTCTGAGTTTAGTGGCAAAATGGAATTGACACCTTATGTAACCCCTTTACATGTTGATGTAAATATCGTTGACAATAATGTTTTAGATATTGAAGCATTTAAACAATGGCGTGAAGAATTTGCTGATGCTGAATTTATTTTGGAAGATGATAAATATATCTGCGGAAGCGAAATTGAAAAAATGAGTAAGCGCTGGTACAATGTCGTTAACCCCGATGACATGTGCGACAAATATGGAACAGATTGTTTCCGCATGTATGAAATGTTTCTCGGTCCGCTTGAACAAAGTAAACCCTGGAATACAAATGGCATTACAGGTGTATCAGGATTTTTGAAAAAGTTGTGGAGGTTGTATGAAAATGCAAAGTCAAAAGATTTTTCAGGCGAAGCATCAAAAGAAGAATTGAAAGTCATGCATAAAACGATAAAGAAAATCACTGAAGACATTGAACGTTTCTCATTCAACACATCGGTAAGTTCGTTTATGATATGTGTTAATGAGTTGACAGATTTGAAATGCACAAGCCGTGATGTATTGCAACCGCTTGCCGTTTTATTATCTCCTTATGCACCACACATTGCAGAAGAATTGTGGGCAATGTTGGGCAATGCACCAAGTGTAACAAAAGCTGAATGGCCGGTTTATGATGAGCAATATTTGGTTGAAGATGCTTATGAATACCCTGTAAGTATCAATGGTAAAAAACGATTCACGATAAGTTTATCTCTGAATCTTAAAAATGATGAAATAGAAAACGAAGTTTTGGCAGCAAATAAAATGAAAGAGTTGCTTAATGGAGCAGCTCCTAAAAAAGTAATTGTTATTCCCGGTAAAATTGTAAATGTAGTTGTGTGATAAATGGCCTTTGGCTTTTAGCTTTTGGCCGTTGGCAAAGAGAATCGTTTTAACTTTGATAATAATTACTAAATGAAAAGCAGAAAAAAATAAAAATTAAGAACGAAATTTATTTATTTAAAACAGCATAAGCTAATAGCCAATAGCTAAAAAGAAAAAATGGAATTATTAAAACAAAATATTGAAGCGTTAATTTTTGCAAGTGAGAACAGTATATCGGTTGATGAAATTCAGAGTTGCTTAAAAACAGTTTATGGCTGGGAGTTGGATGTAAAAGACATTCGTGGATGCATTGACGAGTTGAAAGAGAAATACATTTCACCTGATTTTTCATTTGAGTTGAATGAAATTGCAAATGGTTTTCGATTTCTTAGCAAGCCTGATTATTTCAGCGCAATTCAAGTATTTATTCAGCAGAAAAATAAAAAGCGATTGTCAACTGCAGCGCTTGAAACACTTTCAATCATAGCTTATCGTCAACCTATTTCGAAAGCAGAATTGGAACAAGTGCGTGGAGTAAGTTGCGATTACAGCATACAGAAATTATTAGAAAAAGAATTGGTAGAGATTACAGGAAAAAGTGATGCTCCGGGCAAACCTATATTATACGGAACAAGTAAAATCTTTATGGATTATTTCGGATTGAAAGACCCGAAAGATTTACCAAAGTTGAAAGACCTGCAACCAATTGAAAATGTAATAGGGACTTCATTAGAAACAATGGATGCTGATGAGCCTTTGCCTATTACTATCAAAAGTGAAAGTGAAGGAGAAGGGGAAGGAGAAGGGGAAAGTGGTAGTGGTAGCGGCAGTGGCGACAACGAAATGGGCAGCGAGAATGAGCATCATGGAGAAGTTATTGATATGACTGAAAACAGAAGCGAAGAAGAAAGTAGTGAGGAAGAAAATAAATCAGGTGAATAATTTTGATAGCAATAATAAACTTGTGTGATAGTTTATTAAAGCATTATGAACTGAACATAGATTTTTTGTGAAGTATTTCTTCAAAAGGTATATACACTAACAGTTATTCGTTATTGGAACAGCGTTTGAAACAGAGCAAAAAATTATTGCAGATTGGAAATGAAAATAAAAATTGAAGGCACAAAACTTAACGGAATACATTTGCGCATCATAGGTGCATTGAATAAACGTGTCCGCATTTTTGTATTGTTAACAGCATTTTCAATTGCATCTGCTTTTGCACAAAAAGAATTCAGAGAACATAAAAACGATGCTTTCAAACCGGGCGAATCTCTTACTTACCGTGTGCATTACGGATTTATAGATGCCGGTGAGGCCAAGCTTGAAGTATTATCTGAAATGAAATCGTTTGGTACAAGGCCTTGCTATCATGTAGTGGGAACAGGCAAATCAGTAGGTGCATTCGATTGGTTTTTCAAGGTGCGCGATCGTTACGAAAGTTTTGTTGATTCGGCAGCTATCATGCCCTGGTTTTTTATCCGCAGGGTTGACGAAGGCGGATACAAGATTAATCAGACCGTTACTTTCAATCATTACAAGAATATCGTGACCAGCGAAAAATCAACATTAAATATGCCTGATTATTTGCAGGATTTGGTTTCTGCTTTTTACTATGCGCGCACTACGGATTTCAATACTTTAAAAATTGGAGATGTATTGCCAATAGATGCATGGTTAGATGATGCATTGATTCCTTTAAATGTAAAATTTGTGGGGCGCGAAAAGTTGAATACCAAATTCGGAAAAATAAATTGCATCGTGCTGCGCCCGCTTTTGCAGCAGGGGCGCGTGTTTAAAGAGAACGAAGATTTAACCTTATGGGTAAGTGATGATCAGAATAAAATTCCGATTCGTGCTGAAGCTAAAATTTTAGTGGGTTCAGTTAAAATGGATTTGAAAAATTTTTCAGGTCTTGCAGTTCCGCTTGCAAAGGCAGATGATTAATTTTTCTGCATCTAAAAATTAAAAAGAGGCTGCCAGTTTATGACAGCCTCTTTCATTCACATTCAAATCATTGTTATTTGAGAATTACTTTTTGATAAGAAGCACTTTTATCTGATTCAATCTTTAAAGTATAAACACCTTTCGCGAAATTATTCATGTCAATTGCAATGGTTTGCTGATAGCCTGCATTCACTTGTTTTGCAAACAGCATCTTGCCATCCATGCTGAATAATTTCAATTCAAAATTATCATGAATAGATTCAGTTTCAATATAGATGATATTTTCAGTAGGGTTGGGATAAACTGAAATAACATCACCGCCATTATGATCATTGATGCCTACATTACAAACGAAACAACTGCTATAGCAAAATGCAGGCAATATGGTATCCGTTTCGGGCACATCAATAAAACGATTGTATCCGCCAAAACCATTTGGAACACCACATGCACTGGTAATTACTTCCTGTCCGTTATAAGTGGAATCTTTAAGGAAAGTGTATTGAATAGTTTGAGTAGTATCAATTGATTGCGTGTAAGTATATACTCCGCCACCAGCAGCAATCATTGGGGTAGCATTAGCAAAGAAATTATTAAAAGTTGCGGCAATGTGAGGGCCGCCAGGTCCTAAAGTTGTTAGCGACATATCTACACGGAAGGTAACGTTTACTTCATTAAGCGGTACACATACAGCACAACTGCTGAAACATACTGCCGGAAGTGTGGTATCATTTTGAGGAACAAAATACCTGTTGTATCCTCCCACACCATTATCAACTCCACAAGCCATCGGAACATTCTCATTGCCACAAGCGCTATATTGATCATCATTCAAAAATTTATATTGAACAGTATCGCCAATATTCAGCGCAAACGTTGCTTCATAAATTCCCCCGGTTACTAACGTCATAGGATTTGCAGTCGAATTCCAGTTATTAAAAGTTCCTACTATGTGAGGGCCGCTTGCGCATGCAGTTGTTAAAGAAAAGTCAGCGCGGAAAGTTACGTTTACAGTAGGGGGTGGAGGAACGCAGGCACTGCAACTGTTGAAACAAACAACTGCTAAAACTGAATCCCCTTCGGGCACAATGATTTGACGATTGCCATTAACGTTACAGGCTCCCGGCACTGTTTCACCACCACATGTCCAATCACTGTCTTTCAGAAATTTATACTCGTAAGTTTGAGTTGAATCTAAATACAGCGTTGTTTCATAAATGCCGCCACCAACCGAATCAAGGGGATTGGCAGTTGTACTCCACCCGTTGAAAGCACCTGCTATATGAGGCCCACCTGCGCAAATAACCTGCTGACTAAGATCAACACGAAAAGTGATATAAACAGAATCGCTTGGCAAAATACAAGCCGAACAACTGCTAAAACAAACAAGAGGTAATACAGTGTCATTTTCTGAAACAGCTAACTCACGATTATATCCTCCCAAGCCATTTGGAACTCCACAAGCAGCAGGAACAGTTTCATCTCCGCACGTATAAGTTGAATCTTTCAAAAATTTATATTGAACCGTCAGCGTGGTATCTAAAGTAACAGTAGCTTCATAAATACCTCCGCCTGCATTAGTCATTGGTGTAGCTGTTGCACTAAAACTATTGAAGCTCCCAACAAGATATGGCCCACCGGGACAAATTGTGGTTTGACTCATATCAACCCGGAAGGTGACATTTGCATAACCGGGTGACACACATATTCCGCAACCACTATAACAAACTGTAGCCAATGTCGAATCAGTTTCAGGAACTGACAACTCGCGATTGTAACCACCAAAGCCATTTGGCACTCCACATGATGCAGGAACATTTTCCTGGCCGGTATAGCTACTGTCTTTTAAGAATGTATATTGAACAGTAAATGATGTATCAATATTTACTGTTGCTTGGTAAACATTGCCACCAACATTTGTCATTGGTGTAGCAGTTGCACTAAAGCCATTGAAACTACCCGCAAGGTGAACACCACCACCAGCAATGGTTTCATTGGTCATGTCAACGCTGAAAGTGATGTCAGCATATCCGGGAGGAATACAAATGCCACAACTTCCATAACATACTTCGGGAAGAACAGAATCGGTTAAAGGAACAGGCAATTCGCGATTATAACCTCCGAAGCCATTGCTAACTCCACAAGTAACCGGAACATTTTCCTGTCCTGTAAAAGTGGAATCTTTCAGGAAAAGATATTGAACAGTTGTACCCGCAGGGATAAAAACTTTTTTGCGATAATGACCGCCTCCTAAATCAACCATTGGTGTTGCAGTGGCACTGAAGCCATTGAACGTGCCTGCAAGATGAACATCACCGGGACCTATTGTAGTTAGCGACATATCAACTTTAAAAGTAATACCAACCAAAGGAGGACAAGCCGAACAACTTCCGTAACAAACTGTAGCAAGGGTGGAATCATTTTCAGGAACAACAAGTTCACGATTGTAACCACCAAAACCATTTGGAACTCCACATGCTACAGGCACGGCTTCCTGTCCATTGTAAGAAGAATCTTCGAGAAACGTATATTGTACAGTGTAGGATGTATCAATATTAACTGTTGCCTGGTAAATACCCCCACCTATATCAGTCATTGGAGTAGCAGTAGCACTGAAGCCATTGAAACTGCCGGCAAGATGAGGCCCACCCGGTCCCAATATTGTTTGTGACATATCAACACTAAAAGTAATATCGGCATATCCCGGAGGAATGCATGCAGAGCAACTGCCGAAACAAACTGTTGATAAAGCAGAATCACTTTCGGGAACTACGATTTCACGATTTCCTCCCACGTTGCACGCACCCGGAACAGTTTCATCACCGCACGCGCTGAATGCATTATCTTTTAAAAATTTGTATTGATAAGATTGTGTGGAATCTAAAGCAATAGTAGCTTCATAAACTCCACCGCCAACAGCCGTAAGAGGATTAAGAGTAGTGCTCCAGCCGTTAAATGAGCCTGCAATGTGAGGTCCACCTGAACAAATACTATCCACCTGGCTTAAATCAACTCTGAAGGTAATATTCACCAAAGGGTTGGGAGGTAATGTTGCTGTTATATTTCCTGCCATTCCTGGTGCATGGTAAATACATACATAATGGTATGCACCCGCTACCGTAATCGTATAGTCAAAAGTTGGAGCTCCCGAAGTTATTGGACTATCCCATGTTGGAGCCCCTACCGGGAAAGTACTTCCATTTGACCCATCGCATGTTGTAGTATGAGTTCCGCTTACCCAAACAAAGTGCATGGTATCACCTACAAAGGCATTGACGTTGGCTGGAGCAAACTGATAGTTGCTAACCTGTACTGTAATTTGTGTTGCGTAAGTCTGCAAACCGATCGTAACTGCGCAGAGTAACAACATTAATTTGTTGTAATTTTTTTTCATAGTTTTTTGATGTTAAATGATTATTGATTTTTTGGAGTGCGTCAAAGTAAATGAATTAAGTGTAAGAAATACACTAAGTGATTGTTAAACTATTCAACGATATTTATTTCATCATCATTCAGCAAAGGTTCGAGCCGGTACTTTAAAATTATTTGTGCTACAGTGATTACATCTTTCTGGCAATAAGTTACAATGCGTTTCAAATCTTTTTCATTCCAGTAAATTTTCCAAACCATACTGCCATCAATATCATCTTTAGGACTTGCTATATCAAAAATATGTGCGAGCAAATTTAATGGGGTATAACTTTTATAGTCTCCAAACTTCCATAATTCCATTGTATCAAGATGTTGAACTTCCCATGGTTTTTTTGTTGCTGTATTTAAAATTTCAGGAAGCTTAATTCCATTTACCAACATGCGCCTGCTTAAATATGGGAAGTCAAATTCCTTGCCATTATGCCCGCATAATAAATGTTGTGGTTTGTTATAACGCTGATTTAAAAGTTGAGTAAAATTGAGCAGCAATTCTTTTTCATCATCACCGAAAAATGATTTGATGCGAAATTCACGCATCCCATTTTGCAAACTAAATGCACCTACTGAAATGCAAATTATTTTCCCGAACTCTGCATAAATGCCTGCACGATTATAAATATCACATGCTGTTTCATTTTCTTCTTTTTTGAGATGCAATGCTTTTCGCTCCCATAATTCCTGTGCAGGCTTGTTCATCAAATCGAAGGAAGCTTGTTGCGGAACAGTTTCTATATCAAGAAACAAAATGTTTTCAAGGGTGATGTTGTTTAGCATAAATAGGTTTGTAGTTTGTTGTTTATGGTTTGTTATTTATAATTTCTGATAGGCAAATCCAAATTTCCATTTTCCATTTTCAAATTTCACTTAATCATCACACCTTCTTTTCCAATAATAGGTATTCGTGAAAAAAATTCTTTACGGATACTTTCAGGGAGGAAGAGATATTTTTTGTCGAAGATTTTTTTGTTGTGATAAAAACTTACCCAGTACTCATTATTCAACCCGAACACATCTGTAATAATTGGTTCAATTAATTTATAACTGTGACTTTCCATTTCATCTAAGAAGTGGCGAAGTGTTGAAGTTTTTATCTGCTCACCTTCGCGCTCGCCATAACCTCTTGATGTTACCAGCACTCCTTCAATATTTTGTTCTTTCAGATTAAGAAGATATACATTCCACAGCTCTTCACCTGTTTCGTTTCGCTCGGGGACTACCGCTACAGCTATACCTTCAACCGCATCGTTTGGAATATCTTTTAACATTATCAGTTTGGAATGATTAAATTGAAGGGCAAATTTAATTTCAATTCTTATTTCTTTGCTATGAACTTTATCTAAAATGTTTTTAATGTTTCATCTAAGTAAGTATAAATATCTGTAACATAGCCTTCTGGAGTTTGCTCTCCTCTTTTATGACCTAATCGCACGATGATCATTTTTTTATCCGGCACCACAAATATATACTGACCTAAAATTCCACGTGCAAAAAATATGCTATGGTTCATACGATTTATGCACCACCAATGTAAGCCATAAATTTTATTTGCTTCGCCATTACCACGAAGTAAAGGTGCCGGGCGGGTTGACTCTTCAACAAATGCTGTATCCACTATTTGTATTCCATTCCAGTTGCCTTTATTAAGATACAACTTACCGATGCGTGCAAAGTCGCGCACGTTGGTGTTGAAACAACAATATCCTTTTTCAACTCCATCGCTGTGATCTAAACTCCAAAGTGCATTATGCTCTGCATTAATGGGAGTCCATAATTTTTCTGAAGCATATTCGCTTACAGTTTTACCTGTTGCTTTATTTACAATGATTGAAAGTAATGAAGAGTTACAACTCTGGTAATTAAAAACTTTTCCAGGCTCAGTTTCAACTTCAAGATTTGAAACCAAGTTGTAAAGGTCAGTTCCATAGTATGCTTCAGTGGTTATTGAAAACGGATTTGCATAGGCTTCATCCCACTTCAATCCCGAACTCATTTCTAATAAATGTCTTATTGTGATTTTACTTTTTGCTCCCGTTTTAAATTCAGGAATGTAATTACCTGCCGGTTCATCAATGCTTTTTATTTTCCCCTCTTTAAGAGCAATGCCTACCAATACATTCACTATACTTTTTGCAACAGAAAATGAACCTGATAAAGATGTATCATTATAATCTTCCCAATAGTTTTCATAAACAATAGAATCATTTCTCACTACAAGAAATGCCGTGGTTTTATACTCTTCCAATTTCCACAAAAGGGCATTAGGAATTTTTATTTTGTTGTAATCATTTGAAATGTTCCACGACTTTGGATTTTTTGCTTCCACGGTTCTGTTATTAAAAATGGGGTAGTCATTAATGTCAACAAAGTTGTAATAAATGGCTTTGTATAAATAAGTTTTACCTGTTGCAAGTATGGCAATGTTAGCTATAACTAAAATTCCAAAAAATACTTTCAAAAACTTTTTCATTCGCTGATTCGATTTATACTAACGCTACAAGTACTTTTAAAAAAAACCTTTGGGATAAATACAAGCTCATGCATTAATTAATTTTTTAAGCTCTGATAATTTCAGCGATGTAGGTTTTACTTTTTTGCTTTCTACTTTTGATTTGCTGTCAGGTATTTCAATCAGGTATTTCATATAAAGAGAATTATGAGATGAATAACGTTTAACAAAGTAAATGAAAAGGCAACAGTAATTAATTTTTAGCCCATTAATTTTTTAAGGGTCGCTGCATCGGGCAATGCATTTTTAAATTGCTTTGGTAATTGCGCACTTGTTTTATAAGTTGCCACGCCCATCGGCTTGCTCATATCGCGGAAAGAAAACTCTACCGTTTTATTATTTTTTTCCTTGCAAAGTATAATGCCGATTGAAGGCAATTCATGCGGCTGCTTAATGAATTCATCTAAGGCTGAAAGATAGAAGTTCATTTTACCTGCATATTCGGGTTTGAACTTTCCCTTCTTCAAATCGAATGCAACAAGGCATTGCAGTTTCCTGTTAAAGAATAACAGGTCGGCAAAATATTCTTCGTCATCAACAATCACACGATATTGATTGGCAATAAAAGCAAAATCAGTACCGAGCGACATTAGAAATTTTTTAATGTTTCTTACTATTTCATTTTCAATAACCCGCTCATCTTCATCATCAGGATCTTCGATATTTATAAAGTCAAGCAGGTATTCATCTTTGAAACTTTGCAACGCTTTATTGCGTAATTTTTCATTGGTTATGGCTATATCAAAATTATTCGGCAGCGTGCCTTTCCTTTTGAACAACTTGCTTTTCAGATGATGTTTTAATGCATCGAGCGACCAAAATTCTGTTGCTGTTTTGATAATATAAAACTGCCTTTCGTCAAGAGTTTTTGTTTTTATGAGTAGTTCATAATGATGGCTAAAACTAACTGCAAAGAAATTTTTTATGAATTGGTCCGACAGTGTCGGACTAATTGAGTCGTTTGATAATCGGCTAAGTGTGGCTTTGCCTGTAACTTGTTTTTTCACAGTGCTTTTTTGTAATTGGTCCGACACTGTCGGACTAATTACAAAAAAAGCATTCCACGCTATATAAAATGTTCTCATCCGTTTGATGTTGGTGGCTGAAAACCCTTTTAAACCGGGCAGTTCCGACTGTAAATCATTTGAGAGTTGCACAAGAATTTTATCACCCCATTTTCCTTGCTTTGATTTTGTGTCAATCAATTTTCCTACATTAAAATACAGTGCTAATAATTCACGGTTTGCCAATGAAGCTGCCTTGTACCTGCTTGCAAGTATGGCAGATTTTAATTGCTTAATGGTTTGTGTGTATGCTTTTGTATTCATAATATCTCCACATCAAAAACTTTTTCAAAATTCTTTTTTACGATTGCCTTCACTTTATTCATATCAATTTTACGTCCTGTTTCTTTTTCGAGCGTAGTTACTTCTTTATCATTAATGCCGCAAGGGATAATGTTTTTAAAATAATCCAAATCAGCATTTACATTAAATGCCCAGCCATGCATCGTAACCCACCGGCTTAGCCGCACCCCGAAAGCGCATATTTTACGGGCATTTTCAGGCTTTTCAAAATCTAACCATACTCCGGTGAGTCCTGTAATTCTTCCTCCTTCAATTCCATATTCAGCAAGTGTAAGAATAATTATTTCTTCGAGATAACGCATGTATTTATGAATGTCGTTGAAAAAATAATCCAGGTCTAAAATAGGATAACCAACCAACTGCCCCGGACCATGATAAGTAATATCGCCACCACGATTTATTTTATAAAAAGATGCCGCTTTATCTTTTAACTGCATTTCGTTGATGAGCAAATTATTTTCAGACCCGCTTTTGCCAAGTGTGTAAACATGAGGGTGCTCGCAAAAAAGTAAATAGTGTTTGGAAAGTAATTTTTCTGAATCAGGCAAGTCGCGATTTTTAAGTTTGAGATCAATCACCTCTTTCATCAACGTTTCCTGGTAATCCCAACATTGCTTGTAATCAATCAAACCTAAATCGCGGAAAATTATTTTTTGCATTGGACGAAGGTAATTGGAAAACGGGAATTGGGCTTTAAGTGATGGCGCGACTTTAAGTCTTGCCACCACTGCCAGTCGTCACTAAAAATATTCCGCTACTTTCGCGACTTGTAAATAATATTAGAAATGGCTGAAGATATTATCATTGAACAAAACCTTAGCAAACAGGAAAAATACGATTCGTTGCTTCTACAAATTAAAGCACTAATAGAAGGCGAGATTGATGTAATTGCAAACTTAAGCAACATCATTGCAGCACTTAAATATGGAATGAATTGGTTTTGGGTTGGAATTTATTTTGTCAAAAAAAATAATGAAAAGAATATAGATGAGTTAGTGCTTGGTACGTTTCAAGGCCCCGTTGCGTGCACACGCATTGCTTTTGGTAAAGGTGTTTGCGGCACAGCCTGGAAAAATAAAGAAGTAATTATTGTTGATGATGTTGATCTGTTTCCCGGTCACATTGCATGCAGCAGTTTTTCAAAGTCAGAAATTGTTTTGCCAATTTATCAAAATCAGGAAGTGGTTATGATATTGGATGTTGACAGCGATGCTTACGCAACTTTTGATAAAACGGATGAAGCAAATTTGCTTAAAGTAATTTCACTAATTGAAAACTTAATCTGAATAATTAGACTTCTTGAAATTCAAAATTTTTATATCTCGAACAAATTCAATTGCCAATTGCCAATTGCCAATTGCCAACTTATTACTATGTCTATTCGTTGTATCATGCGCTATCAGGCAGCAACCAAGCGGAGGTTCGAAAGATTTAGTGCCGCCAAAAATTTTACACAGCTTACCTGAAAATTATACAACCAACTTTATTGCTAAAGAAATAAGAATTGATTTTGATGAGTTCATTGATCTGAAAGAACTAAACAAACAATTGGTCATTTCGCCTTTAATGAAAAACGATCCCGAGGTAAGTGTGAAAGGTAAATCGCTCATCATTAAACTTCCTGATTCATTGCGGCAAAACACTACTTACACTTTAAATTTCGGCAATGCCATTGTTGATACACATGAAAGTAATGCACTTGATGATTTTCAATATGTATTTTCTACGGGGCCTGTGCTTGATTCATTACAGGTGAATGGAGAAGTAAAATTTGCTGAGAATTTAAAAACAGAAAAAGGTATTGTGGTGATGTTATACAATAACCTTAGCGATACCGTAGTGTATAATACATTACCTGATTATTTTGCAAAAACCGATTCATCCGGAAAATTTCTGATTAAAAATTTACGCCCCGACACGTATAAAAT
>JBDTRM010000213.1:0-1966 GCA_039931675.1 Bacteroidia bacterium | reverse complement strand
GACGAAATTCAAATTCACCTTGTGTTTCAGATGAATGATTCATTACAACTTTGTCTGGTTTCTGGAATGCTAAAATCGCCATGTTTTTATTTTTAAATTTAATTGTTTAATAATGATGCAATGTTTTTTATATGGAGGTTATAGATTAAATAACGTTTACCATATATCCTTATTTCCTCATACCCTATTTCCGAATGTTATTTAGAATATAACTCGACAATCAACTGCTCCTTAATGTTCTCAGGAATTTCTTCGCGGGCAGGTGATGTTACAAATTTGCCTGCCATCATAGTTGTATCCCAATCTAACCAAGGATATTTATTAGAACGGCTTCTCAAACTTTCGCTGATAACTTCCAAAGTTTTTGAACGCTCGCGAACAGCAATAATATCTCCTGCCTTTAAAGTAAACGAAGGAATATTTACAACTACCTCGTTAACCATAATATGCCTGTGGCTTACTAACTGACGTGCTGCTGCGCGTGAAGGAGCAATTCCCAAGCGGTAAACAACATTGTCTAAACGCGATTCAATGAGTTTCAAAAGATTCTCACCTGTGATGCCTTGCATACGCGAAGCCTTATCAAATGTTTTAGCAAACTGGCGTTCTAAAATACCATAAGTATATTTTACCTTTTGCTTCATTGATAACTGAACAGCGTATTCTGATTGCTTCGAGCGCTTCTTGCTTACACCGTGCTGTCCCGGAGGATAATTGCGTTTATCGAAATATTTATCGGGACCGAAAATAGCCTCGCGAAATTTTCGTGCAATCTTTGTCTTAGGACCTGTATAACGTGCCATTTGTAATTTTGAATTTTGAATTTTGAATTTTGAATTTTGAATTGCAACGAATTGCAAACTGCCAATTGCTTTTAGATTCTTCTGCGACCCGGAGGACGGCAACCGTTGTGAGGAATCGGAGTTATATCAACTATCTCTGACACTTCAATACCTGCAGCATTTAATGTACGTATTGCTGATTCGCGTCCGGCACCGGGCCCTTTTACAAACACTTTCACTTTACGCAAACCCATATCAAAAGCTGCTTTGGCGCAATCGCCTGCTGCCATTTGTGCTGCATAAGGAGTGTTCTTTTTTGAACCTTTAAATCCCATTTTACCTGCCGAAGACCATGAAATAACCTGGCCTGTCATGTTGGTTAGAGAAATGATGATATTATTGAATGTGGCATTAATATGCGCCACGCCTGCTGCTTCAACTTTTACAACTTTTTTCTTAACTGCCTTGCTCGCTGCTGTTTTTTGTGTAGCCATTCTTTTATTTTCGATTTATGATTTACGATTTACGATTTTTCAATTCGTGAATTATAAACTTTTAGTTTTTAGACTTTTTTGTTTTTGTCAATCAATCTCTTTGCTCGGGCTCGGGATGATATCCCGAGTTACGCGCCTTCGTCACCTCGTTACTTCGTTACTTTCTTCTTGTTAGCAACTGTCTTACGTTTTCCTTTACGTGTGCGGGTATTGTTTTTAGTACGTTGACCACGCACAGGCAAACCAACACGGTGACGAATGCCACGGTAGCAACCGATGTCCATCAAACGTTTAATGTTTAACTGCACTTCGGAGCGTAATGCACCTTCTACCTTTATCTCATCGTTGATGATGGTGCGAATTGCATTAAGGTCGTGGTCATTCCAGTCTTCAACTTTCTTGCTGAAATCAATTTCTGCTTTTTTGAGGATATATTGAGCAGTGGAACGACCTACACCAAAAATGTAAGTTAATCCGATTTCTCCTCTTTTATGTTTTGGTAAGTCAATACCTGATATACGAGCCATGTATATTTAATTTTGAATGTTAAATTTTGAATGTTGAATTAACCCTGACGCTGCTTAAAGCGGGGATTCTTTTTGTTGATAACGTAAAGCTTTCCTTTGCGTCTAACAATCTTGCAGTCAACACTGCGCTTCTTCAAAGACGGTTTTACTTTCATTTTAATTT
>JBDTRM010000212.1:0-35149 GCA_039931675.1 Bacteroidia bacterium | reverse complement strand
TAGCAAAAGCTGCTGAACTGATTGACATGAGTAAGCATGAGGGAGAGCATCCGCGTATGGGTGCAACTGATGTTTGTCCGTTTATTCCTGTTGCAAATATTTCAATGGAAGAAACAGCCGAATGGAGTAAGAAACTTGCGAAGCGCGTTGGTGAAGAGTTGCATATTCCTGCCTATTTATATGAAGAATCTCAGGAAAATAAAGAAAGAAGTAACCTGTCGGTTATACGTGCAGGTGAATACGAAGGCTTCTTCAAAAAAATAAAAGAGCAACATTGGAAACCTGATTTCGGGCCTGCTGAATTTAATGCAAAGAGTGGCGGAACAGTAATAGGCGCACGTGATTTTTTAATTGCATACAATGTGAATCTCAATACCAAATCTGTAAAACGTGCAAACTCAGTTGCATTTGACATTCGCGAGGCCGGAAGAATAAAAACCGAGAATGGTAAAAAAGTTTTAGATGCAAATGGAAATGAAATACGTATTCCGGGAAAGTTGAAAGGTGTGAAAGCAATCGGATGGTATATTGATGAATACAAACAGGCACAGGTTTCTATAAACATTACACGCTTTCGCGAAACGCCTTTGCACATTGTGTTCGATGAATGTGTAAAAAGTGCACATGAAAGAGGTTTTCGTGTTACGGGTTCTGAATTGGTTGGACTTGTTCCGCTTTCATCAATGCTTGATGCTGGGAAATATTTTCTAAACAAACAAAAACTTTCAAGTGGTGTGAGCGATGATGAATTGATTCATATTGCAGTGAAGTCAATGGGTTTGGATGAACTGGCGCCATTCGATCCGAAGAAAAGAATTATTGAATTTTTATTGGATGAACAAAACAAGCAACCGCTCATCAATATGAAACTAACAGCATTTGCTGATGAAACAGCAAGTGATTCGCCTGCACCCGGTGGAGGCAGTATTTCTGCGTATGTAAGCACGTTAGGAATTTCATTGGGTATCATGGTTGCGAATCTTTCAGGAGGAAAAACAGGCTGGGAAAATCGCTGGCAGGAATTTTCTGATTATGCTGAACGAGGCCAATTATTAAAAAAGCAATTGATGAATTTAGTTGATGAAGACACCAATGCTTTTAATAAAATCATGCAGGCATTTCAGCATCCGAAATCAACAGACGAAGAAAAGGCTTCGCGAAAAGCAGCCATTCAGGCAGCGACAAAGTATGCAATTGAAGTTCCCTTTAAAGTAATGCAACTGAGTTATGATTGTTTTGAAATAATCAAAGCAATGGTTGAAAAAGGAAATTCAAATTCAATTACCGATGCTGCTGTTGGAGCACTTTGTATTCGCGCTGCTGTAATAGGTGCTTATCTTAATGTGAAAATTAATTCAACAAGTTATGATGATAAAAATTTTGTTGCAGATATTTTAAAGCATGGCGGAGAAATAGAAAACAAAACTATTCTTGCCGAGCAGGAAATTCTGAAATTGGTAAATGAAAAAATAAAGTCTTAGTTCAATAAATTTATCATTCATTTTAAAGACCCTCATTATGAAAAAATTATTTATCATCTTTTCTTTATTCTTTTCAGTTGCGCAGGCACAACAAAATTGTAATAACAATGTACTTACTCCTGCAGAGTTTAATAGTAAGTATGCTCAGTTGGCTAAACAACAAGGTGATCGTTATAAGCTGGATTTTTGTACTGAATTAATGCGGAATAAATGTTTAACAAGCATGCAGGTAAAGCAATTTGCAATGCTGTTCAATAATGAAAATAGCCGTTTGCAATTTGCAGGTGAAGCTTTTTTGCACACAGTTGATGCACAAAATTATTATGAGGTATATGATGCATTCAAGAATTTTTCAACTGCTTTCAAGCTCCATGATATTATTTATGGAACATCCATTCCCGCACCGCCAAAGGTAGTGGTCATTCCCGAGCCACCGCATTTGATTTTTCCATTGTGTGATAATTATAAAGGACCAAAGGGCTGTGGATTGCCACTTGCCGATAATGATTTTGAATTGATATCTAAAGGAATAGGAAATCAACCTAATGATATGTTGCGTGCGCAGGCTGCATTAAACCTGATTAAGGCAAATTGCATAAGCATGGCGCAACTGATGCGATTGTGTATGGGTTTGGAAATGGAAAGCAACCGTCTTGCTTTTTTGAAAGAAGCATTTGCAAAGGTTTACGACCAGGGAAATTACAGTTATGCAGCAGAAGTTTTTTCTCACATTCCATATAAGAATGATTGGATGGATTATGCAGAGAATAAATTAACGCCAACATTGCCACCGGTTGTGGTGTGTACAGTAACACCTGCTGAATTTGACCAGATAAAATCTTCTATAAATAAAGAATCAGTAAGCAGCGTGCGCATTACAATCACCAAACAAATATTAAGCGCAAAGAAATGTTTCACTTGTGTACAGGTGAAAGAGATAGTTAATTTAATGTCATTTGAAAGCGGCAAAGTGGAAATTGCAAAGTATGCTTATGACTTTACCATTGACAAAGAAAATTATTATACAGTAGCTGATGCATTTTCATTTTCAAGTTCTAAAGAGGATTTGATGAAATTTATTAAAGGGAAGAATTGAGGGAGCTATAGTGGTTAATTGTTTCACCGCACACAAGGCAGGAGTTTTTATGTCAACCTGGAATGGGAAATTATTATGTCACAGTAGTCAAGAGTTGCTAAATATATTAAATGTCCGACTCCCCATTTAATTTGATTGTGATTGAACCATTTAATTATGTCAATTTTGTCTTTATCGAAATAACACGGTGCGTCCTTTAGCTTATTGAACTCAATTATATCAAGGTTTGATATTATTGCTTCTTTGTCTGTATAATCATACCCTATGCCGTTGGAAAAATCCTCAGTTGTCCCGAATATCCTTCTTGTCTCCTCTGTGTAGTCAAGGACAGACGAACCTAAATGTATATTGTAGTTGCGTAATTGCTTGACAATATGTAAAAGTGGATTTTCAGTTTTGCGAATTAGTAAAGGAACTACCGAAATATTATTTATTTCAGAGTCTATTTTGATAGCCTCCTCTATGGATACAAATTCAGATACAGCTGCACGTAATAAAGCCTTTTTAATTATTTCGTTGCTTTCGGAGTGAAATTTTGCAGTGAAATACAATGCACTGTCTGCTCGCTCAAAAACATTATTAAATTTTTTTAGCGAGTTTATTCTTTTGTCACCAAGTTGGCACAACAAAGGTCTTTTGTTGTCAAGTATAGGAAGTTGTCCAAAGTCTAATTTATTCATGTTGTTATAAATGCCCGCTAACAATTAAATATGCGTTACGAAAGCAGAACTTATAGAAAGTTTAATTGACAAGATTAAAATCTACTGGAGTTAAATCTTGGTCTTGAGTTCCACTCATAACTCTATCTAAAACTCTAAGTATCCAATTAAAATTGTCTCTTGCAACCAATTCGTTTTGAAAGTTAGGAACAAATATCAACGGCTGTTTTCCGTTTGCCTTGCCAAGTAGAACTCCGTCTTTGTAAATACTAAGCTCTAAAATGTCGTTGATTTTGACTATTCGATTTTGTCTGCTTTCATCGCCAATAAAAATAACTCTCTTATTAGTTATGTATAAGCTACCCCTGTCTAAAAGAATATAATCGCTTATGTTGTTTTTAATAACATGAAAAGTTCCCGTACTAAAACTCATTTGCCCTCCTGGTCGGTATCTGAAACCGCTGTAACTAACATTAGTACTTACAACTTTTTCTTCATACCAATCTATTTTTTTTGAACTGTAATAAAGCAATTCATCAGAATCAATGTTTAGTCCAAACTCTTTCATTACTTCTGATTCTGTTTGGCTTGTCAACGGTTTATACTGATAAGCGAAGCGCAAGCTCAACCCCATTTCTATATCGTGAGCAAAAGCTCCAATTCTGTATTGAGAACTTGTTTCTTCCGCGTTCAGATAATCTCTATCAACACCTATGTCGTTCCAATATGCACTGTACTTTTGTCCATGTTCATTAGGAGCAAGGGTTATCCCAAATGTTTTTTCATATAGGAGCTGAGGGTCTTTGTCCCAGGTTAGTCCTGAATCATAAAGTTGACACATTTGTTTAACCCAAACTTGCCCATGTTCTGAATATGATTCAAGGATTGATTTGCCTTTAACTTCTGGTTTTGATTTTCTTGACGCAAAATAGATTACCAAACCGACTACTGAGATTCCTAATACAATTAAAAGTTGTTGATTCATGTTTTATTAGTTTTTAATTATAAATTACCTCAACCACTAAGTAGAGATTGCTTTCTGAAATATTTTGAGGTTTCTTGAAGTTATTCTCCATTTTAAAATGCTGTGAAATTTGCTCTGAAATTTTTTCTGCGTGTTGAAAGCTTTCCATTTCAAAAGAGGCTTTAATTTATCTGTTATGGGCAGTACTTCTATATCGTTAAATTCTTAATGTAATCTTTACATGAGCAGTCTGTAGCTGCAATATTATATTTAGTTTTCAAATCATTTATCTGTGTGTTTGTGTAATAATATGCCGTTCCGTGAAATGTCGCTGATACAAACCTTTTCAAATCAATTAAAGTCATGTTTGTTTCGTCATATCCAAAACCTATGAAATGTACTTTCTTATACTTCTCCGCATTAGCAAGAGTTAGGTTCATTTTATTTCTATCGTCAATAAGCTTAATTCTATCATAATTTTGCTCAATAATGTTTTGTTTGTTATTCTCAAGTTCAAATGGAATTTCATTTAAACTTCCTAAAGAGTCATAAACATGCTGAACATTTTTTTGAAGATGAACAACCTGGTCTGAGTTTAGAGTTTGAAATTCATTTAAGGATTCTGCAAAAAACTTTTCAAAGGTTCTGTCATAATTAAATGTTACTACGGTCAGGTTTTCATTGATGATGCTAAAGCTGTAATTGGAAAGCTTTCTTGCAAGTTCTCCTATCCAATTCTTTTTAGTGTCGTAATTACCTTCTGCAAAAGCTTGTTCTGTCCCTTTAATTAAATAATAAATGGAGTACTTTATGATACCCGCAGCTTTTGGATTCAATTGACCATTCTTTATTTGAGTAGCAATAAAATTATCTATTGAAACAGGATTGCTAACATCATTTCTTAAACTCTTCCATTCGTAGTCTAATTCAATATTCCAAAGTTGATTTTTTACGCTATTAAATAGTGCAATATCATTTCCAAATGTTCGAACAATGTCATTCATTAATGCAGATAAGTAAACACCGTCAACTTCTCGAACTTCTGGAAATTTCTTTTCTGTCAAGAAATGATAGTTAATATCTTTTATAAGTTCAATTCCTGTAGGAAAAATTCTGCAAAAGTCTCTACTCGCACCCGCACCTAATATTATAAGTGTTTTGTCCATAAGTTGCCGTTAGTATTGCCCATAACAATTAAATACGCGCTACGAATATAAAACTTATAGCATTAATCCAACACTTCATAAAAAAGGCAGCGAAATAATTTGCGCTGCCTTTTTTCACTATTCTAAATTATGTATGTTACAATGATTCAAGTTCGATGGTGATGGTTACTTTGCGACCTCGCTTAACTGTTTTTATGATTTGCTTTGGGGTATAACCTGTGGCGCTTGCTTTGAAAAGAAGGTTGTTGTCGCCTTTGAATTGAGCACCAATGACGTACGATTTGATTATGTATTTCTTGTTTAACTTCATTGCCGGAACGGCAATCTGTCAATGGTTAACAGGATTCTAATTCACCACTTTCCAAATACAACAGATATTTTCCACACACTGTATAATCCATGCCTGATAAGGCTTCAGCATAATCATCTAATTGCTTGCCATGTGTTTTTTCTTTGGCGCCTGTTTTATAATCTAAAAGCGTTACGTTTTTATTTTCGAACATTAAACGGTCAGGTCTTTTGATTGTGGCATCAGGCATGATGATATCTGCTTCGTTTTTAATTTCAAAAATTCCCTCAAACCATTTTTGGTCTGCACATAAATTTAAAACACTGTTTATTTTATTTTCTAATTCAATTTTCAAATCATCTTGCGATGCGATGTTTTGTAATGTTGATGCAATTGCATTTTGAATATCATCTTTCGTAATAATTTTTGAAAGTACTTCATGCATCAATTTACCCGCTTCCATTTTTTCAAGTTGTGCTTTGAATTCATCTGTGCGTTCAGATTTTACTTTTACATCAAGTTTTTCAGTCCAGTCATTAAAATTAAATTGTGATAATGATTTTAAGTTTTGTTTTTTCTCTGATGATGTTGCGCGTTTATTTTCGCGATTACCAATTTCAAGTATTGCTCTTTCACTTTCAAGCGAACTGTTCCAATCATCATTGGCTTTCAGCAAAAGTGTGAACAGCATTGAAGCCCTGCTCACTTTATCTTTTTTATCTGTTTTTGTTTTCGTTGCGAATAGATACAATTGCTGTTCAGCGCGAGTAAATGCTACATACAATACATTGATGTTATCAATCAGTGATTGCGAAATTTCATTTTCATAATATTCGTTGAAATAAGTTTCATCCAATAAACTTGTGGTGTTAACGGGATGTTTATCAACTTCATTAAAAGGTTTTTCATCTGTGGCAGCCCATATAATTTCTGTAGGTTTCGGATTAATATCCCAATCAACAAAAGGCATTATCACAACCGGAAATTGTAATCCTTTTGATTTATGAACCGATAAAATGTGTATTGCATCTGTGCTTTCAGAAATGATTACAGAACACTTATCGCTATCACTGTTTTCATTCCACCAGGTAATAAAGTTGCCTACCGTTGCGGGATTCTTTTCGGTGAAGTCGAGTATTACATCTAAGAATCTTTGAACAAATGCATCAGGCTTTTTATTTAATTCAAAAATATTTACCAACTCTTCGGCAATGTCAAACAAATGTTTTTGTTGCAATGCAATTATCTTTTTAAATAAATCATCAAACTGTTTTGATTCTGAATTGCTGAATAGTTGATGTTCAGTTAAATCAGTTGCTTTATTATTCAATCGCAAATACTCATGCAGCAATGTGGCCCTTGCAACTTCATCGGTATTGTCATTCAAAAATTTTATTGCGCTTATCAATAACGTTATCTGAACATTACCTTTCAGCAAAAGTGAATCAGGAGTGATTACTTTATCAAAACCATTTTCAAATAAACATTGCGCTGCTTCGTAACCATCTTGATTTCGTCTTACTAAAATTGCAATGTCACCTAAAGCAAAACCCCGCACAACTAAATCTTTTATGGTATCAATCATCTTGACTAATGCAACAGCTTTCCATGCATTATTTTTTCCGTAAGCAGTTGTATCCACATCAGGAAAACGTGCTGCATCTATTAACTCTGCATACACATAACCGCCTTCTTTATTTTTATCGGCAACAATTTGGTTTACTTCAGATGATTGATAAGTGTCAATTAAAAGCGGCTGATGTTCTGCATTTAAAAATTGCTCCAGCACAATTGGCGCTGCGCTGAAAAGTTCATTGTTAAACTCTACAATATTTTTTTTGCTTCGGTAATTGGTGTTGAGATTTTTTGTTTCAACAGCACTTTTAAAGTTGGCCACATCATCATAAATCTTTTTGTAAAGCAATTTCATATTACCTCCGCGCCAGCGATAGATGCTTTGCTTTACATCCCCAACTACTAATGATTGAAAACCCATGCTCATTGAATTTTCAATCAAGGGCAGGAAATTCCCCCACTGAAAATCACTTGTATCCTGGAACTCATCTATCAGAAAATGTTGGTAGCGATTTCCTGTCTTTTCATAGATAAAAGGTGTATCGCTTTGTTTGATGAATTGCGCTATGACTTGATTAACATCACTCATCAGCATCAATTCATTTTCGTCACGATACTTTTTTAATTGCTCATCCAATAAATCAACAATTGATGCAACGTAACAAAGTTTTAAAATCGAAAGTGCAGTGCAATAATTTTTAAATTTTTTTTGATAAGTATCATAAACTTTTATAAGGAGATTTTTAAAAAATGCATTAGCAAGGTCAGCAATCATTTCCTTTTTTGAAGATTTACCTGCTGTCCAATCACCACCATTGTAAACTTTTTCAACGTAAGAGTTCGGTATGAAATCACCATAACTGTATGGGTTTGCAATCTTTTCAAAGTATTTTGAAATGCCTTTATTGGTTTGAAAAAATTCATCATGATTTAAATGGCGATCGTGCATTATTGATAGAAACTCCTCACCGATTTTTTTCATCTCACTCTCAAAATCATTTTTTATTGCATGAAGCTTCTTAATAAAATCATCATTGATTTTTTTCTTTGATTGATGCGAACGAAAATTTTCTTTAAACAATTCATTTGAAATCTGGAGCAATGCAAACTCAACATTCCAGCCTTTGTCTTCATCAATTTTGCTAATTGCAAATGTTTCCAATTGTTTTGTAAGGAAACTATTGACACCAATATCAGCAAGCAGCTGCTCAACAATAACAGCCTGCACATAACCTTGATTCATTTCCATTTCAAACTGCAATGGCAATTTCAACTCACGCGCAAGCGCGCGGATTGTTTTATTAAAAAAACTGTCAATAGTTTGAATGGAAAATTTGCTGTAGTTGTGAAGCAGCTTTTGTAAAACGTTTTTTGCCTGTGCTTTTAATTCGCCTTTTGATTTTTTTAAATCAACAACAAGATCATCAGTAAGGGTGTCATTTTTTCCTTCGCTCAATTCAACTAAGGTTGAAATGATGCGTTGTTTCATTTCATCAGTTGCTTTGTTGGTAAAAGTTACAGCAAGAATATTTCTGTAGCTGTCAGGATTTTTCAAAACCAACTTTAAAAACTCGCGCACAAGCGTGTAAGTTTTTCCTGAACCTGCTGATGATTTATAGATGGTTAGTGTTTTCATTTATTTTGCCACTAAGACACGAAGGCACTAAGTTTAAATTTATTTCTTAAAATAATTCTATTGACCAATTACAGATTGCCCGCCCGTTTCGTTCGGTCGGGCTTCGTTCCTCGCAATGACGTGTGCGCGTGGATATCACTTACAAATTGCCTGAATAGGTTTCCCATTACAACCATTCGGAGCTTCAATATTTAAGAGATTAGATACGGTGGCTGCTATATCAGTAATTTCAATACTTTCAGAAGTTGTTCCGTTTTTGATTAAACCTCCATAAAACCACAGTGGAACATGAGTATCATACGTATAAGGTGAGCCATGTGTGGTTCCTGTTTTGCCGAGCCATTCTATTAAACCAGGCTCTAATTCGATAATAACATCACCGCTTCGTTTGCGATTGTAACCCATCTGAACAAGATGATTTACACCTTTTGTGTATTCCATTTCATTGAGTTGCGAAGCAGTCAATGTATTATGAACGCCTTGAAATCCTGCACAAAATTCAGCAACATTGTTTTGCAGTAATTTCAGGTCAATATTTTTTTCCAAAGCTAATTTTCTGTTCAGATAAATTTGGTCGTTATCGAACGTGGCGAATAAATTACTGTCAGCATAATATTTTATAAAAGTTTTCTTTAGTGAATCAATCATTGGTTTCGAATCAAAATATCCTGCAGGAATTTTATGGTCAGCAAGAAATACAGGATTGGGAATTGCAGCATGGTCGGCTGTTAGAAAAAGTAAAATATTTTGGTTCCCGATCTTTTTATCTAAGAAATTTAAAAACTCTTCAAGGTCTTTATCCAGCTTTAAATAAACATCTTCTGTTTCTATGGCATGAGTTCCATATTTATGACCTACATAATCAGTAGATGAAAAACTAACTGTAAGCATATCTGTAATAGAATCTTTTCCCAGCTCTTCTCCATCTATCGCAGCTTCTGCAAAAACCCTTGTAAGCGTATTTCCCCAAGGTGTATATCTTAAAGCATCTATTGAATTTGAATCGGCAATGTTATGTGGAAAGACCGGTGTCTTTTCACCTCTGAATAATCCTTCATAAGACGAATTGTCGGCAGTACTTTCAGTATATTGATTGATTGGCAGCAAAGTATTCCAGCCTTGTGAAAAATATTTTTCAGCAAGTTTTTGGGTATTAAAATCGCTGACCCATTTTGGCAATGTAGTCATGTAATAAGTGCTGGTAATCCAATCACCCGTGATGCCGTCCCACCAGTAAGCTGCGTTGGCGCTGTGTCCTGCAGGAAGTATTGAACTTCTGTCTTTCAATGCAACTCCAATCACTTTGCTTTTAAAGGTATTTGATATTTTTAATTCATCTCCTATAGTTGTAGTTAATAAATTTCGTGGTGACATCCATCCTAAACTATCATTAGCACCAACGGTTTTCACACTTTTATCTTCAGTACAATAAATTGTTTTGCTGCTATCGCGCACAAACCAATCGTTAGAAACGATTCCATGTGTTGCAGGAGTTGTCCCCGTATAAATGGAGGAATGACCAGGACCCGTATAAGTAGGCACATAGTTGTAATGTGTTTCTTTACAAAACATTCCTTCATTCATCAGTCGTTTAAAACCACCGTTGCCTAATTTATCCCAATAACGAAATACGTAATCGTATTTCATTTGGTCAACTACAATTCCGACAACAAGTTTTGGTTTTTGTGATGTTGATTTTGGTTGCGCTTTTTGTCCAAAACAAAAGTTTAAAACAATAATAGTTGATATTAATGATGCGAATAGTTTTTTCATATTAAGATTTTTCTTTGCGTGTAAAGATTGCAATTGAAAGTTAAGTTGTAGTAAAATGTTTAGAAAAAATTTCGTGTCAACTTTCGGAAAGTGGAAGGCACTTTCCGAAAGTACATGCTCCGAATTTAAAATTTGCTTTCTGCCACTTTAAAAAACCTTGCGACAAAAAATCCAAAAATAATTCCGATTAAAATTCCTCGTGCAACATCAAATGGATAGTGTGCTCCAAGGTAAATGCGACTGTAACACAACAAGGCAACGTAAGTGAACATAACAAATTTCAACCACTGAAAATTTTTATTCAGAAGCATTAAAGTAAAGATGGAAAGTCCTGTACTGTTAGCAGCGTGCGATGAAATATATCCATAAGCTCCACCGCAATATCCATTTACAATATGAATGATGTTAGCTAATGCGGGCTCATTGCAAGGGCGCAATTCCTTGAAATAATCTTTTGCAAGATTTGCGGTTTGGTCACAAAATAAAATCAACAACGTAACACAAATTAAAACAATCCATATTTTTTTTTGATAAACTTTTGCAAAAAGCGCGAGCAAAAAAGCATAAAGCGGAATCCATATAAAGCGGTCACTTGCCCAATACATCACAAAATCTAAAAATGAATTGTGATGTGAGTTAATCCAGAGAAGAAGTTCGGTGTTTATTTCGTGAAACATAACTTTTGCCTTAACTGAAGAGGAAAATAATAAATTGTTGAATGTTGAATGATGAATTTTGAAGGGGCTGAAACCAATTTTGAAAAATGAATTTTTAAGTTTAGTGATTTGTAAGGAATTTTACTTCATCATTCGATATTCGTCATTCATTATTCATCATTTTTTTTACTCCGTTATCGCTTTCCACAATTCATCTTTCAACGCATCAATTCCTTTGTTGGCAACTGATGAAATAAACATTACAGGAATTTTTGAACCATCAGAATTTTTATCACGCGGAGTTTCTTTTTTCATTTCTTTTATCAATTCATCATCAAGCATATCAGATTTTGTAATGGCAATCACTCTGCGTTTATGCATCAATTCAGGGTTGTGGAGTTTCAATTCTTTTTTAAGAATTTTATATTCATCCTTTAAATTTTTTGCGTCAACAGGAATCATGAAAAGCAAAACAGAGTTGCGTTCTATGTGTCGGAGAAACCGCAAACCCAAGCCTTTGCCAAGATGCGCGCCTTCAATAATTCCGGGAATATCAGCCATCACAAACGAACGGTTATCACGATAATAAACCATACCGAGATTAGGAACCAATGTTGTAAAAGCATAATCAGCTATTTCAGGTTTTGCAGCACTCACCACAGAAAGTAACGTTGACTTGCCTGCATTCGGAAATCCGACCAAACCAACATCAGCCATAAGCTTAAGTTCCAGAATTTTCCATTCTTCTTTTCCCGGCTCACCTGGTTGCGCAAAGCGTGGCGTTTGAACCGTAGCTGATTTGAAAAAATGATTTCCTTTTCCGCCACGTCCTCCTTTCACTATAATTTCTTCTTGGCCATCTTCGCTTATTTCAAAAAGTTTTTCTCCTGTTTCAAAATCTTTTGCAATTGTTCCGAGCGGCACTTCAAGAATTTCATCCTTTCCTTCGGCACCGGTTTTTAATGCTGATCCTCCTCCTTCGCCATCATGACCTAAAATATGTTTGCGATATTTTAAATGTAAGAGTGTCCACAACTGTTTATTACCTCGCACAATAATGTGTCCGCCTCTGCCTCCGTCACCACCATCAGGTCCGCCCATTGCCGTCATCTTATCACGATGCATGTGCATAGCACCTTTGCCACCTGCACCGCTGCGGCAATTTATTTTTACGTAATCTATAAAATTGTTCTCCATGAAAACTGTTTGAGGTTAGTCGTTTGAGGTTTGATGTTATCCAATTGTATGAAATTAATTTTTTCAAGTGCGAAGAAAGAGAAAATGTTTTTAATGCGATTATGCACTTGGTTTTCTTTGTTCAACTTTCGGAAAGTTGAAGGAACTTTCCGAAAGTGAAGTTCCATAGTGAATGACTATTGCTGCTTGCGGTTGGGTGTTTTTTTCACCAACCACCTGAGATGTATTGGATAATGAAAGCCTAACTAAACGATGCTGTCCAAATGGTTGGTGAAAAAAAACCAACCATACGCATGACCATCAGATTTCAGTTTTCAATCCTAAGTTTGTAGGCAAGCCATCAAGACTTATTAAATTTTTTTCCTTCACATATTGTTGAAGTCCGTTTTCACCTTTTTTCTCTGCCCAATCAAAATGAATATTGCGTTCACCTGTATATTCAAACAATGGCACACCAAAGCCACAGGAGGTTTGAACCATATCAATTGTTGCTACTATAATTTGTCGGGTGCTTGGATAAATTTTGAAATGAGGTGAATATATTTTCCAATCTTCTGTATCGGGAAGAACAGTAAATCCTTTGCCATACAAGCGCAAAATATTTGGCGTGTTATCAAATGAGCAGAACATAAAAGTGATGCGACCATTTTCTAAAGTGTGCGCTGAGGTTTCATTCCCACTGCTTATTAAATCCATATAAGCAACTGTTGTGTCAGACAAAACACGAAAACAATCAAGACCTTTTGGGGAAAGATTTATGCGACCGTTTTCACTCAAAGGAGCAGTGGCTACAAAAAACAAATGTTGCTTTTCGATGAATTCTTTGTGCGCAGTTTGAATGCTATTATGAAATTTACCCATGGCTCATTTTAATGAATTATCTGAGGCAGCAAAATACGATGCAGAAGAAATTAATCCTTTATAGCAATCACACTTATTTCAACATTTACATCAAGAGGCAGACGTGAAACCTGAACTGTTTCGCGGGCAGGAAAATTTTCTTTGAAATAAGAACCGTAAATTTCATTAACTGATGAAAAGCTATTCATGTCCTTCAAAAAGATGGTTGTTTTAACAACATGCAAAAAATCCATTCCTCCATCGTTCAAAATCGCTTTGATGTTTTGCATCACACGATGTGTTTCCTCTTTGATATCATGCAAAATTAATTCACCGGTTTCAGGATGTTTGCCCACCTGGCCTGAAACAAATAACATATTGTTGACTAACACCCCATGTGAGTAAGGCCCTATGGGAGCAGGCGCTCCTTTTGATGCGATTGTTTTTTTCACGATTCGAAACAGATTTTAAATTTTCACTTCAATTGACCGGCACAACGAATTAAAAATTTCATCTATTGAACCAATTCCATTTACACCCTTGAATTTATTTTGGTTTTTGTAGTAATCGGCAACAGTTCTTGTTTTAGAATTGTACTCATCAACGCGCTTGCGTATCACATCGGGGTTAGCATCATCAGGGCGACCTGAGTCTTTGCCACGCAATAAAAGTCGTTTCATTAATTCATCGTCATCTACTTCTAATGATAACATCATGGTAATTGGTGTTCCGTTTTCATTTAGCAATTTATCTAATGCTTCGGCCTGTGCGGTGGTTCGAGGAAAGCCATCGAAAATAAAACCATTTGCATTTTTATTTGCGTCAAGCTTTGATGCAATCATTCCGATTACAACAGCATCGGGAACAAGCAAGCCCTGGTCCATTAATTTTTTTGCTTCAAGACCGAGAGCAGTTCCGTTAGCAATTTCGCTGCGGAGAATATCACCGGTTGAAAGATGTATCAATTGAAATTTTTCAATCAGCTTAGCTGACTGTGTGCCTTTACCGGCACCAGGAGGACCAAAGAGAACGAGGTTTAGCATTTTTTTTTATTTACGATTTACAATTTACAATTTACAATTTACAACATCACCAAATCACCAAATCATCAAATCACCAAATCATTTCAAAGTATAAATATCATTTAGATTTCTTCCTAATCCATCATAATCCAAACCATAACCTACCAAGAAATCAGGTGGAACTTCAAATCCAACATAGTCAGGTTTTAAATCGTGCTTTAATGCAGCAGGTTTAAAAACCATGGTGGCTAATTTTACAGAGGCAGGATTTTTATCCTTTAATTCTTTCAGCAGATATTCCATAGTATCGCCTGTATCAACAATATCTTCAACTATAATTATATCACGATTGGTAATATCCATATTTAAACCAATCAGATTTTTTACCACGCCTGATGATGAAGTGCCATCATAGCTTGAAACACGTATAAATGAAATTTCACATTCCAATGAAATACCTTTAAATAAATCGGCAGCAAATAAAAATGCACCGTTCAATACTCCGAGGAATAATGGTTTACGACCATGATATTCTTTATTGATCTGCATTGCAATTTCATGCACCCGCTCTTGCAATTTTTCGGCATCAATTAATTTGCGAAATGTTTTATCGTGTATGGTTACTTCTTGCATGGGGGAAATTGAGGGATGAGTTTTGAATTTTGAATGATTGATTAAAGCTTGCAATATTTATGTACTAATTACTTCACTTTCACTTTCACCTTCACCGTTTTCAAAAGTTGCGCGAAGATAGTTTTTTTGGGATTCCAATTTGGTTGGATATTTCCAATTTCATCCTATAGCCTGCCACTTTATGCTTCGATTGAAGATGTCAGACACCTTTTCGGGTGTCAGACATCTTGAACTGAAAAATCTGCCCTTCCCAATGTGTCTGACACCCGAAAAGGTGTCTGGCACAAATCAATACAAAATTCCCTTTATCATTGCATCATGAATGAAAATAAAATCAACAAAACATTAGGCATACTTGGAGGCGGCCAACTTGGAAAAATGTTGCTGCAGAAAGCTGCTGACTATAATATTACCGCTTATGTGATTGACCCTGATGAAAACGCACCGTGCAAAAATCTTTGTGCAAAATTTGTGAATGCAAGCTTTAAGGATTTCAATGCTGTGATGGATTTCGGGAAGCTGTGTGATATTATTACTGTTGAAATTGAACATGTAAATACTGATGCTTTGCTTGAACTTGAAAAGTGGGGAAAAAAGATTTTTCCTCAACCGGATATTTTAAAAATGGTTCAGGATAAAGGTTTACAAAAATTATTTTATCAGGAACATAATATTCCAACAGCAGACTTTTATTTGGTTGAAAACAAATCAGAAATCTTAACTACAAAATTTCCATTGATTCAAAAAACGCGCACTGCCGGTTATGACGGCAAGGGTGTAAAGAAGTTGAATAACGTGGCTGATTTGAAAATTGCTTTTGATGAGCCTTGTGTGATAGAAAGCTATGTTGAATTTGAAAAGGAAATTGCCATCATAGTGGCGAGAAATGAAGATGGTGAAACAAAATGTTTTCCTGCTGTTGAAATGATTTTTAATGCGGAGGCAAATTTAGTTGAGTTGCTTTTCAGTCCTGCAAATATTTCATCACAGATTGAAACCGAGGCAGAGGCTATTGCAATAAAACTCATCAATGATTTGCAGTTGGTTGGAATACTTGCAGTTGAATTATTTCTAACTAAGGAAGGAAAAGTCTTAGTGAATGAAATTGCTCCTCGTCCGCATAACAGCGGACATCAGACTATTGAAGGAAATGTGACTTCGCAATACGAACAACACCTTCGCGCTATTTTTAATTTGCCATTGGGTTCAACAGCAATTGTAAATCCTGCAGTGATGGTAAATATTCTGGGAGAAAAAAATTATACAGGCGAAGCAAAGTATGAAGGGCTTGATGATGTTTTAAAAATTGAAGGCGCTTATGTTCATCTCTATGGAAAAAAAATCACCAAACCATTTCGCAAAATGGGGCATGTAACTGTTGTGAATAAAGATTTGAATATTGCATTGAGGGATGCAAAAAAAATCATGTCAACTTTAAAAGTAATTGCATAATAATAATTAACCGTTTTTAAAATTGTTATTCAAAATGGCAAAAACAATCAACGAAAGAAAAACTGTAATAATGGAAGATGAGTTTGTTGTTTTCCTTATTGGCATGCGAATAAACAAACTCTGGAAAATTAATAAATGGTGGCCTGTTGCAATGGCAATGCCTAAGATGTTGAAAGAGCTTTACGCCAATAGAGAGTATGGTTTTTTGAGCGCAGAATCCTGGTTCGGGCGTACAACTATTTTAGTACAATATTGGGAATCGTTTGAAAAATTAGATAGCTATGCTAAAAATCAAAATGCACATCATTTTCCTGCATGGGTTGCTTTCAATAAAAAAATTCGCAGCAATGGCGATGTTGGTATCTGGCATGAAACCTACATCATTCGCAAAAACAGTGCGGAGAGTTTTTATAATAACATGCCGCCTTTCGGTCTTGGTAAGGTTGGAAAACTAATAAATCCTGCCGGAAAACTTTCAAGTGCGAAAGCAAGATTGAAAAACGAAAATCAAGCGGAATGATTTTCAACTTAAACGTTTAATCACTTCATTATAAAATTTCTTTTCATCAGCATTAATGCAAATTGTTGTTACACCAAGGCTTTGAAGTAAATCCAGTTTAGCCTGGTTGGTAAATTTTTTAGGATAAAAATAACTGATGGTATTGTTTATTCCTTTGAACTTCGTCAATTTAAATCGCTGCCTGAAAGATAATAGCCACCATAGATGCATTTCATCCATATCAAGTGTGAGACCAATGATGTAAATATTTTTAGTGAAGAAAAAATCAACCCATGAATGATTTTCTTTTATAGGATATTTTATACGATTGATAAATGGCTGAAGTATTTTTTTCCCTTTCACATCACTCACTCCGTTGATTAAATAATTTCTGATAAACTGGAGGTAACCACCATATTGTTCGTAACCGAGATTAATGGTTTGATGATAACGCGCTTCGCCATGAATGTGCCAAAAGTTGATGTTATTTAAAGTATGATGACGATACAAGCTGTATAATGCTTCTTTTTTAAAACCTGCATTGTTATATTTCTTAAAATCAGATTTAATGTTGAACTCTAAATTGTAATCATAATTGGTAGTGAGAATATTACTTACAGGAAGTTTTACCAGGTCATCATGAATCTGATTGGTTTGAATCATATCGAAAGTTTTTGCAGCAATAAATTTTTTCAAATCTGACTCTTTAAACTTTCCGCTGCTGATAGCATTCAAAAAAATTTCTTCATATAAAAGAGGAAATGGCTTGCTGTCAGTTCTGATTTTTTTTCCGACACTAAAATTTTTGATTAGGTCATTCACTAAATCTTTCCAGCGGTAATCACCGCCTTCGGCATTGTTTACTCCGTTGCCGATTAAAAGAACATTGTCTTTCATTTTTGGAAATGTAAAACAGAATTAAATAATTGTTCCTTTCACATCATCTTTGTCTTGGACACGAAGACAAATTGCTGCTGCAATTAACATAGAGAATCCACCAAAAAGTAACATGTTTTCTGCATGATCATTAAAAAGATATTTTAAAATTGGTCCTAATGAAAATGAAGCAACTATTTGCGGTATTACAATAAAGAAATTAAAAACGCCCATAAAATAACCCATTTTATTAGCAGGTAATGCACCAGCAAGTATTGCATAAGGCATTGATAAAATTCCAGCCCAGGCAATTCCAACTCCAACCATGCTCAGCAAAAGCAAATCAGGATTTTTTATATATGCAATTGAAATTAATCCTAATGCTCCTGATGCAAGACAAATGATATATGTAATTCTCCTTGAAAATAATTTTGCAAGCGGTGGTAAAAAGAATGCGGCAAGTGCTGCCACACAGCTGTAAGCGGCAAAACATATTCCTACCCAGTCTGCGCCCTCGTTATATGGTGCAGATGTAGTATCTGTAGTACCATAAATGCTGCTTGTAACTGCGCTTGTCGTATATATCCACATGCAAAATAAAGCATACCATGTAAAGAATTGGACAACTGCTAATTGTTTCATTGTTTTAGGCATCTGCAAAACCCCTTTAAATGATTCAGAAATAAATTCACCAAGTGATAACTTGTTTTTTTCCAATTCAGGCATGCCGTTGGTTCCCGGCTCATACTCTTTTGTAGTAATTATAGTGTAGATGACAGCTGAAAAGAAAACTGCCGCGCCTATATAAAAAGAAAATTTAACTGAGTCGGGAACCAAACCTTCGGCAGCCGTATTGCTAACATGAAACCAGTTGGTAAACATCCAGGGTAACATGCTTGCTACGACAGCCCCAACACCGATAAAAAAACTTTGTGCTGCAAAACCTAACGTTCGCTGATTACTTGGAAGCATATCGCCAACAAAAGCACGGAATGGCTCCATTGAAATATTTATAGATGCATCCAAAATCCAAAGCAAACCACCTGCTATCCAAAGTGCAGAAGAATTAGGCATAAATATCAATGCAAATGATGCCAATAATGCACCAATGAAGAAGAAAGGCCTCCGTCTTCCCCAGCGTTTATGCCATGTGTTATCACTTAAATATCCAATAATAGGCTGCACTAACAATCCTGTAACAGGGGCAGCAATCCAAAGAATTGGTATGTCATCCTGGTTGGCACCAAGCGTTTGGAAGATACGACTTACATTAGAATTTTGTAAAGCGAAACCAAACTGAATTCCAAGAAACCCGAAACTCATGTTGAAAATCTGCAAAAAATTTAATCTTGGCTTTACCTGGTTGCTCATAATAGTTTTTTAAATAAATATTTTTTCAATCTAATTTTATAATCAAAGCTTGCATAGGAGGCAAATCTATTTCAACACCTTTGTCAGTACATTTGAATTTATTGTTCGAGAGCAAATCAATAACATCATCTTTATGAGAAATGTTTAAAGCTTGCTGCACATTTTGAGGTATTGGTATCAAACCTTTATAAGGATGTTGTTTATCAAAGTTGCAGACGATGAGTAACTTTTCTTTTTCAGTATATCTTAAAAAGGATAAACGCAATGAATCATTGTAATAATGATTTCCATGTTGCGCTTTTTGTAATTCATAAAACTTTCCTGATTTAATTGCTTCGCTGCTTTTGCATAAATTAAGAAGTGTGCTGTAAAAATTGCGAAGCTGTTTTTGCTCATCATTTAATTTTCCTCCGTCAAAATTTCCATTATTCATCCAGGCTTGGTGGGCGGGTACCCCCCAGTAATCAAAAATTGTTGTTCGGCAGTCATCATTTCCAAACCCTTCTTTGCCCTCAGCTTTTTCACCAACTTCCTGCCCGAAATAAATCATGACAGGTCCTGAATTCATTGTTGCTGTTGCTACCATTCCGGGGATTGCATCAAAGGCATTACCTGCAAAATCTTTTGATGCAATTCTTTGTTCGTCATGATTTTCCATGAAGCGTAACATGTGATTTGAAATATCGCGGGTTTCACTTTTCCAGCAATTTGTTAATTCATGTACATTTCCTTTGCCAACAGTTAATCTTCTCACTGCATCATAAAATCCAACCTTATCATACAAATAGTCAAAGCCGGCTTTTTCAAGATAACTTTTATATGCTTTGGGATTATAAATTTCAGCAATGAAAATAATTTTTGGATATACTTTTTTAACTTCATTAATAGCATAATTCCAAAATGGAGTAGGTACCATTTCAGCCATATCACAACGGAAACCATCAACATTTTTTTCTGCCCAAAAAAGTAAAATGTCTTTCATCTGCACCCACGTATTTGGTATTGGATTAAAATGTTCAGACTTGTTATTCTGAATATCAACACCATAATTCAACTTTGCTGTTTCAAACCAATCGTTAATCGAAGGCGCTTCATTAAATACATCATTACCGGTAGCTTTTGCGGGATTTTCATTAAATTTTCCATCCTGCTTAAAACCTTTTTCATTTCCTAACGGATGAAAATCAGCAGGGACAACAAATGATTTGCCAGGTATATAGTAAAAGTTATTCTGAGCATCGAAGGCTTTTGATTTATTATCCTTTTCACCGAGATCAATTACGCCTTTCGGTTTTGCATCACTCTTATAACTTCTTGCAACGTGATTGGGAACAAAATCAATTAACACTTTCAAGCCATTATTATGAGTTCGTTTTATTAATGATTCAAACTCCTGCATCCTGTTAGTTACAGTGTCAGCCAAATCGGGATTAACATCATAATAGTCTTTAATAGCATAAGGCGAACCTGCACGACCTTTAACCACATCGGCATCGTCCCTTGATATTCCAAACTTGCTGTAATCTGTAAGTGTTGCATGTTCGATAACGCCTGTGTACCAAACATGTGTTGCACCAAATCTTTTCAATTCACTTAAAGCAATGTCATTAATCTCATTGAATTTACCCACTCCATTCTCACTTATGGTTCCATAAGGTTTATTAGTTGTTACTATGTTGCTAAAGAGTCTTGTCATCATTTGATAGATGACCAACTTATTGTCTTTTACTACTTCATCAGTAGTATTTGAATCATTCAGCAAAGCTGTATTCATATTGTTTTTGGGGGAATTATTGCAAGATATAAAAGTTGCCGAGGCGATTATGACATAAAAGGTTGTGCTTAAAAAAGTACTCCGTTTCATAAAAAATGTTTGGGCTAATGTATTTGAAATTTTAATAGTGTAACGGTACGCTGAGTTTTTATGAAATTGTTGAATAGTAATTGTTTTGTAAAAATCACTGTTACCCGATTGTGACTTTGCAGAACTTTAACTAAAACGATTACATTTGGGTTCACAGAATTAAATAGTTAAACCCTTAACACATTTATCTCATGAAAAAAACTCTTACACTATTTGTTATTGCATCAATTGTTTTAATTTCTGTAGGGTGCCAGAAAGAAGATTTACCGGTTACACCTTCTGCTGCCGGAAGTAGTTGTCCATCTTATAAACCCTCTAAAGGGAGCAATATTAGATTAGCTGATGTAACCGCGAATAAAAAAATGCAGAATGTTGTTGCCTGCAAAGCATGTCATGCTAATAAAGAAGCAGCAGTGCAATAAAAAAATTCTGTTTGTCCGATTAAGGAAAAGCCGTGATTAAATATAGTCACGGCTTTTTAGTTTCTACCTGTTTCGTTTCATAATTGTCAAAATCGCCTGCGCGCAGTTTTATCCAGAAATTAAGCTGATCGCATATTCGTGCTTCCATTTTACAAAAGAATGCTGTGTAACATACACCTTTTGGCATTGACTTAATTTCAGTTAACTGGAATGGCATTCTAATGATCATACATGAATTAATTGAAACTGCTTTGTAACCTAAATCTGATGACCGTGCCGACTTTTGAAAAGCGCCTTGTGTCTTTTTAATATTTGTAAGTAACGGTTGTTCTATTTGCTGCGCGAATGCACAGCTATTCAATAGCATAATTGAAAAAACTAAAGCCGATATTATGATTTTCATTTTCCTACTTTAAACCCTTGTGCAAGTAAAGGTGTAAAATTTTTGAAATGCCCATGATATTTAATTGCAATGAAAACTAAAATGATGCAATGAGCCTTACTTTATTACAATGACAGGCTTTTTCGGATGGTTTTATATTATCTGCGATTAACTTTAGTCAGCAATAAAATGTATTACGCCTACTAAAAAATGAATTTAGCCACAAAATTTAACACTTTTTTCTTGCAGGGTAATATTAATTGTAATACTTTTACCACCGTAATAAATATTTACACCTATAATATGTGCTATTTAGCCAAATATTATATTAGTCTCTTTTAAGAAATCATTAAATACTCCGCAAATGAAATTACTAAAACTCTCAATTGTACCCCTTATTATTTTACTGTCAAGTATAAGCGGGTTTTCACAGAACACGGCCATCAGCGATGTGCCTCACACTCCCAATGCTTCATCTGTTCTTGATGCATACTCTACTTCTAAAGGGATGCTGATTCCCCGCATGACGCAGGCACAGCGGATAGCAATTGCAACACCTGCCACTGGCTTATTGGTTTATCAAACAAATGCAACTGCAGGTTTCTATTATTATAATGGAACAGTATGGGTTCCCTTTATGACCGGAACTGCAAGTACGGTTGCCTGGATACCCGGTGGTAATCCGGTTGCGTCCCTTCAAAATCTCGGTACCACATCAAATTATGATCTGCCTATTATTACCAACGGAACAGAAAAGGTAAGAATTACCACAAGTGGTGCTGTTGGTATAGGCTCAACTGCTTTTAACGTTGCTAATCCTGAAAAACTCTTACTTGAATGTGGAATCACTACTTCAAGCACTATGGCCCGATTCAAAGGAAGTATTGATTCTCATTTGAAATTGAATATTCAGAATGCAAGTGATGGTGTTAGCGCCTCAACGGATTTTGTTGCAACCGCTGATAATGGAACTGATAGCACTAACTATGTTAATGTAGGTATTAATAGTTCCAATTATGCAACCGCAGCAAATAACTTTGGAGGTAACAATGATGCTTATCTCTATTCAAATTCAAGAAATTTATTAGTGGGTACAGCTTCTGCTAACTCTGATATTTTATTTTTGGTAAGCGGGGGATCTCTCACTAACAATTGCGCAATGCGTGTTGATGGTGCTACCCGTAATATTATTGTTGGAAGGCGTGATGGTACTACCACTCCAAGCGGTAATACCCTTAGAGGACCAAATGCAGGTGGTACAAATATTAATGGTGGTGACTTAACAATACAGGGAGGTCGCGGATCAGGTACAGGAACAGGTGGAAATCTTATAATCAATGGTGGCGGATCAATTAGTGGAAATTACGGCCCTGTTAATATCAATGCCAATTTTAATAGTGCTGTTAATATTGGTACAGGCACCACCACCAAGGATGTAACTATTGGTAACAGTAACAATAACGTACTGTTTCCTAAACTCTCTGCTGTGGGTTCGATACATTATACTGCGAATGCCAGTGGACAGTTAGCTGCCAATTCACTATTGACTTGGGATGCCGCCACAAATCGTATGGGTATTAACACTGCTGCACCTGCTGCAGGTTTAGATGTAAATACAAATTTTAAATTAGGTGCCGCAGGTTCCAATTTAACTAATATCATAAAAACAAATGTGAGTGTTACTAATACTGCAACTTTTAATTATACTGCTATTAAAGTGATTACTGTAACTGTAACCGGAGCAAATCTTAACGCAGCCGTGATAGCGCATCCCCGAATTACCTTGCCGATTGGTATTGGTATCGCTTACGCTTATGTGAGTGCAGCCAATACGGTTACTATAGTATTTACAAATACCGATGCAACTGCCCGTGCCATTGGCACAGGGGTAGTATTTGATGTAACGGTAATCAATTAATCATTTACTTTTTTCTATTCAATAATATTCTTCTTTCAATCCCCAAATCAGAATGAAAAAAATTCTACATCTACTGGCCGCTCTTGCACCTTGTCTTGCATTTGCCCAGGGAATAAATAATAATGGTGGTAAAATTGTTTCCACTACTGGTGCTTATATTACGGTTACCGGCACTTCGGGCAATTACATTAATGCTACCAACGTAAGCGATGGCAGCATTGATAATGACGGCACTATGAGCATTGCAGGTAACTGGACTAACAATGCCGCCAATAATGTTTTTATTAATCCTAATGCTAATGGCAGGGTAATATTAAACGGCACTACAGCCCAAACTTATGGAGGTACAAATGCTACTTATTTTGAAAAGCTTACTGTAAATAATAGCGCAGGTGTATCAATGTCGCGAAGCGCACAGGTAAGCGATTCATTGGTATTAACTGCCGGAGGTGTTTCTCTTAATTCAAATACACTTACAGTAACTACTGCCGCAGGTTCAGCAATATCCCGCACCAGCGGATACCTTGTAAGTGAGCAAACGAATAACACCGGCCAGGTTACCTGGAATATAGGCGCCACTGCAGGTGCTCATACTATCCCGTTCGGTACAGTGGCAGGTTCTTACATTCCTTATGTATTAAACCTCACTGCCGGTACAATAGGTAATGTTACTGTTTCCACTTATCCTACGGCATTAAACAATACTCCTTATCCCACTACCCCCACACTTGTTACTCATGTGCGTAATTCAGCAGGTGTTGATAACAGTTTAAATACAGTGGATCGTTTTTGGGAAATAAACAAATCAGGAGCATCAGGTACAGCTACTATGACTTTTACCGCAACTGCCGCTGAGGTTGGAACTATCACAAATCTACAGGCACAACGATGGAACCTGGCAGGTAAAGGCTGGGATGCAGCCACTGCGGGACAAAGTAATACTGCTGTAAGCGCCACTGCGCCAAATATAAATTTATATACAACTTATACCCTTTCGGGGAATAACTCACCGCTGCCGTTACAATTGCTTTCGTTTACAGCTAAGGTTACCGGCAACAATAAAGTAGATGTTAATTGGACCACTGCTTCTGAAATGAATAATGATTATTTCACAGTTCAGAAATCTATTGACGGGATTAACTTTGAAAACGTTGGTATAGTGAATGGTGCGGGAAACAGTAATAAAATCTTGAATTACTACCTGCAGGATAAAAATCCTTACAGTGGCACTTCTTATTACAGGTTGATGCAAACTGACTTCGATGGAAAAAATACTGTTTATAACAAAGTGCCTGTGCGCATAAATACCGGCAGCAGCTTTAATGTAAATGCAGTTCCTGTTAGTAATGATGAATTAACGCTCACAGTTACCGGTGCCAATGGCCAGGATGAAACCATTACTATTACTGATATGCTTGGTAAGTTATATTACAGTAATTCAGTTGCGATGCAAAGTGATAGTTATAACTTCAGCGTGCATACGCAGCGGCAGTTGGCATCAGGGGTTTACCTTGTTACTGTGCACGACATTGATAACCATGCTTCTAAAAAGATCATCATAAAATAGCTATTAGTTTTTTTTTAAATCATTCATTTCTCTTTCTAAATCTTTATTCTCTAACCCGGCAAAAAGAATTAAACAACGCACAATTCTTTTTGCACTACACAGCACTTCGTATTTATTTATTGGGGTGCTGTGTTTTTTTTAAAATGTATGTTTTTTCATAATGTTTTTTGATTGGTTTAAGTTGTTCGGGGTGGTGTGGTTACCACCCCGCTTTTTTTATTGTAAGGCTTGACTTTCAGCGATGAAATTCATACACTAAGATTTTAAGACAAAGTAGTTAATTACGCAATTGTGAAGCTTAAAGCACCTCCTAAAATATCAGCCCCAAGACATATTGATAACTGAAAACTAACTTTAGGTAGTTGCCAATATTTTTTTTCTACTTTTGAAACCCCGAAAAACATAAACATATCTTATGTCACAGATAGAAATGAAGATGCCTAAGATGGGCGAGAGCGTTGCCGAGGCAACAATCATTAAATGGCTGAAAAATGAAGGTGATACCATTGAGGCCGAAGAGGCTGTATTGGAAATAGCAACGGATAAGGTGGATAGCGAAGTGCCGGCCCCCGCAGCCGGTAAGCTTTTAAAACGCATGTTTAACGAAGGTGATGTAGTGCAGGTAGGTAGTATCATTGCATTAATAGGAGAAAGTAACGGTACAGAAAAAGTGGTAATAGCAGCGGCAGCAGCAGTAGCTTCGCCACTAACACCAGCACCTACCGCTACCGCTACCACTGCCACTACACCGATTCATTCTTCCTCAAATAAATTTTATTCTCCTTTAGTAAGAAACATTGCTTCACAGGAAAATATTTCGCAAGCTGAATTAGATGCAATTGCAGGCACAGGTGCTGAAACCCGGGTTACTAAAAAAGATATTCTTGCTTTTGTAGAAAATAAAAAATCAGGTAGAGTAGCTCCACCAATAACTACCACCGCCCCTGCGCCCCCTACTACTACCGCTACCGCTACCGCTACCGCTCCTCCTGCCTCTTCACTCTCAGGCGAAAATGAAATTATAGAAATGGATCGCATGAGGAAACTGATTGCAGATCACATGGTGATGAGTAAACAAACTTCGCCTCACGTAACTTCATTTGTTGAAGTGGATGTAACCAACATGGTAAAGTGGCGCGACAGAGTGAAGAAAGATTTTGAAAAACGCGAGAATGAAAAAATAACTTTTACACCAATATTTATTGAAGCAGTTGTAAAAGCAATCAAGGATTTTCCGATGATCAATGTAAGCCTTGATGGTACTAAGATTATTATAAAGAAAAATATAAATATCGGTATGGCTGCCGCATTGCCAACAGGCAACTTAATCGTTCCCGTAATAAAAAATGCTGACCGTTTAAATTTATTGGGATTAACTAAAACTGTAAACGACCTGGCAAACAGGGCACGCGCTAATAAACTTACTCCCGATGAAATTCAGGGCGGCACTTATACTATTACTAATGTTGGAACATTTGGTAACGTTATGGGTACACCAATCATTAATCAGCCACAGGCGGCAATACTTGCACTTGGTGCAATTCGTAAAAAGCCTGCTGTTCTTGAAACGGAATATGGCGATGTGATAGCTGTGCGTCACATGATGTTCCTGTCTCACAGTTACGATCATCGCATAGTTGATGGTGCCCTTGGCGGAAGCTTCGTAAGACGTGTAGCTGATTATTTAGAGCAGTTTGACATCAATCGCGAAATATAAATGGTTCATATCGTTAGTTCGCTGTTTAGCAAGCTAAGCGCAATGAGACAATTGGTTTAGGGTAGTAAATAAAAGTCCTGAATTCAAAATCGAAATTGAAATTAAAAAAATAACTCCTGGTATTTAACAAACAGTAAACTGAAATCAGTTAACCCCAACTGAAAACAGTAAACTAAAAACAATAAACTAAAAAAATGATCAAACGACTTGTATTTCTTATTACTGTTGCTTCACTCCTCACAGCAACAACATTTGCGCAGCGAAAACCTGCCCCTGAAAAAACACTTACTAAAGAAGAAATAGCTGATATGAAAAAAGAGGCCGGTGATCTTTTTAAAGGAAAAAGATATTTTGATGCCGTGCCGCTATACATGAAATTAGTAAAGGCCGAATCACAAAACACAGAGATTAATTATCGCCTGGCTTACAGCATTTTGAATTCTAATTCAGATAAAACAAAAGCTGTTGATTATCTTGAATTTGCATCGCAGCAAAAAGATGCACCTAAAGATGTTCAGTATTGGTTAGGGATGGCTAACCTATATGCAGGCGCTTATGAGGCTGCCATTGCGGCTTTTGACAAATACAAAGCAGGCAAGCCTGACGTAAAACTAAATGTGGATATGGCTTCGGAGTGGGCCTATAATGCAAAAGATATTACTAAAGATTCCTTAGAAGTTAAGTTTGAAAATTTAGGCAAGGGAATTAATTCTCCATTTGCCGATTATCGTCCTGTGGTAAGTGTTGATGATTCGGTTGTTTTCTTTTCTTCCAACCGTAAAGGCAATATGGGAAATTTGCAAGATGAAAACGGAGAAAATTATACTGACATCTGGATGTTTACTCAAGGTGATTCAACCAGGGGCAAAGCAAAAAATCCCGGTATTATTCTTAACAGCGAAGGCTATGATGAAGCCTGTGGTTTGAATTTGAATGCTGATGAATTACTGATTTGGCGATGGGGGCAAGAAACGAGTTCAGACATAATGAAAAGTGAATTGAAAGGCAAATCGTGGCAAAAGCCTGTAACTCTTGGAAAATTATTTGAAACAAAGGAAGCCGAAACAGGGGCATGTCTTTCGCCTGATGGTAAGACAATGATTTTTTCAAGCGACAAAAAAGGAGGATCGGGAGGCAAAGATTTATATTATGCCAAAATGAATGATAATGGAAGTTGGGGTGCGCCTGAAAATTCAGGTACTGTTATAAATACAAAATATGATGAGGATTATCCGTCAATGAGTGCTGACGGTAAAACATTATTCTTTGCTTCAAAAGGACATAAGAGTATTGGCGGTTACGATATATTTATGAGTACGCGCGCAGATGAAAATTCATCGTGGAGCGAAGCAACTAATATTGGTTATCCATTAAATACTGCTGATGATAATACAGGATTTGCATTATTGCCTGATGGTATAACCGGTTATATATCCGCAGTTATGCCAGATGGTTTTGGTAACAGCGATTTGTATAAATTCAAACTAACTAAGCCATTGGTGCAAAGCAATCTTACTATCGTAAAGGCTGTTGTGCTGGTGGGTATTACAGGCTCGCCTTCAAAAAATGCTCGCATTACAATTACCAAAAAAGGTACCGGTACTTTAATGACCGAAGTGTTTACCAATTCATCTACAGGCGCATTTATTGCTGCATTGCCTGCCGGTGATTATGATGTTGCAATCCGCACCGAAAAAATGGGAAAGTTTGATGACACACTCACTGTACCCGAAGCCACTCCTAAAATGAATAAGGTATTTACCCTAACGCAGTAACTTATTTTTTTTCTTCTTTAGCCCTTTAACTTTGTTTAGTTTTGCAACCTGAATTATAGTGCATGACTACTTCATCACCCCGTCACTTCAAAAAAAAATCACCTCCGATATTTAAATAAAAAATGAATTTAAAACTCAGCAAGCCCTTAGCATTTATTGATCTTGAAGCCACAGGTATTAACGTTGGTGCAGATAGAATTGTAGAAATTTCAATTTTGAAATTAATGCCTGATGGCACCAAGCAGATAAAAACAAAAAGGGTTAATCCTCTCATCCCTATTCCACAGGAAAGCACAAAAATTCATGGCATAACTGATGCTGATATCGAACATGAGCTATCGTTCAAACAAATAGCTCACGAGGTGGCTAACTTTTTAGAGAATGCTGACCTGGCAGGTTACAATTCAAATAAGTTTGATGTACCCATGTTAGTAGATGAATTTTTGCGTGCAGAGGTAAATTTTGATATGAAAGGAAGACGCATGGTTGATGTGCAGAATATTTTTCATAAAATGGAGCAACGTACGCTTTCAGCAGCGTATCGTTTTTATTGCAATAAGGAAATTGTAAACGCTCATAGTGCCGAAGCTGATACCACTGCAACATTCGAAGTGCTCGAAGCGCAGCTTGATCGTTATCCGGATTTAAAAAACGAAGTGGACTTTCTCAGCGATTTTTCAACCAATAATAATATCGTTGATTTTGCGGGACGAATAGTTTATAACGAAAAACGCGAAGAGGTTTTCAATTTTGGAAAGCACAAAGGCAAAACCGTAGCGCAGGTTTTTAAAGATGAACCCTCGTATTACGACTGGATGATGAAAGGTGATTTCCCTATGCAAACCAAACAAGTTATCACAGCATTGCGTCTGCGCGAGTTGACTACTAAAATGGCATAAGCCAATCCAGCATCAGAATTTGAAATATAAATCAATCTCAAAAAAAAACTCCGAATTGCTTCGGAGTTTTTTTTTGAAAGTCAATTTGAAATTTAATTTGAATTGGCTTTTGCAAACATGGCTTCTTCTACTTCATAAGTAGGGCCCATCAACTCAGGTTGTGTCGCACCTACAATGCGATAATAAGATGTCAACTGCCCGCGGTGATGTACTGTATCAAAAAGCATCGCCCAGCAAAGTTGAAATAAAGGCATTTCAAAAATTTTATTTGGTCCCCAATAAACCGGAATAATTTTATTCATCCAGGTATCTTCATCGCATTTAGCAGCAAGATCGGCAAGCTTAGTACTATTAGCTTCAACATCTTTTGCCGCATCCTCACAACTTTTATAAATATTCGGACCTGCTAAATCAAATTTTCCTTCATTAGTTAAATCAAGCCTGCCCTCTGCAATAGCTTGCGAAAGTTCTTTGGCATGCGGGCCAACGTGATTTACAATTTCCCAGGGCGACCTGAAATTTTTATGATGCGTAAAATTTAATTTGCTCATATCATCAGGTAATGAGCGAAATGCTTTGGCAGTAACTACTGCGTCACGTTGCCATGAATTGATAAAGAATTCTTTGTTTGTCATCGTAGTAAGTTTTAAAAATTAAATTGTTGAGTTTTATTGATACTCAAATGTATTAATATTTGTTATTCCAAATTACATTTGTTAATGTTAAATTATTGGTTCGGCTGAATCATTAAAAAGTTACTTTTTTACTTTTTAATTTATAAGGTAATCTTGTCGCTTGCGCGAACTTATAGTTCGTGAAGTGAAACAAGATACGAGCTAAAAGCTCGCACTGGCGGAGAAGAACGGATAAGCAATAAAATCCTACCAAGGATTAACAGGTTTCCTCTGAATGACGACTTACGGAATGCGTCATTCAGTAGGAAACTTGTTTATGATTAATAACGTATGTCAGGGTTTCCCGATTCCAAAGATATGCGATAGAAACTCATACTGGCTTGAGGAAAATGATTTATGTTAGACAGATTAGCAATCTGTCAAAAAAATTGCGAAAGGATTTTCCTGCTAACAAAATTAACAGGATGCTGGTGCGAACATGTTGTTGGTGCCGCGAAGGAAGATACGAAGTAAAAGTTCGCACTGGCAGGTGATTATTTTAATTGAATCCAATAATTGCTGAGACTGAAAGCGGTTGACTTATGAGAATCTCATCAGCGTCTTTATAACCGGTCTTTGTTCTGGTATAACGATAAGAGGCGCTACATCCGAATCGCCATTGGCCTTCTGCAATGGGCCATGTTTTGCCTCCTTCAATGCCAAATGAAAAACCATAATTGCTCTTTTGCCTTTCACTATTTCTTACAAATCCAATAACGCTCCATGCCGGAGTACCACTAATATGAAATCCAGAAGGCAGGAAACGATACAGATAGGTTAATCCAAGATTAAATTCATGAACGAACAACTCATAGTCTGGGTCAAAAAACACATCGTTACCTGAAAATTTGGAGGTTGGTATATTGGAATAATTGAGATCAATTGCAAGAATGTGTGCCTTGGCCAGGTGATCGCCCAATTGCAAATCAATATTGTAGCCCGTTCCTTTTATTTTGCCGGATGAGAATTCATCACCGGTTTGAGAATCCACATCAGAATATTTCATGGTGCGCGCTACAAAACCAAAACTGGTTTTAAAATATAAAGTCTTTTCCTTTATATTGGTGTTGCCCTGTGCCCTGACTTTATTAAATACTGTTGGTAAAATCAGTAAAAGGATTATTAAGAGTTGTTTGGCCTGCATAATTTTTTTAGTTGCTTAATTCTCGATTTCAACATGTGACCGTATTACAGTCCAGCTGCCGGCAGCGCTGTCATTGCCTAAAATTACCCACTTTAATGGTCCGTAATTTTTTGCAATATAAAAGATACCGGTGTCGGGCACGGAAGTCACCTCATTTGATAGTGTTTTTATTCTGCTCACATTTTCATAATTAAAACCATTTATAACAAGTTGGTCGTAGTTAGTTAGTTCTGACTGTTGATATATATAACTGCGAGTATCATTCTCAATTATCCACGCGCTTTTTGTTTTACGAATAAGTTTGGTGTAATAATAATCAGCATTAGAATTGAAAGAAGACTTACCGTATAAACTGTAAATATATCCTAATGCAAAAAACTGCTTGCTTATAGAGTTTACATCAATCCTTATCAGGAAGTTGGTATCAGAGGCGGAATTAATATGACATTCGGTAGACTCCCTTGACTCCCAAATTTTCCCATCACCATAACGTATATCGGGAACCGGATACAACTCACTTGCATAAATACTATCAGTGAGCAATGTAGAGTCGTTCTGTACAATCCAGTAGCTTCCCGGCTTAAATGCACCATACGATTTCGCATCGGAACTTAAATAATAATTTACCCTTTGGCATGAAATAAAGCCAATTATAACAGTTATAAAAATCAGTATTGATAGCAAAGATTTCATTGTTTTAAAATAAGGCATCAGGTGTTTGAATAACAGGCTAAATTTACATCGGATCTACATCTAATGCAATAATTATTTTCTGCATTTCTTCATGGGTATAAAACTCTTCAAATACTTTAAGCATCATTTTCTTTGCTTCGCGTATGCTGGCTTCTTTTTCTACTTTCATTAAAATGCTTCGTATGTAATAAAGATTAATGCGCGAAACATTTGGTGTTACAGGTCCAAGAATTCGTTTAAACATTTTGAAAAAAACTTTTATCTTTGTTCAAAGAACGAAAAAGATGACTCATATTTTTTCTGATTATCCGCGCATCATGGTTGATTCTGAGGTTTGCTTCGGTAAACCATGCATCGTGGGCACACGAATGCCTGTAACTTCTGTACTTTCATATATTTCAGGAGGAATGAGCGTTGAGGATTTACTGAAAGAATTTTCGTGGCTCAAAAGAGAAGATGTTCTTCAGGCAATTGCCTTTGCTGCAGGTTCAATTGATAACCGCATTATCCCGCTAAAAAAGGCGTCATGAATTTTTTATTGGATGAAAATATTCCTCCTTCGCTTGCTGGCATTATAGAAGGAGAGGGCTTCTCGTCCGTTCATGTGCGCGACTTGAAATTACTTGCTTCACCGGATGAAATTATTTTTGATTATGCTGCTGAAAAAGAAATGATCATTATCACTCATGATCTCGATTTCGGACGCATTCATGCTTACAGAGGCAAAAACAAACCTTCTGTTATTCTTTTCAGAATAGAACCTTTGACAGTAAATACAATGGCTGAAATTTTGTTGGCGAATCTGAAAGTTCTCGAAACTGATTTGCAGAAAGGTGCAATTGTAGTGATTGATCAGGATCAAATTCGAATCAGGGAGTTGCCAATAAAAATTTCGTGATCCATTTCGGCTTCATTATTTCACATCGGATCCACATCCAGCACAATATTCACTCTTTGAAATTCTTCGGTTTGGTAAAACCCTTCAAATACTTTAAGCATCATTTTTTTTGCTTCGCGTATGCTGGCTTCTTTTTCTACTTTCATTAATACGCTGCGTATGTAATAAAGGTTAATGCGCGAAACATTTGGTGTTACCGGTCCAAGAATTCTTTTTCCGAATTTAATCCGCAACAGGTTTACAAATTTTTCGCTGGCATCCATCAGCAGTATTTCGTCTTTGCATTTGAGATGAATTTCAATCAAACGAAAATAAGGTGGGTAAGAAAATTTTAATCGCTCGTTTAATTCATGCTCATAAAATTTCAGGTAATCATGATTCACCACATGTTGTATAACAGGATGTGTTGGCGTATAGGTTTGCAGATAGACTTTGCCTTGTTTCTTTTTTCTACCGCTGCGCCCCGCCACCTGGCTCATCAGTTGAAAGCTGCGCTCGCTGCTGCGGAAGTCGGGATAGTTGAATAATCCGTCAGCATTAATAATTCCAACTGTGCTAACGTTATCAAAGTCCAAACCTTTAGTGACCATTTGCGTGCCTACTAAAATATCAACCACACCATTTTCAAAATCAGAAATAATTTGCTGGTAGGCATGTTTGCTTCGTGCAGTGTCCACATCCAAACGAGAAATTTTTTTATCAGGAAAAAATATTTCCAAATCATCTTCAATACGCTCTGTGCCTATTCCCTTCATACGTATGTCAGTGTTACCACAAGCTTTACACTTAACTGGTATAACAGTTTTATATCCGCAATAATGACAAACTAAATTGTTAGATGATTTATGATAAGTAAGCGTAACATCACAGTTAATGCAATGCGGCACCCACGAACAGTTTTTACATTCAAGCAAAGTTGCAAAGCCACGCCTGTTTTGAAATAAAATGATTTGTTCGTTTAGTTTCAATGCTTCAGCAATTGCATCAAGCAGCGTAACACTGAAATGTGTTTTCATTTTATTTCTGCGATAAGCTTCTTTGATGTCAACTACTTCCACTTCGGGCATCAACATATCAGCAAAACGTTTTTCAAGAGTTGCTAAACCATACTTTCCGGTTTGTGCATTATAAAAAGTTTCAAGCGCAGGCGTTGCAGAACCCAATAAAACTTTCGCTTTAAAAAATGTTGCGGCAACAATAGCAACATCGCGAGCATGATAACGTGGTGCAGGGTCAAACTGTTTGAAAGAGTTTTCATGTTCCTCATCAACAATCACCAAACCGAGATTGGTGAAAGGCAAAAACACTGCACTACGCGCACCGATAATTATCTGGTAATTTTTTCGATCTAATTCCGATTGCTCTGCAAAGTGAACTAACTTATTCCATGTGCTTAATCGTTCGCTATCATTAAACCGAGAATGATAAACGAGCAAGTGTTCACCAAAATGTTTCTGCAACCTGCGAATCATTTGTGTGGTCAAAGCAATTTCAGGTAAGAGATACAACACTTGCTTGCCTTGCTGTATGCACTGTTCGATAAGATGAATATAAACTTCAGTCTTGCCGCTTGAAGTAACGCCACGCAACAACACTACATCATGTTTTTCAAATTGCTGGTTGATACTTTCGTAAGCAAGTTGCTGGTCCGGGTTAAGAACATTTTTATCGGTGGTAATAAAATCTTTATTGCTGATTTGATATTCAGGCATTTCCACAACAGTGAAAACTTCCTTTTTTATCAATTGATTCAAAACTGCCGAAGTAGAATTTGCAACCTTAAGCAGCTTTGTGCGCGCAATCATCTTATCCGTTTTCTCATCCATAGTGAGGTTGAGAAAGTGCATAAGCAATTCCAATTGCTTTGAAGATTTCTTTTCGAGCGCTTCAAAAGTTTCGCGCATATTTTCATCATCATATAATTTTTCATTGAGCGAAATGTAAACGATGATTTTATTTTTTGTCTTCTTACGAATTTCTTCGTTCAATAAAATAACATTCTTTTCAGCCA
>JBDTRM010000211.1:0-8640 GCA_039931675.1 Bacteroidia bacterium | reverse complement strand
CCACTCACCACAGTAGAGTATTTCATTTTCCGTTTCAGTATTTTAATTTCAAAACTGATATTGAATCAAGTGTGATAACATTATCCTCAACTTTTACTGAACCTTTAAACTGTAGCAAAGGAAACACCACGTCTTCTTCGGCAAGCCTCCAGTGATTGACATGAATATCATTCGCGCTTATATCAGCTTTCAGTGTTTGATAACTTCCGCTTTTTTCAAATTCAACACTCCCGCTTATGTTACCAAAACGACAACGCAATTGCTTATCAACATCCAGAAAAGGAAGATAATTTTTATCAATGCTGTTATCAGTAATATTGAAATTATAAATGTGATTTCGTTTTATAACTTCACCGGTAAAGACCAACGTATCATTATTTGTTTTTTTCAAACTGATTAACAAACCATTGAAATTTTTTCTGTCAAAATGAAAACCGGGAATTTTAACATGCTCATCACGCAGGCTGTCTTTGTAATAAAGATTAAACTCATTTAATGCAATGCTTGTATTCAACACCTGGAAAATTCTGTCAGTAATACGTTGCAACATTTCTTTATAAGTCATGGTAACTGTTGATGATGTTTTTGCAGTATCGTTTGCTGTGCTTTTCTTTCTGAGGAATGAAATATTATTTCGTTGTGTTTCATTATAAGCATGAACGGTAAAAGTATCACACACAACAGAATTAAAACCAATGCTTCCGGTTAACAGATCGAAAAACGAAAGACCAACTTTAATGCTGTTTATAGTGAGTAATGTATCGGCACTATCAGGAACTGCTGTAATGTTATTAATGCTTACTTCCTGCAAACCGCTAAAGGCAAGGCTTTGCGCAGTTAAAGCCAAATGATATTTGCTTTGCACTTTTTCTTTTACTTTTTCAAAAGCCCAATGCAGCAGGTTATTCCTGAAAATAAAAAACATAGTTACTGCAAGCAGTAAGATGATAAGAATTGTATAGAGAATTTTTTTGAGACGCACGGTGCTAAAATAAAAACAGGATGCAATAACTACACCCTGTTAATTTTTATTTTCTAACATTCATAAAGCAAATTCCAGGCCCGAAAATCTATTCGATTTGATTGTGGATAATTTTGTTCTCACGATAATGGAGAGCATCCAACCCTGAAAGGGTTGGCCGGTGAATAACCACCGGTGTAACCGGTGGCTGTTCATGATATTACACACAAAAAAACCGGAACAAATTAAAAGTGATAAACTTCAATTTGTCCCGGTTGAGGAATTTATTATTTTAATGTTTTATGTAACGATATCAATCATACCATAACCTTGCTCAGTAAGCACACCTGCTCCATTTTTCCAGATAAATTCATGCACTTCGGGATGCGCGTATAAAGTGAATGGCAACAGGTAACCCATCATGGTATTACCTTCTGAACTTTTGTAAAAGCGTGCGAATTTTTTTCCTGAGTCTTGAATTTTTTCAACGTACTCACGATCAGGCTTTACTTCAAACTCAGCATACTGGCCCAGTTTTTCATCACTGTATCCCGAAGCCTCCATGCGATCTAAAGTGCCATTAAATAAGGCATCAGAAAATTCGTGCGAAACGGGACTAACCATTTCCTGTGCTTTATCAGGGTCTTTGTTAGGATCAAGTAAAACAATCGGGGAGATGCATAAGTAACGCATTCGCTTCTGAAAATCAGGATCGGCAATAACTTCCTTATGCTTTGGTATCAGGTTCATTTTACCAATAGTAATGTATGGACGAGTGAAAATTTCGTCAATCAGTTTTTGGAGAAAATTTGCATCAGGCGCAGAGATAACTAACGTAACCTTGGTTGATAAAAATTTCATGAATCCGTTTTGAATTCGTGATGTACCTTTAATTGATGAAAAATTAAATGGTGCAGCCTCCACAGAAACTGAACTTGCGATTTCATGCAAAGTGACTGATAATAACTTTTGGTGGTGGAGTGGAATGGAGTTGGAAGACCCCTGGTCTCTCAAAAAAGAAATTTTGATTCTCATAGTTTGTTGAAAAATTAAAAAAATTAAAAAGAAGTTGTTGAAGTCTAAAAAATGTGGCTGCGAAATTGGGGAATGAAATGCAATTTTGCAACTGTATCCGTGAATTTTAAAGGAATTTTATAATCAGCAAAGTAATGTGCATTTAACCTGATTTATTGTTGATGCGCGGTTAAAGATATGTTAATTGAATTGCGGGCAAACGCAGTATAACAGCCATTAAACATTAAACCTGAAGTGCATTACATCACCATCTTCAACAATATATTCTTTACCCTCAACGCCTAATTTTCCGGCTTCACGGCAGGCAGCTTCAGAACCAAATTTTACAAAATCATTATACTTGATTACCTCTGCACGTATAAAACCTTTTTCAAAATCGGTGTGAATAACACCTGCCGCTTGTGGTGCTGTCATACCTTTGTGTATGGTCCATGCACGTACTTCTTTTACTCCCGCAGTAAAATATGTTTGAAGACTTAATAAGCGATATGCAAACTTGATCAGTTTACTCACACCGCTATCATTTAAACCTAAATCATTCAAAAACATTTGGCGCTCTTCATAACTTTCCAATTGCGCAATTTCTGATTCAATAGCTGCTGCAATAATTAACAACTCTGCCTGTTCACCTTTAATTGCTTCGCGAACAGCATCAACATATTTATTTCCATTCACCACTGATTTCTCATCCACATTGCAAACATACATTACAGGCTTTGCAGTAAGCAAATAACAATCGGCTACATACTCTTTATCTTCTTCATGAACCGCTGCTGTGCGTGCAGACTTACCGGCTTCAAGTGTTTGCTTGTAAATATTTAAAACCTCATAGATTTTTTTTGCTTCTTTATCAGCGCCAACTCTTGCAGCACGCTCATACTTCTGCATTTTCTTTTCAATGGTTTCAAGGTCTTTCAATTGCAACTCAGTATCAATAATTTCTTTATCACGCACAGGATCAACCGAACCGTCAACATGTATCACATTGTCATCATCAAAGCAACGCACCACATGCAATATAGCATCACATTCGCGTATGTTGGCAAGAAACTGATTTCCTAAACCTTCGCCTTTACTTGCACCTTTTACCAATCCGGCTATGTCAACAATCTCAACCGTAGTAGGAACTACGCGCTGCGGCACAACTAATTCTTCTAACTTATTCAATCTTTCATCAGGCACAGTTATCACACCAAGATTAGGTTCGATAGTGCAAAAAGGAAAATTTGCAGCCTGCGCTTTCGCATTACTCAAACAATTAAATAAAGTTGACTTACCAACGTTAGGAAGTCCTACAATTCCACATTTCATTACAGTTTCAAGTTTGAGGTTTGAAGTTTAAGATTGCTTTTACAAAGTCTTATAACAAACCAATCATTATCATTTTTATTTTTGGGCGCGCAAAGGAAACATTTTTATTTTGGAAGTGGATTTTGGAAATTGAAAACTTGGAAATTGAGATTTTTTTAAAACTTCAAACCTCAAACTCGAAACGTTTTACATGAGAATAGACAAATGGTTATGGGCAGTAAGAATATTCAAGACACGCAGTCTTGCATCAGAGGCTTGTGATAAAGGAAAGGTAAGAGTTGGTGATTCAGTTGTAAAAGCATCGCGCAATCTGAAACCCGCTGATAAGGTTTCCTATTCTTATGGTTCGCTTACGCGTACATTTGAAGTTAAAGCACTTTTGGAAAATCGTGTTGGAGCAAAAGAAGTTGCTAACTATTGCATTGAAACAACTCCTGCCGAAGAATTACTAAAACACGAAGCCATGAGAAAAGCCGCAGCAGCTTGGCGCGACAAGGGTGCAGGCCGCCCAACAAAAAAAGACAGGCGCGAATTGGATGATTTTATCTGGGGAGGAAATTTTGATTTGTGATGCAAAGAATCTTATTGTTCAAACAACTCATTAAAATCTATTTTCAAATCATTAAAAAAAGTTGGAATCAAAACATCAGCATTATTAATCTCACTTTGTAATTCATATTGATTTTTTGAGTTGAGTTTAAAAATTTTCACTTCTGATTTTTCAGGGTCAATTATCCAATATTCTTTTACTCCATAGCTTTGATACAGGAGCAACTTTCTTACTTTGTCAACTTCTTCATTTGATGGCGAAAGAATCTCAATTGCCCAATCAGGAACACCCTTTGCTCCCTTATCATCAAGCATTGCGGGATTACAAAAAACACTTACATCAGGTTGAACAACATTCAGGGTATGTAAATCTTCTTCGCCTTCTCTTACTAATCGAACATCAAAAGGTGCCTGATAAACGCGACATGATTTCCCTTTTAAATAATTCTTAATAATGCATGATAAATTTCCAACAATTTCCTGATGCCTTCTGTTTGTGGTGTTCATCTCATAAACCACACCGTCAATAAGCTGTCTCCTTATCTCATCTTCCCAAGTAATATAATCGGAGTATGTAAAACGGTTTATTTGATTTGTCATTTCTCAATCATTAATAGAACAAATTTAGGAATTCAATTAATATGGCTTAATTTTTAAATCCTTCTTTAATTTTTTTCGGCACCTCATCTTCTTCAACGGGAACTAAGTGAATTAAGTCTGCAATGGTTTTAAATGTTCCGAAAAAAACATTGGCTTTTTTATTTTGAATGCTTTCAATTTTTCCAATTGTTTTACCGCCTTTCAATCGCACCCAAACTCCGACATTTAATTTTTTCAAATTTTCTTCTATCTCAATTATTTCTGCTGCCTTCAAGGTTTTTTCTATTTCAGTTTTTTGTCTCGAATGCATGCGTTTGTATTTTTCCAGCACCTGTTTTTTATTCTTACTGTTGTTCCATTCGTTTACAAATTTCAACACCTTGGCATCAAACTCATTAATCATGCGGTTTTCAGCGGACTTTACTTTCTCATCAAATTTAATTTTTGAATTTTCATTCTGCTGCCGCAATCGTTCATACTTCTCCAACAACTCATTTAAAGTTTGCTCTGCTGATTCAACCTGTTTTAATTTTTGAGTAATTGAATTTTTATCATGCTCCACCTGTTGCAACATTTGCTCAAGCATCACATGAGTTTTCGTAACTTTATTTTCAGCATTTGAAATTACTTGTTTTGGCAAACCGCTACGCTCAGCCACCACAAAAGTGTAAGAACTACCCGGCTTGCCGACTACCAATTCATACTTAGGTTCTAACTTTTGAGAATCAAATAGCATACAGCCATTAAAAATACCGGGGGTTTTATCGGCTAATACCTTAAGATTTAAAAAGTGGGTGGTAATTAATCCATAACAATGTTTGTTATTTAATTCTTCCAAAATGGCTTCTGCAAGTGCGCCTCCAAGCTCAGGGTCAGTACCTGTACCAAATTCATCAATAATAAAAAGTGTGCGTTCATCAGCAGTTTCTAAAAACTGTTTCATCTTTTGCAAACGCGATGAATAAGTGCTCAACTCATATTCTATACTTTGCGAATCACCAATATCAACAAGAACATTTTCAAAAATGCCGAATACGCTCGCTTCATCAACGCTAACTAACAATCCTGATTGCAACATTAATTGCAGCAATGCAGTGGCTTTCATGCAAACGGTTTTGCCGCCTGCATTAGGCCCGCTGATTACGATAATGCGTTTATCATCATTCAGCGTAAGCGAAAACGGAATTGTTTTTTTCTGTTGCGATTGATTTTGCAAAAACAAAAGCGGATGTCTTGCATTATTCAAAACCACCTGTGAACTGTTTTTAATAAAAGGAATATGTGCTTTGATAGCAATTGCAAATGCAGCTTTAGCATGGATGAAATCCAATTGAGCAACCAACTCATAATATTGTTGCAACTGTGATTGAAATTTCCTAAGTCGCTGTGTTAACTCACGCAGTATGCGCAAAATTTCAAGACGTTCTTCCTGTTCCAAACTTTGCACAATGCTATTGATACCAACGGCTTCTTCAGGCTCGAGATAAGCAGTTTTACCAGTTGCTGAAATATCATGAACAATTCCATTGAGCGTTCTTTTTTGTTCTGCAACAATTGAAATAACACGCCTTCCGCTTCGGGTACTTTCTTCTGATTCAGTAACCCAGCCATTTTTTTTATAACGTGCTATTACTTGCTGATAAACTCTGTCAACTTCCAACCGCTTGCGCTGCAAGGTTTTTCGGATGTGAGCCAACTCAGGCGATGCACTTGATTTTACCACTCCATGGTCATCAAAAACTTCTTCAATCAAATCAACAATTGCTTTTTCATAAACAACACCTTCAATAAGCAGTTCCAAATTTTCGTACAGTGATTCCCTTTCTTTAAAAAATTTTAAGATGAGATGAATGACTTTGGTAAGCGATAAAATTTTCAAACAATGTTCTGCGCTCAACACTGAATTTTCGATGCGAAGTATATTCAACTCACGCGATATATCTTCATATCCGTTGTATGGAAAAACTTCTCCGTTTTCAATAATTCTTTTAAATTCCTGAGTTTGGTCAAGCGCAAGTTTTATCAAATTAAAATCAGAAGTTGGTTTAAGTTCATGAGCCAAATCCTTACCCATATTGCTGATGCAATAAGCAGCCATGCGTGTTTTGATTTCTTCAAATTCACTTATTAAAAGATTTTGCTGTGGAAAGATGTTCATGTGTGTTGGGTAATTCGTCATTGCGATTCCGATAGCTATTGGAAGAAGTAATCTGTTGTGATTTTGTAATAACTCATTTCAGTTTCTTAATTTCTTTCCCTGCTTTAATTTGTTTTGCATTCAAAGTACTTACAATTTTCTTTCCTGTTTTTGCCTCAATTTCTTTTCTTGTGTTACCAGCAATAGTTCCGCCCTGTCTTGCGATAGTTTTATTTTCATCAAGCGATTGCGGATTTTTTTCTTTTGATATTTCTGTGGGTGGTCGCCTCTGCAAGCATATTCAACACCAATTCCATATTCGTCATGTGGTCTCTCAGGTTTTCTTTTTTAAGATTTTTATGCTGCTTGTATTGTTGTACAGTATTGCCGCTCCATGCCTGCGTAATAATATCAGTAAGCGTTGCAAACTCCTGTCCTTTTTTTACTCCGCGCTTTTCCCATTCATCGGTTAAATCCTTCCTTACCTCAATGCTTTTGAGTCGTTGATTAATCCAATCTTTGCTATATCCTTTTTGCAAATAGCTTTGCATGGCGCGGTCAAAACTCAATTCAGGATTTTCAGTTTCCTCAATTCTTTCATACCCTACTTGTGCCAGCCATTGTTTGAATGGCTCTGCTTTAGGAGATGGAATAGATTGAATCAATCGGAAAAGTTGCTCTGTATCGGCAACATCAGTCTCTCTTAACTTACCATCTTCAGCTACCATTTTCAACTGTCCCAATTTTTGGGACAGTTCACTTCCTTCCATGTCAAGCTTAGTTTTTAAAGCATTCCAATACTTTCTTGGTCTCGGACTGTCAGTAAGAATTTCAATTACATCAATTACAGAGAAATACCATTTCTCTTGTTCAGCATCCCAATGGCTGCGGATTTTTTTGCTCTCGAAAATTTTTAAGTTGCTCATGATTATTCAGCTTTTAAATTGATATTCTCCAAATCTATAATTCATTGTTATTGATGAAGAGATAATTTGTCGCAACAAAATTAGAATTACTTGCTGTAAAGCTTGAGCTTAATTGCAGTTATCAACGTTGTGTTAATAAATAGAAAGGAGTTGGAGCATTAGAAAAAATACTTTTGTCCAAACTCCAAACTTTAAATTATTTTATGAAAGTAGAAGAACTAAAAAGAATCTGTTCGCAAACGCGCAGAGACATTGTGCGTATGGTACATGCAGTGCAATCAGGACATCCGGGCGGTTCACTCGGGTGCGTTGAATTTTTTGTTGCATTGTATTATGAAATCATGAATCATGATGGAAAGAATTTCACCATTGATGGAAAAAGCGAAGACTTGTTTTTTCTTTCCAATGGTCACATATCGCCTGTGTGGTACAGCGTTTTAGCTCGTGCAGGATATTTTCATTTAAAGGAACTTTCCACATTTCGTTTTATAAACTCGCGATTGCAAGGACACCCTACAACGCATGAAGGTTTGCCCGGAGTGCGCGTGGCAAGTGGTTCTTTAGGTCAGGGACTTTCAGTAGCAATTGGTGCAGCGCTCACAAAAAAGCTGAATAAAGAAAATAATTTAGTGTACGCACTAATTGGTGATGGTGAAATTGAAGAAGGACAAATTTGGGAAGCCGTGATGTTTGCAGCTGCAAAAAAAGTGGACAATCTTATAGTGACAATTGATTTAAACGGACAGCAAATTGATGGCGCAACAAAAGATGTTCTGCCGATAGGGGATGTGCGCATTAAGTTTGAAGCATTCGGCTGGAAAACTTTAGAGATTAAAGATGGCGGCAATATTGAAGAAGTAATCAGCGTTCTCAATGCAGCAAAAACTGAAACGAGTAAAGAAGTTCCTGTTTTCATAATCATGCATACTGAAATGGGCAATGGTGTTGATTTTATGATGCACTCACATAAATGGCATGGCATTGCGCCCAATGATGAGCAACTCGCAAATGCATTAGGACAATTGGAAGAAACGATGGGGGATTATTAGATTTGGGATAGAATTTTGGGTCATCCTGAGAAGTAATAAGCTACGCAAAAATCAGATGAGATGAACCGGAAG
>JBDTRM010000210.1:0-4553 GCA_039931675.1 Bacteroidia bacterium | reverse complement strand
ACATAATACTTGCGGGGAGGTCCCGAGTTGGATTCAATCCAACGATAACTTAACAAGCCTGCGTTTTTTAGTCTTGTAAGCAGCGGGTATAACGTACCCTCTACCACAATCAGCTTTGACTCTTTCATTTTTGCGATAATATCTGAAGGATAAATTTCGCCTTTAGATATTATTGAAAGAATACAAAACTCTAAAACCCCTTTTCGCATTTGAGCTTGTGTATTTTCCAGATTGCTCATTTTATTATTTGTTTGGAGTTAACTGTTTAAATGTTGAATAGTGAATGTTGAATGTCGAATGTTGAAGTTTTTGTTTTCGTTTTCATTGCAATGAATTTTTTTTCCTTTAAGATTTCATTTCCTTCATCATTCGATATTCAAAATTCATCATTCATTATTTCTAACATGTTTAGCAATGAATTTTGCTTCACAAAGATAGATATAAAAGATAGTACCTTGTTACACATAGTACTAAAATAATTTATATTTTGTTGGTTATCAATTATATAAATTTTTAAGAGATTTCGAGGAAGAACTTCGGTAGAGTAAAAATTGAATCACCTATAGGTAGTTTCAGGCAAAAGCACATTCAATGAGCCTGGTTGAATTTGAATTTCAAAGTGTGTGGATTCGCGGTAATTTAGAGTTTTTCATTTTACAACTTTTCAATTTCCTTCAAAAAATCATCAACATCAATTCCCATCGTATCTAAATTGGTTTTGATGTGCGGCAGCGGAATTTCTTTATCCTTTGTTCTGAAAATAATTGGTCGTGAATAAGGATTGTTTCCTTTTGGGTTATTCCAAGATTCGTGCGAACCCTTTGTTCTTTGGTATTCAAGCCCTTTGCTTTTAAGCCAACGTATAAACTTACTTGTCTTAATTGTTTTTACGCTGACCATTTGTTAAGCAAAGATTTCCTGTGGCACATTAAAGCTCTTTTTAACAGATTTCAAAAATTTATAGTTGGGAAAATCTAAAGCTAATTTCACATGAACAGGCGGTTGAGTAAAAACAGGCGTTGGCTTATATGACAATGACCATCCATGTTTAAGCAGTTCTCTTTCGAAGGTATTCATCTTTATAGTTTCTTCAATAAATAATTGCAAAGCCTCGTTAAAAGCTTCCTTTGCATCCTCAACAGAATCTCCATAAGAAGAAAGATTTAATGAAGGACAAAATGCGAAGAAGTGACCTGTGTCAATTTTAAATATTGATACTTCAAGTTGAATGCTGACACTCTTGATAGATTCTTTAATAGGCTTTTTGGTTGCCATAATTTTTAATTTTTTTGCCTGCTTTCTTTGAATAGAAATGAAGACAAATTTAATATTTAAAAATCCGCATTCATAATTTTTCACCTGTAAGTAGTTTCAGGCAAAAGTACATTCAATGAGCCCGGTTGAATTTGTATTTCAAATTGGATTGATTCGCCTGATGGTTCGCCATCAATATGAAGGGCTACAGGTTTTTCAGTTTTGATAAAAATGTTTTTGCCTTGGATGATTTCAACATATTTTGAATCATCTAATTTCTTTGTGAAAAGTTTTGGAGCAATCATTAATGCATTAAACAAATTCATTTTGCGGAGCATAGTGATGTCGAGATATTCATCAACAACTGAAGCATTAGGAGCGATGTAAGCATTATTGCCAAATTGCGATGAGTTTGCAAAAGCAACCACAATCAACTTATGAATAGTTGTATATCCATCGCAGGTAATTTCAAATTGCTGTTCGGGATATTTTTTAAATTCATTCATCACCAGCTTAGTATAGTTCCAAAAACCTCTGCCTCCACCCTTGCCAAACATAGCTGCAACATGAGCATCGAAACCAATTCCTGAAACATTCACAGAAAAAATTCCGTTTACCAACATGGTATCTATGCGCAATATTTTTCCTGAGTCAATCAGTTGAAATGCCTTTTCAATTTTTAAAGAAATTTTGAGATGCCGTGCCAATCCGTTTCCTGAACCGCATGGAATAATTCCTAAACAAGTTTGAGAACCTTTTAATGCTTTAGCAACTTCGTTTACAGTTCCATCACCGCCAATTGCAAAACAATATTCAATGCCGTGCTGCACAGCATCTGCTGCAAGTTCCGTTGCGTGGTGAGCGCGTTCGGTGTATTTAATTTCGTAATCGTATTTTTTTATATCAATGCACTTCAAAATAACTTCAGAAAAGTTCACACCCCTTCGGGTTCCCGCTTTTGGATTTGCTATAAAAAGGATGGAGTGTTTTTTCATCTTTTATTTAAAGTGAAGGTGAAAGCGAAAGTGAAAGTGAAAGGTGTGCTATTTGTCTGGTAAACTTTCGGAAAGTTGAAGGAACTTTCCGAAAGTAAATGCTCCGAAATTTATTCTATCATTCCGTCATTCCATCATTCAACCTTAATTAGCCATTCTGTTTTTTATTAAACGATTATTGAATTGTTGTATCACTGCTTTCAAAAGATTTTCATCTTTTGAAATGTCGGGTTTTTGATTGATGAGATTATTCTTTAACAAGCTATCTGTTTTGAATTTATAGATTCCTGATACTTTTTCTCCGTCATATTGAAGCAAATAATTATCTGAAATTAAATCATAACTATCATCCATAAAATTAATTGCAAACTGCTTTGCTGTTGAATCAAAAACGCTTTCACCAAAACCGACAAAAGGCAAATCATAATTGAGATATTGCAAAACACCTGGAAGTATTGCAGCCTGTTGAGTAACTTCATCTGAACGACCTATAAGGTTACTGTTATGCATATAATAAATTACAGGCACTGCATAAATGCCCAGCTTGTTTTTGTAATAAGCGCCTTCAGCCTGGCTGGTATGGTCAGCCGTGATAACAAACAGCGTGCTGTCAAACCACGCTTGATGCGAAGCATTCTCAAAAAATGTTTTCAATGCATAATCAGAATAGCCTATACTTTCATGAATTGGCAAGGTTCCTTTCGGGAATTTATTTTTATACTGTGGTGGAATTGAATAAGGATGATGTGATGAAAGTGAAAAGATTGTAGTATGAAATGGCTGCTTCATCTCATTCATCCTGCTCACAAAAAATTTATAAAACGGTTCATCATAAACGCCCCAGTTGCCGTCATAATCGCTTTTTCCGTATTCATTACGACCATAATATTTATCATATCCCGCAGCAGCGGTGAAGTTATCGAAACCCATGGTACCGCTATTTCCTCCATGAAAAAATGCTGACTGATAACCTTTTTGCTTCAGCAAGCTTGCCAACGAATTAAATTTATTTCCATCATAAACTGAAGTGATAAAAGGCTCTGTCATCAGTTGTGGAATAGAAGCTATAACCGCAGGTATGCCTTCAATAGAGCGTTTTGAGTTTGAGTATGAATATTGAAATGTTAGACTTTGTTTTATAAGCGAATCAAGAAAAGGTGTGTAACCTTTGTAATTATTATAAGCTCCAAAATATTCCTTACCAATGCTTTCTAAAATAATCACTATTACATTCAGCTTTCTGAATGGCTTTGTTGTTTTATATTGATGAACGGGAGTGAAAATTTTTTCTACTTCTGTATCACTGAAATAATTTTTCTGCTCTAATCCATCTTTATTAAAAGTTTTAATAATAGTGAATGTTGTGTTCAAAATTACGGGAGCATTTTGTGGAGACGAATATTCAGAAGCAGTAATAATACGTAAAGGTTTAAATTGTGTTCCACCTCTGAAAGCTACGAGTATCAGTAGTCCTGTAGGAATAAGCATTAACCACGCAGTCACCTCACCCCCTGCCCCTCTCCAAAAGAGAGGGGAACCGGTTCCTCTGAAAGTTTTGCGATAAAAGAAAATCATCGTTGAAATAATTATAAAAGCAAGCACTGGCAAATGCCAGAAATCGGCAGCCATTGCACCCATATTATTGCCTGTGTCTTCGCCAAGTATTATCACATCTAATAAATCGGCACTGCTTCGTTTGAGTATAAATTTGAAGTATTCAAAATCAACACAGTTAAAAATTACTGCAATACTATTTATCAAATAAAAAAGAAATGCAAGAATGTTTTGATACCATTTTTTATAAAAAACCTTTATTGGCAACAGGTGAAGCAAAATGAAAAGTATATTGGTGATTGTGATTGCCACAAGGTCAAATCGAAGCCCCGCTAAAAATGCTATTAATGCATCAGCAGTGCTCAAATCGAAATAAGAGTAGTTGAAAATAAAAAACAATGAGCGCATTACTGTGTAAATGATAAACAGTATTAAAAGTCGCTTTAATAAAATTGTGTATTGAAGTTTGATGGTTTTCACTGAAAGTTGAAGTTAATTTATGTGCGCTTCCATCCCTCCGAGGGTTTGCCAGCCCGCGCGGCTGCGAACCCTCGGAGGGATTATCCGGAGATTAACCCAATGACATTGCAATTAAGGATGCAGCCGAATGAGAATTGCTTTTTCATTTTAAGTCTGCAAAACTCTAAAAAGAAATTACTTCTTCTATATTTGCGCTCCCTTTTAAAAAAGTTGGCAAGTTGGCAAGTTGGCAAGTTGGCAAGTTGGCAAGTTGGCAAGTTGGCAAGTTGG
>JBDTRM010000209.1:0-6595 GCA_039931675.1 Bacteroidia bacterium | reverse complement strand
TGAGTGATGAGTTCACTGCTTTCCATTTAAAGTTTATGGAAAAACAAATAAAAGGCAATGACGGATGGCAACAAATAATTTCATCCAGTGCCTTCCAGGCGTGGAATGGTTACGCTTACGAAGGTGTTTGCATTAAACACATACATGCACTTAAAAGAAAATTAGGTATCAGCGGAGTTTATACTGAGCAAAGTTCGTGGCGGCTGCGGGGCAGTAAAATAAACAACGGTACTCAAATTGATTTGCTTATTGACCGCAGAGACAGGTGCATAAACCTTTGCGAAATAAAATTCAGCACTGACGTATTTGAAATCAATAAATCTTATGCTAATGTTTTAGATTTAAAAAAACGTACCTTTAAATCTTACACCAAAACAAACAAAACAGTTTTTACCACACTCGTTACCACTTTCGGGGTTAAGCCAAATCAATACAAAATACAACAGGTTGATAGTGAAGTTACGTTAGATGATTTGTTTCATTAAGAGTTATATCATCTAACCTGTTTTGTAGTTAAAATTATTACTCGCCAAATCTCATATAAAATACACAGATTTGGCGAGTAATAATTTTGACTATGATTTGAAAAAGCATTTTAAAATCAAATCAATTTATCAATCGCTTCAGCAAGTTTCCTGTCTTTGTCAGTTACAACATCGCCTGCATCGTGGGTATTAAGGCTTATCTCCACGCGATTATAAACATTGGTCCATAAAGGATGATGATTCATTTTTTCTGCAACTAAAGCAACGCGTGTCATAAATGAAAATGCTTCAATAAAGTTTTTAAACGTGAAATCTTTTTTTAATTGATTGTTTTCTTCTTTCCACATGATTTTTAAATTTTAAAGGATTTTATAACCACAAAAGGTTAACGTTCCGGATTTAATTTTAAAACGAAATTAAACAAATCTCATAGAGTAAAACATATTATATTTAAAGAAACCGTTGATTGCATTTTTTTTTTCAAATCACTAATCTATTTCTAATTTCGTCCGCCTTTTTAAAAACTGGCATTTTGCAAAAAGTAAGACGAGTCAAAAACAAATAAATTAAATATAATTAAAAATGAAAATTACAGTAGTAGGAGCCGGCAATGTAGGAGCAACAGTTGCTAACGTATGCGCTCACCATGAACTTGCTAACGAAGTAGTATTACTTGACATTAAAGATGGTATTGCCGAAGGCAAGTCGCTTGACATCTGGCAAACTTCAGCAATCAATCTTTACGATACCCGAATAAAAGGAGTCACCAATGATTATTCAGCAACCGCTAACAGCGAAGTGGTAATAATTACTTCAGGACTTCCGCGCAAGCCAGGCATGAGTCGCGATGATTTGATTGCAACCAATGCAGGCATTGTACGTTCCGTAACCGAAAACATAGTAAAGTATTCACCAAACACCATCATCATAGTGGTTTCAAATCCGCTTGACGTAATGACATATTGCGCATACCTTACTTCAAAGTTTGATTCATCGCGCGTATTTGGCATGGCGGGGATATTGGATACTGCACGTTACAGGGGTTTTCTTGCCGAAGCATTGAACTGCTCACCAAAAGATATACAGGCAGTGTTGATGGGTGGTCATGGCGATACCATGGTGCCGCTGCCACGCTACACAACCGTTGCAGGAATACCCGTGACCGAATTAATTGATGCAGCTAAATTGGATGCAATAGTTGACCGCACCAAAAAAGGCGGAGGTGAATTAGTAAACCTTATGGGAACATCTGCTTGGTATGCACCGGGAGCTGCTGCCGCCCAAATGGTAGAAGCAATAGTTCGCGACCAGAAAAGAATTTTCCCTTGCTGCGCATGGTTGAATGGCGAATATGGCTTGAAAAATATTTATCTCGGTGTACCTGTGAAGTTAGGAAAAAAAGGTATTGAGCAAATCATCGAATTAAAACTGAATGTTGATGAAATGAAATTACTCACTGATTCAGCTAAAGCTGTTAAAGAGGTGATGGATGTATTGGATAACATGACCACTACTGCAAAATAATTTCGGTTTATATGTTATTAATCCTCGAAGTGTTTTTAAAAAATGTTTTGCGGATTTTTTTTATTGCTTTTTCTAATTCAAAATTTGTCTGTTGATTTTGTGCAATAGTTATTTTGCTTTCCCCTTTTTTAATCCTTTCGTTTTCTTGGCTTCGGGTAAATAGTTTTCAGAGGTTATAACTTTTTTGCCTGTTCTTACCTCAAGCGCTTTTCTTGCATCACCAGCAATGGTGCCACCTTGTCTTGCTGCTGTTTTGTTTTGAATAATTCCTTTGGGATTTTTTGTCTTTACTATTTCAGTTGTTGAAGCTTCGCCAAGCATTGAAAAAAGTAATTCCAAATCTGTCATGTGGTCTCTCAGATTTTCACGTTTCAACCCTTTTACATTTTTATATTGCGAAGGAGTTAATCCAAAAGTTGCTTTTGAAATTTCTGCTGTGAGTATTGAATATTCTTTTTGTTCTTTGATGCCGCGATTTTTCCATTCCTCTGTTAGCTCTTCACGAATTGCAATACTTCTCATTCTCTTTTCAATCCAATCATCAGAGTATCCTTTCAATTTATAAAGTTCTCTTGCGCGTTGAGAAGCTAATTCAGGATTTTCAATTTCATCCAATCTGTCAGAGCCAACCTGTGCCAGCCAGCGTTTAAATGGTTCTGCTTTAGGTGACGGAATGGATTGAATTATCCGCAATAATCCTTGCGCATTAGCACAATTAAGTTGTTGTTTGCCGCCTGCGGTTTCGATATAAAGGGGGGTGACAAATTGTCCCCACCCTTTGGAAAGCTCCTCGTCCCTTTTGCGCATTTTTGTGATGTAGTCTTTTGCATTAGGAGTTTCGGTCAACACCTGCACCACATCTGCTACAACGAAATACCACTTCTTGTCTGTTTCATTCCAAACAGTTCTGATTTGTTTGCTTTCAAATAATTTTATGTTGCTCATTTGGTTTAAATATTTTTGCTGCTAATTTATCCTGTTTTTGATTTCTTAAATAGTTTTTTTGCCTGAAAGTAAAAATTTAAGAAATGATTTTTTTTGAAATCTACACGTTTGCATTATACCAAGAAACAGTAAGTAATTTTTTATGCCTTTATCAAAAAAAGTGGAAATTTTTCTTTGAATAGCTAAATGCCTTAGCCCTCTTTCAGCCATATTATTATTCCACGGAATATCATCAAACTCAATAAAAGTAAACAAGTTTGCCCAATGCTTTTTTATCCGTGTTTGATATTTCAAAGTCATTTCAGAGCTATAATTTGCATTTAGAATCACCAGATTATAAAATGCTTCTATACTTTTTTTGAATTTATTAAAATGACATTTTTTTGACTGGTATTTTTCTATTGATGCAAAAATCGGAATGATTAAATTTCTCAATTCGAGAATGAAATTTTCATATTCAATATCATAAGGATTTTTATACAAATCTTCGTTGAGGTCTCTTATCAAATGAACCCAGCATTTTTGATGTTTACATTTTAGCGACTCATAGCCAGGATAGAAATCAGATATGAGTATTCCTTTAAAATCTCTCAAAAGTTCCATTACGATATTTATTTCGCGAGTTTCTGTTTCCCGAAATATTACCTGTTTCCCATTAGTAAAAATCCAGACGTAATGGTCAACTCCTTTCACATTGACTTTCGTTTCATCTGCATGTACAAAAGGACTATTGAGTATCTGTTTCAGATTCTGCCTTTCCGTATAATTATAAAAGAATGCGAATTTGTAAAAAACAGTATAAACTCCTCCTTTACCAATATTTTCATTAAACATCTCTTTTAAATTCAATCTGATTATATCAAAAGGTAGCTTGAGGACGAGTCTTTGATAAACAATCCATGCCTTGAAATTATGTCCAAAGTGTTTACCCCATATTTTTTTAATTTGAGATGGCATAAAAAATTTATTGCATTTAGAACAATAACTTTTATGTCCGATATATTTGAAAATGGTTTTTCGTATGCTGTTTTTTGTAAAAACGATGTCAGTGATTGTTTGCTCGGCCGTTTTTGAGTTCTTAATTAATTTACATTTATGTGTAGGGCAAGTCCTTTTTATTGGCACAGTAATTATTCTGCTTGCTTTGGGAATAGCTCTGAATGCTCCCAAGTGACCTGTTTTTGCACCCGTCTTTTTTTTCCCTAAAACTTCTTGTTGCACACTGTTTTGGAAACTTATTTTATGAATATCATAATTTTCATGAGCGAATTTTAAAATCAAGTCAAATTGTTGATGAATTTGAGTGCTTACTCCTGTGGAATTTTTTTTAGGATTGTCCACAAAATCTACCTCAAGAAGAGCATTAGCCGATTCCTGTATTTGCGAGAGCTTATCAGTTAGCAATTTTAAAGCATGACAGTCTTCTTTATTATAGGTGGTTAAAAGTTCTTTGTATTTTTCATTTTGGATTTCTTCACATTGATGCCTCCAAACTGTACTTTGAATTCCGCTGGCATTGAGTGACGACCAAGTTGCTCCAATGTAACTTCCTAATTCTTTCAATCTGTTTGAATAAGTCGGGTAATATATTTTACCATATATTGAATTGACAATATTTATCAGTCGCTTTTGTATGCCTGTTACATTTGTATCATGTCGTTTCCCAAGAATATCAATCGCTTTTGATTCATAATTCCCATAATGATAAATGGGTGAATCAGGATATTCATTTGTGATTGAGATAAACTGTTCCCAGATATGAGTTTCATCGTTTGCATTGTCAGCCCAAAAAGAGTTACAAGTTGTTACCAAATCTTTACATATTAATACTCCAATGAGATAATATGATTCCTTGTCTGGATTACCTTCAATATCTAAAAACAACTCAATAGGTTGCCTTGATAATTCTGGTAGTTGTTTCACATAAAGCTTATTAGTTCTTATCGCTAAAGCTTGCAATTCTATATTATGAGAGATAGGCGGTTTAGCCCGTTGTTTTTTCCTTCTTCTTGGTTTATATAAGTATGAAAGTTGTTGAATGGTAAAAATTCCCTTCTTCTTATATTTCTCTATTACTTTAGATGTTGCCCTATCAAGTAAGCTCATATTTCCATCTGTCTTTGCTTTCTCTTTACAATAGTTCCTGAATTCACAAACCGGACAATGATTATTTAAAATCAGAGAAGGCTCGCTTGAATCGGATAAGATTTTATTCAGTTCTCCAATTGTTTTCTTAATTGTTTTTGTGAAAGATGATAACTTGAATTTTGTTTGGCGGATGTTTTTTCCGAAAACCACCTTGCAACTTTCCACCTGAAGATTAAATTCATTTTGAATGTATGATGCTTGCAAGGCAAGAAACAGTTTATCTGTTTTCGTAACCTTTTCAAATGGTGTTATAAAAATCGGAATGATATTCTTCTTACTTATAAATTCAATTCCATCAAGTGTCAGGTCAATATTTTCATTTTCGAATTTGAGATTTAGTGCAACCCCTTCTTTTGGAATAATATTCTCAAATGTTGTGTTGGAAAAAATTAATTTGTCAAAGAGAGTTTTTTCAAAGTTGTTTTTTTGAGTTTGCTTTAGTTGCTTATAAAGTATTTCATAATCAGAAATAATTCCCGTCTGTTGTTTGTTTTTTAAGTATGCCTTGTATTGACAACGAATAAAGTTATTCAGGATTTCATTGTTTACTCGCATGATAACTTAGAAATTATTTCTAAACCTTTCGAATTCGAGAGGTTTAGAATCAAGGTACTTATTGAAAAGATTTTTCACTCTACCTCCTTATTCAAAATTTCCGATTGAATCCTGATGGATTCATCGTGGATCTGGATTAAGATGTTTTTTACAAAGTCGCGGTGGAGACCTATTTCATCGGCTTTAAGCAATGATTGTTTTACAATGCTGCGCCAGCGCATGATTTGAAAAATGCTCACTTCCCCTTCTTGCTTTAAGGCTCCGATTTGTTTTACGAGTTTCATTCGGTTACTTAAAATGTCGAGTAAATCGCTGTCTAATTGGTCAATGGTTTTGCGGATGCCTGCAAGGCTTAATGTTAATCGTTCATCATCAAAAGTTGATTTGCGAAGTTTGAGATGACTTACTAAAGCAAATAATTGTTGAGGTGTAATTTGCTGTTCTGCATCACTTAATGCTTTGGCAGGATTGCAATGTGTTTCAATCATTAATCCATCCATATCCAAATCAATGCTCTGCTGCGCAACTACAGGCAGCAAATGTGTATTGCCTGCAATGTGGCTGATGTCGCATATAACAGGCAATTCGGGATGATTTGTTTTTAATTCAAGCATCGCTTCCCAGCGCGGGGAATTGCGATACTCTGTTTTTTCGTAAGTAAAAAATCCGCGATGGACGGCAGCTAATTTTTTTATTCCTGCTTTTGAAATGCGCTCCAGCGCACCAATCCATAATTGCAAATCGGGATGCAATGGATTTTTTACCAATACAGGAATATCAACCCCGCGCAAAGCATCAGCAATTTCCTGCACAAAAAAAGGATTGACTGATGTGCGCGCGCCTATCCATAAAAAATCAATTCCGTATTTTAATGCTAACTCCACATGCGATGCTTTTGCTACCTCCGTAGCTACACGCATGTTTGTTTTTTGTTTCAC
>JBDTRM010000208.1:0-10897 GCA_039931675.1 Bacteroidia bacterium | reverse complement strand
TTTGCAGACGAAAATTAATAAGGCAGTAAGTTTTTTAAGCGAACTGATTCCGATAGTTATCGGAACGCTGTTACATTCTTTGCATCGCGGGATTTCACTTTCGGAAAGTTCTTGCCAATTTCCGAAAGTTTGCAGATGAAAACTAATAAGGCAGGAAGTTTTTTAAAATATTAAAAGAATTTTGCAAATTGAGTGCTATGGATTATGCAAATTATTTTTCTTGTTCCATCTAATCACTTTCATCTTGTCATTATTATTTCCAACAAGAATCAGTTTAGAATTTAGAGTAGCGATCATTTTCATACTGCGGGCATAACTATCTACAAAAAATCCGCTCTGTGTAGAAGGAATATTTTTGAAATGCCCTTTGCCATCACCTTTTAAAAAATTTCCAATAGAAGCATCATATCTTCCCGTTTCAACTTCAGGTGAATAATCATTGCCAACGAGGAGTAAATCAAGATTACCATCACCATCAAAATCATAATCAAGAATTGAATTTACAGTCGAGAATTGTGTTTCTAAAGTAAGCGGAGTCATTTTAAATTTTCCCTGCCCGTCCGGCAGGCGGGCGTTTCCGAGATTTTCAATGTAGGAAGAGGCAAATGTGTGCGCACGAAGGATCAGGGCACTATCAACAATTGCTTTCGGATAAATGTCATAAATAGTTGCATCAGCATAATCGCGGTAACGCAGAAATTTTTTCTTGAGCTCGCGAATCTGGTCGGTCAACATATCGCGTCCGTAAATCGGGTAACTTGTTCCTTGTATGTAGTAACACATAATCGCATCAAGAGTTCCGTTGTGATCAAAATCTTTTGCATAGACACATGCAGGTTCATTTTCTTTTGCTTTAATTCTTGAATTAAGTCCGCGATTGCCAACTACATAATCTATATCACCGTCATGATCGAAGTCGCCTGCCGCAATGCAATTCCACCATCCATTACTGCTATCAAGTCCTGAATTAGTTGTTACGTTTTTCAACTTTCCGTTTTCATTTTTGAAAATGGAAACAGGCATCCATTGTCCCACAACAATTAAATCTGTGAAACCATCATTGTTATAATCCGTCCATATTGCGTTGCAAACTAAACCAGGATACATAAGGTCTTTACAAACTTCTTGGGTAACATCTGTAAATTTTCCTTTATCATTCCGCAAAATATAACTGCGTGGACTAACAGGATATTTTCCCGAAACGATTCTTCCGCCTACAAACAAATCCATGTCGCCATCTTTATCAAAATCATTAGCAACAACACACATAGAGCTTGTATGAATATCGGGCAGCGCATCTTTCGCTCTTGAAAAATTTCCTTTGCCATCATTGATATAAAGGCGATGCTCATACTGTGGTGAATTTTCATCCCATTCATTTCCTCCGCTTGCAACATATAAATCAAGATCACCATCACCATCAGCATCAAAGAAAGTTGCACCGGCATCTTCATAAATTTTATCCGTTTCAAAAACAGGATTCAATTGTTTTGAAAATGTTCCGTTGCTTTTCTGAATGTATAGTGCTCCTGCCTGACCGGTTGCACCTCCTATGTAAAAATCTTCCAATTTATCACCATTCACATCACCGGTTGCAAGGCAAGGACCCGGTTCCGAAAATTTTTGCGGCAGCAGCGGCTCTCTTTTAAAATCAATAAAATCATTTTCTTTATGAACAAAGTCAATTCCTGAACTTTGATTGGCATCAGCAAATAATTTTACTGATTCAACTGCCTTTTCTTTTTTAAATGGCTGTGCATTCTTTTTATCAACAATGACCAATTGATTTGCCGGAATGTTTTCAAGAATTTGACGAAGGCCACCCGGCCAGGTAATTTCAGCTTTTTGAATTATTGTGTCATTACCGATTCCAAAATGAATTCTGTTTTCTGTAGAAGATAAAAATCCCTGTGTAGGTTGATACGTAAAAACCTGTTCCCCTTCAGCAGCCGAAATTTTTACAGTGGTTCCGATACCTTGTGTGTTTTTTGAATCTCCTTTCAATCTAAACTGTATGAAATTATTTTTTGAAAGTTCGCGTGAATTGTTTTTATAAATCATTGCGGGCTGATCAATGTTATTGATCACAAGGTCAATATCCCCATCATTGTCTAAGTCAGCATACACAGCACCGTTAGAAAATGTAAGATCAGAAAATCCCCATAAATCTGAAACTTTTGAAAATGTCAAATCACGGTTATTCTTAAATGCATAATTTTTTACAGGAGTTTCCTGAATCGTATTAAGCAGATCATACATGTGTTTGAAAATTTTGATTCCTCCCATCTTATTAATAGAATCAAGATAATAGTTAATGAAATCAAGATTGGTGAGATCCCTGCGATAACCATTGGCAATAAAAAGATCTTTCCATCCATCATTGTCGAGGTCGGCAAACAAAGGGCCCCAGCTCCAGTCAGTATTACTTACGCCTGCAACCTCACCGATTTCGCTGAACGTGCCGTTACCATTATTAAGCTGCAACTGGTTGCGCATGTATTGGTAATAACCTCCGTTTTGTGTTGCAAGATTAAAATCATCATAGTCTAATGCTCCCCGCAAAATTTTCTTCCGGTGATTATCTTCTGCAACCATATCCACAACCATTAAATCAGGCAAGCCGTCATTATTATAATCAGCAATGCATGAACCCATACTGGAGTTAGGACAGTGCTTCATATATTTTTTCAGAGACTCGGTAAAAGTTCCGCTACCATTGTTTATGTACAAATAATCGGGCTGCATATAATCATTCGTCACATACAAATCCCAGTAACCATCATTATTGAAGTCAGTAACCGCAACATTAAAACCGAAAGCATTCGAGCTGCTTACTCCAGCCTTCATAGTAACATCCGTAAAAGTTCCATTGCCATTATTGCGGTATAGCCGATCACTTGAATAGACTTTTTGCGTATCCGCTTTCAGCAGGAAAGCATTTGCATTCGTATAATCAATCGGTTGGTTCACAAGAAACATATCAAGGTCGCCATCATTGTCATAATCAAAAAACGCAACCTGGTTGGAATAACTTTTATCATCAAGTCCGTATTCTTTAGCACGCTCCGTAAATGCCAGGTTGCCATTATTAATATATAAAAGATTTGCACGTTGTTCAGGAGAATATTTCCCTGTCCGGCAAACATAAATATCAAGAAAACCATCACCATTAATATCCACCATGCACACCCCGGTCGAAACCGATTCGCGTTTCAGAATTCCTGCTTTTTCAGAAATATCTTCAAACTTCATATTGCCTTTATTCAGATAAAGTTTGTTATCCAGATTTCCGGCAGTAAAAAACAAATCAGGCAATCCGTCATTATTAATATCGCCCACGCCAACTCCACAACCATTAAAACGGTATTCATAAGTCATCATCACCTCACGATTATCCACCATCTTATTAATAAAGTCCACACCCGTAACATCAGGCGAAAGCAACGTAAATAATTTGGGAGCTTCCTGCTTCTCAATGGTTTCCTTTTTTTCTTTCGGAGCAGAGCATGAATAAAAACCGCACGAAAGAATAAAGGCAAAGATTAATATGTGTATCAAATAGTTTTCCTTTGTCATACAAAAAATTTCGATGCAAAATAAAAAAACAATTCAAACCCGCTTTACAGAATTGAGTTAAGTTATTTTTACAACCTTGGACTTTACTGATTAGCAGCAATGTGTTTCCCAAAAGCTCTTTCACTTCTCTGAGTTCGTTATCAGTCATGGGCTAAGTAAAAAAATTTAAAATGTCCATCAGTGTTTTATTGGGGTGTATGACAAAAGTCCCTTTTGGAAAAAAGTTTCTCAAAGACAAAAAAACCTTAGTAGAAAACCGGACATATATAGCACAACCTTATTCCCTTATTTTTGGCAGCAATAAGGGAATAAGGTTTTATAAGAGCAGCTTATCTTTTCTACTAAGGTTTAAAAAAGGGACTTTTGTCATACACCCCTTTATTGTAATGCAACAGACCCGCATTAAAACTGAAAAGAGATTAAACCTTCTACGAAAAAAAAATATTCCTTTGCTTAACATGCATTTAATTTATCATCAAATGAATCATCTCCAAATTACCAAACAAATTTCATTTCGCTTTTTATTAATGATTGCATTTTTATCATCATGCAAAAACGAAAACAAAAAAGAGTCTTTCAGTTATAATGCAAATTCTTTGCTTAAGGCCCAGCAAAATCTAACCGATTGCATTGTGCAGGATTTGCTCACGCCTCCGTTTGCAAGCCGGGTGTATGCATATTCACAGGTTGCTGCGTATGAAGCTTTGCAGCCTGCATTTCCGGAATATAAAAATCTAAAAGGAATTTCAAACGGGTTGGATTCAATGCCTGATGTTGATTCTAAAAAAAATATCAATTACGAACTTGCAGCTATTACTGCATTTAACAAAGTAGGGGAAAAATTAGTGTGGAGCGAATTTATAATAGAAGATTGGCAAAATAATTATGTGGATAGCCTGAGGAAAACAGGATTATCTGATGAAGTGGTTAAAAATTCAACGGAGTGGGGAAGTAGCGTTGCAGGTGCAATTTTAAAGTGGGCATTGAAAGATAACTTTAAGAATACACGTAAACTAACAAGATATTCACTCAGTGATACTACCGGTGCTTGGCAATTAACCCCACCTGCTTATGCTCCGCCTATTGAACCTTACTGGGGAACGCATAGAACTTTTCTTTTAAAATCAATTGATCAGTTTGTTCCGTTAGTTCCACCTCAATATAGCAAAGATCCCAATTCAGATTATTATAAAGCATTAAAGGAAGTTTATGACGTTTCGAAAACTTTAAATGATGATCAAAAAAACATTTCTTCATTTTGGGATTGCAATCCTAACGTTGCGCATTTCAGCGGACACATGACATACTATGCTCAGAAAATGACTCCTGGCGGGCATTGGCTGGCCATTGCAGGAAATATCATTAAGGATAAAAATATTGATTTGATGAAAGCATCACAAACGCTTACTTACACATCAATGGTTATAGCCGATGCTTTTATAGTTTGCTGGAATGCGAAGTATAAATACAATACAATTCGTCCCATCACGGTAATCAATGACTGGTTTGATCCGAATTGGTTCAGTTATATTCAAACACCACCGTTTCCTGAATATCCAAGCGGACACAGCACTATAAGTGGTGCGGCTTCAACGGTGCTGACAAAAATGCTTGGAGACAATATTGCATTTACCGATTCAACTGAATTGCCTTACGACTTACCGGTATTTTCCTTTAAGTCTTTTAATGAAGCCGCTGACCAGGTAAGTATTTCAAGGGTGTATGGTGGTATTCATTTTCGCTTTGCCTGCGATAACGGTTTGAAATTGGGACGGGAGATTGGGAATTACTATAATGAGATATTGCCGGTAGCGAAATAACGAAGAGTTGAAATATGCCGGAGATTGCTTTCTGTAATACTTTACTTTCTTTACTAAACTGCAAAAAAAAGTCCCCCGCAGTAAAGCAAGGGGACTTAAAGCTAAAACAAAATTTATGTTTTTAATAAACCAATTTACGGCTTACTGTTTTATCGTTATTGATTAATGACACTACATATATACCTTGCGATAACTGTACAGGTATTACAATAGAATTTTCGCCCGCTGCTGCATTGTGATTATCACCTTTAGCTACTACGTTTCCTAACATATCTGTTACCATATAAGTGTAAGGCAGATTACTGTCATAATTAAAATCAACTTTAATAGATGCTGTAGTGTTGCCTGCCTGCACGTTGGTAATATCAAACATACCCTGTACACCAAAGTTTACTGTAATAGGGCCGTAATATTTAATACTGCCATCGGTACTGTTTGATGCAAGGCGATAGTAAGATGTTCCTTTCAATGGTTTGTTATCCCACACTTCGTAATTTAATACTGCATTAGATGGACCCATAGGCGCTTTATTCGTTATAAGTTCATAGAAACTCTGATCAGCAGTGCGCTCAATAGAGTACTTAGCCACATTAGTTTCTGACTGAACATCCCACCATAATTTAACACGATCGTTAACCTGCTTACCGCTGAAGTTAGTGATGCTTAATGGAAGCGGGGCCGTTGCTCCTAAATTAAGATTCACAATAGCCCAAATGCTGTAAGTATTGTCAATATATTCTGCCGGATGATTTACGAACCTAACCGTAGTCGCGCCAACAGTTCCATCCCCTTGACCTGCATAAGGTGCATGCCAGCCCGGATTTGCACCTGTTAATTCATACCGCTGTGCTTTCATTTGTCCTGGAAGGTAGGCTGCCAGGGAGGTTCCTTCTACAGCATTGTCATATTCAAATGTAAGTGTATTAACAGTTGGGGTCAATGCACTTACAGTTGACCGTTTAATATACCAAAAACGATCTACTGTCCATGGTGTTGCATCAAGAATTGGAGATGGATTAGTGGTCATAGTCATTACACGTAATGGATTACCTGCGGGTAATGAGGGGTATGGCCAAGGCATATTATTAGGAGAGGGTGTGGTGCCATAAGTACCAATCGTTAAATCACCTATATCATCAGCCGCAGTAACTTTATTATATTTTAAGTTAAACACCCCGGTTCCGCTTGTTGTATTTTTAAATGGAATTATATATGTACCAGTGATTCCGGCACCTATTTTCCATGTAAACTTACTTTCTATAGTACCGGCAGACCCTCCACTATTATCCTCGCTTCGCAACCAGCTTGCTCCTGATTGCACTAAAGCATTGGCAACCGGCTTTTGTAAAGTGAACTCTTTCCTGTTAAGGTTAAATTCACCGGTAGTAAGCCATAATGTGTCTGAATATGCACCAATCAATGAAGCAAACGTTGAATTTTGACGCACAGATTTGCTCGCTCCACTTGCCTTTTTTATTTCGAGAATGTTGAACACAGTTGAAACATTAAACGAAGTTAATTGTGATGTAATATCCTGGTCAATATCCGCAAGTGCCCCGCCTAATGAAGCTGGCTGTATAGCAGTATTCCAGCTATTTACAGCTGTAAGACCCGGTGAGTTAACAGTGCTGCGTGTGGCAGTAACAGGGTCAAAGGAAACCAAACTATAACCGGCACGGAAACCATCTGAACCTGCAACTATTGAAGGAGCGCGAACTCCCTTGTTGTTGTTTATCCAGTCACCACCGACTACGATCGTGGCTTTGCTATAAGGCCGGTGGCGATTGAAATCTAATCGCGGGCGTTGATTTGAAACTGTTGCTGAAATACCTGCATTGGTTCCAGCATTGTAATGTTTATCGCCATCAATGGTATAGCCTGTAATCAAACCACCCGGAATAGTTGCATAATTAAGACAAAGGACATTAAATACTCCGCTAGCTTCATCATAAAGTGTAAATGATTTTGCAGGGGCTATACCAACACTTGTCCAAACGCAAAATTCTAAAACAAGGTTACTTACTCCATCCCATATAAGAGTATTTGGTATGAGGTTGATGGTTTGATAATTACCACTATTTGGACAACCTGTATAACATCCTAAGGAACCGTACGGCATAGAGATTGTTGTTGTTGTAGGACCATAAATAATTCTGGGCCATGTTGCTACAACATTTACATCACCTGCAGAAACAGCAATTTTAGTGCTGGGTGCGGTTATGGCAGGATTAAATGGATATGACACTGGTGTACTTGTCAGATAAGCCTGAATTCTAAGGTTCTGAAAAGCTTGTGACCCGGCACCTCCAAATACATCTTTAACTTCTATGCTAATCTGATCTATCACATCACCAGCTTTCCAACCGTATGTACCAATAAGTTCAGCTACTGTATATGCTATCTGAGTTTTTTGCTGAGCATTATTTCTGAAAGGTGTTACTGTGGACAACCCAACACCTCCCGGAGGTGCTATAGTCTTAGCAGGTATTGTTTGTAACGAGCTAAAATTGCTGACAACATTAATGTTTGCGTTAGAGCCTGCGACCGGAGCACCTCTTCCGATGATAACGTCATCAGATACTTGTAGTACTCCATTTGCCGTTGCATCAATGTTTAATTGTGCACCCGAACCTGAACCATTGTCGGCCAAAACTAGTTGACGGCATACTGCTGTGGTATTTTCCTTAATTGTTGGATAAAAGAAAGGTGAGCTTATTAAACCTATATAAGCCATGTCATTAATTGTTGGCTTGTAAGGGCACCAGTTAGTAGGCGCATTCCAGTCACTGGTTGTGCCTATCCATTTACAAACATTAGTGGCAGGGCTTGGACAGTTATCCAATACCTGTATGGTATAGTCTTCTACTTCTCCCCAGGTATAACTTGATGAGAAGGGATCAATGTTAGTTACGGCATACACCTCGCGAACACGCATTCTCACATTACCTAAGAATATTGGTCCACCAGCTCCGCCAACATTTGTTACTGCATCAAGTTTATCAGGCACGTCAATGGTCCATGTGGTATTGGCAGGCCATGCAGCAACCGGGTAATTATTAAGGTCGCCATTAAGCATTGAGTGAGTTCCATAATTTTCACTAATTACTCCGCCAGGACCGTTGTAGGAATCACTGAAATCTCCATCCTTATTCCAGTCAACAAAAATTGCAATATTGTTGTTGCTATAAGGCCACTCCCCGGCCTGCGCCTTTAGAGTATATGCGGGGCCGGCACCACGCTTACCGTAACCAACAGTTACCTGTACAATTCGGTTTTTGTATGTAGAAACGTTCACAGGCTTAAATTGTGTGTAGTCAGGCGGGTGACATCCGAGGCGGATACAATGCACCGGCTGTGATGCCGTAGCAAGACATGAGGGACAATAAGTAGCGGGATTACCATCGTGATCGTAATTATTCAAGTTTGTTCCGTTATCACCAGGCATATTTACCGCACTACAGTAATCATTAGAATTGTAGCCTGCATAAGAACAGCCTGCCGAGTAGGTAGGAATGGCATACGATTGATCTATCTGTCGCGCCTGTCCTAAGGTTTGAGGTATTATAGGAATTGTTCCCAGGTTAGTACTTGAAACAGTACCGCCCGGTCCGCCCCAGTAGGTGCAGGTTCCAGAAGGTCTTACAAAAGTTGCCATTTGAAAATCGCCCCCAACATAATTACCCGATGTTGCTCCGGCAGGAACATCCACCGCGAACCAAAGATAGTTTTCACTGCCCGGGTTAAGTGTAACAGTTGCCGGCACACCCGTATTAATACAGCCTACACCCCAATATCCAAAATTTAATTGAGCAATAGCAGGTCCTGTAGCACCAATATTAGGCAATATAACTGCACCCCCGTTAGTTGCAAAGTTGGCAGTACCTCTTGTAAAATATGCTTTAGGGTTGGTAACGTCAACAAGTGGATTGGTACTTCCTGTTAATGAGAAAGAAGATGCATCCAAAGTAAAAGGAGTTGTACTACCTCTTGTAGTAATTTTAACTCCCAGTAAAAGGTTGTCAGTGGTGCTTTTGCCAACGTCAGCATTTTCCTGGTAAAACAAAGTTGCGCTAACTATGCTCATTGGTGCGGTCCATTGTGGCATATTAAAGTTATCTAAAAATATATTATTACCACCTGCACTAACTGCTTTAATGATGATATAAACATTGCTTGAACCACCTGTTCCGCTTACAAAGGATGCAAGATTAGGAATCACATATTGGTAACGGTTCCATCCCGGTATTCCGGTGACAGGCGCCTGAGTAGAAGACCTGTAAATTTTGTTTGATAAGTTAACCCTATCACTTAACAAGGTTGCCCCTACAACATCAGGAACCGTATTTACGTAAACTTCAACGTACTCCAAAACGGTAAGCAATGCACCGGCAGTATTATCTCTCCACATATCAAATGCGAAAGTATCTGCAACAGCATTATATACTGTATGACTTGAGAAATCAAGCGCACGGGTAGCAATAAATGCAGCATCTCCTGTGGGAGCACCATTTAGAGCAGGATATGCAATGGTCCGGTTAAGGTACCTTACGAAACCGGCACCTGCAGGAAAGCCGGCATAGTTTTGATTTCCGGCAGCAGGATTAGCACCAGCATTTATCCATTCAAAATCATTGGGAGCGCCAACAGTGCCATTTAGTTTGCCCTGATACCAATCAGTTGTAGTTACTCTTAAGTTAGGGTTAAGAACATTGTACGGGATGGAAGCACCGAAAACTTCCTGGGTGTAAGCGGCAGCCTGTGCCCATATTCTTGTATTTCCCAATGTTACAAGAAGAACGAATGTTGCGAGAATTGCTTTTGACCAGTTAGTCAGAACCGGTGCAGAGTGGATTGTTCTCATTTTGATTAAATTTTTAGTAATGTAAATTGTTTAATTGAATGCGTGGGTTTTATACCAGAGTAAATTGTAATTTGTTGCGGTGTTAATACAATAATTATACTATTTGTCAAAAGTAATAAATAAACATTATCATTTTCCCTGCATCAACTTTATATTATACCACGTTTTACCTAAACATTTCAAATTCAAAAAGAAAAACAATAAACGGCATTTGTTATGCCTGTATATGCTGCGGATGCTATGTGAAATTCACTTTCGGAAAGTTCCTTCAACCACAAGTGTCCGAAACATTTGAAAGTCCTATAGGGACGACCTTTTGGTAGTGAAAACAGATAAGCATTGTTTTAGTTCCATAGGGACTACTGCTAAACCCCTGAAACCCTTACACAGCAAGTGTTTCCGAGGTAAAACATTATGAAGGTAACATATAGGTACAACATTTACATAAAGGAAAAAAGGTTTGAAACCCTTATCAGTAAAGGGTTTTAAGGTGTCGAATATGTAAAGTTTTTTGTACATTTCTATCTCTGAAAACTGCTTCAATATACATTAGTTTTCTCTACTTTGCAAACATAAGTTTTATTTAGTTATCAACATAAACCCGCACTCATAAAGGGTTTCAAGACAAACCGTTTTCCAT
>JBDTRM010000207.1:0-34445 GCA_039931675.1 Bacteroidia bacterium | reverse complement strand
ATTTCGGATTGATATTAATTGCTTTGCGGAAATATTGCAAAGCAGAATCGGTTTGTTTCAGATTATCATAAACCAATCCAATGTTGCGGTAAGCTGATTCATTTTTCGGATTGATGCGAATCGATTCGAGGTAATAATACAAAGCAGAATCTGTTTGTTTAAGATTTCCATAAACCGTTCCAATATTGTTGTAGTAAACTGATTCACCTTTCGGATTGATGCGAATCGCTTCGCGGTAATAATACAATGCAGAATCATTTTGTTTAAGATGTTGATAAATCACTCCAATGTCATTGTAAGCATCTTCATATTTCGGATTGATATTAATTGCTTTGCGGAAATATTGCAAAGCAGAATCGGTTTGATTAAGATTTTGATAAACCAATCCAATATTGCGGTAAGCAAGTTCATATTTCGGATTGATGCGAATCGTTTTGTGGTAATAATACAAAGCGGAATCTGATTGTTTTAGATTATCATAAATCAATCCAATGTTATGGTAAGCTGATTCATATTTCGGATTGATACGAATCGCTTCGCGGTAATAATACAAGGCAGAATCAGTTTGATTAAGATCATCATAAACCACTCCAATGCCATTGTAAGCATCTTCATATTTAGGATTGATGCGAATCGCTTCGTGGTAATAATATAATGCAGAATCGGTTTGTTTAAGGTTATAATAAACCACTCCAATGCTGTTGTAAGCGGGTTCATCTTTCGGATTGATGCGAATCGCTTCGCGGTAATAATGCAAAGCAGAATCAGTTTGATTAAGATTTTTATAAACCAATCCAATGTTGCGGTAAGCGGATTCATATTTAGGATTGATGCGAATCGCTTTGCGGTAATAGTACAATGCTGAATCTGATTGTTTAAGATTAGCATAGACAGCTCCAATGCCTTGGTAAGCGGATTCATCTTTCACATTTATGCGTAGTGCTTTACGATAATAATATAATGCGGAATCCGATTGTTTAAGTTCACAATAGATAGACCCGAGTCCTAAATAAGAATAAGTCCAATTAGGCGCTTCTGCTATTGCCCGGTATTCGTAATGGAGTGCTTTATCATTTTCTTTCAACCGAGAATAAAGCAATCCCAAAGTATGCAACACATGTGCTCTGCCAGGCTTTAATAATAATGATGAATCTGCTTTGACAATGCCTTTTTTCCAGTCATCAGGATATTGTGATTCTTTGAGCGCTCTCGCTTCGAGAAACAAGCATGAGGCATTTAACTCGTTATAGTATTCTTTGTCTTGCACATACTCCAATGCTTTTGAAAGTTTTTTTGAGGCGTTAAAAAAATAAGTGAAGCTTAAATTCTGGTTCGATGGGTCCTTTCCCTTCGAGTAATCATTAATCACTTTCTGTGCACTGTTAACCAGTTGTGCCACCAGCATATCAGCAAGGTCAGCACGGGTATTCTCATCTTTTATATTTTGAAGCAATGAATCGAGTAAGATGGCAGCACAGCCGGAGCTATCTATCAATCTCCCTTCGCTCAAGGCAGTTTCATATTTAACATACAGGTCTTTTGTTTTCAGGTCGGTCATGTCAATTCCTTTTTTACCTTTTCCTGCAAGCGTTAATAAATTATTTTCGGAAGAATTGTTTTTCATAAGGTCGCTGAGAAATTGCTGGTCTTTAAGACCGAGCACTGTTTCGCGGTATTCTGCACAACAAAAGACGGGCGTTTGGCGTGGTTTTCCGGTAGAGAGATACTTTGTACACTCCTCAACACTGTCGGTTACATACCGCTCTAATTCGCGCAAAGTAATTTGTCCGTCACCATTTTTATCAGCCATACCTGCAAGGCCATTCACGAGGTGGTATGAAAACACTCCCCGTCCACCGCCCCATTGAATATCTTCAAGCGATACTTCATTGCTTGCACAGCTTGCCATCATTATTTCGCCTGCCTGCTTCTCCATTATTTTATCTCCCGCCCATTTTTTTCCATCTGCTTTGCCGGGCAATTCGTTGCTTCGGCAGGCATCGGTAATTAAAACCACTTCCACTCCTTCCGTTGTCATTTGCTTAATTTTCGATTTCAGGTTGTAAACCTGAAACGTGCCTCCTGCATTGTAAAGATTAGGGTCGCCTTCGTTAGGCGCATCGTAAGCAAGCAGGTATGCTTCGTCAGAATTTGCTGCATCGCCATGTCCTGAGAAATAAATCAGTGCGCGGTCACCTGCCTTGGTGGCGCTGCGCAACAGCCAGCCGATGTCGCGCCAGATGTCGCCAGATTTTGCTTTGTCGTTTACTATGATTCGTATGTGAGAAGAGTCAACTCCTCCGCCTGCGGGTGAACGGAGGAAACTATAAAATGCAATTGCATCCATATCTGCATATTGAAGCGAGTTGAAATGCTCATACTTTGAAATACCGATTATGAGGGAGTAGGTGTTCTTTGGAGAAAGGAGAGATTGGGAAGATTGTTCATTCATGTTGTTTACGGTTACTCCTTTATTATCCTGTGCATTACTTTTGAGGCAACAGAAAAATAAGATGAATAAATAAAACAGTGTTAAGCCGAAAGGTTTTACAGAAGAATTTTTCAACTATGGTTTTTTATTGATAATCCAAAAGTATGAATTAATTTTTCGTTTTATAAAATGCTGAAAAAAATATAAAATATTTCGTTGACCTTATTGTGATGGAGTGCTTTCGGGACTTAGATTGATTGAGATTTTAGTTTCTACCACATCCTAAAATCATTCTCCAGATTTTCTTTTCTTGAAGTTGGTTTTTGCTGACCGTTTGTTTAAGATGAAATTTTTTCTGTTACATAATCTTTCAGCTCGCTTACTTTTATTCCATTATTGCTTTTTTCTTTTTCTTCAAAACCGGTATTTTAACATTTAGGCAATTCTGTTATTCCATTTACTATCTTTAGTTAAGAATAGTTCAATATCCGTTTCTCAATGTACATGATGCCTCAAGTTCCCGGTACTTTATTTGTCTTTTCGCTTTATAAATACAAAATCACCATTTTCATCTCCGGCTTCTCTTATGACGCCATCTAACGGTCTTTGTTGTGTGCTACTATTATTTGTAATCGGGTCTTTGATATTATCATAAAGCTTTTTTGAATATAAGAATTGCTCTTTATTAGTTTTTAGGTAATCTAAAAGATAAGTCATAAAAACGCTTTTGTCCGGAACAGTTTCAAGTGCTCCGCTGGTAATAGCCCTTCGGCTTTTCATTTTTATAGTTAATTCCACCGCTAAAGGAATAACTTCTGAAGGATCACGATTTTGAAAAAAAATGTTTCCGCTAAAACATGCATCTGAAATTAATAAAACATGCCTCGCTTGTAAGGCTCTTATATTATCCCTTATATCACTATTACTAATCCAGTTTGATTGATCATCCGGTGAAGCATCTGAAGGCCACCAAAAACCTTGATTCATTGTTGTATCTCTATGGCCATGGCCGGCATAAAAGACAAGGAGATTATCATTTTCATTAAGTTTAGTTTGCAATTTTTTAAATTCTTTAAAAATTGTTTGCCTATTGGGATTCTTTAGAGTAAATACGTTGACAGAATCAAAAAGATAATTTGAAATAAGAACACTTCTTAAATTACTTGCATCAGTGAGGGGATATGTTAAATTTAATTGGTTATTTTGATAATCCTGCTCGCCAATTATCAATGCATAATAAGTACCAAATTCTGTCAAAGATTTCGGCTTTGACATGATTTGAATAATTTTAGAAGTTTGGTTGCCATAAATATCCTCGGCTACCATTAGCAAATCATTTTTTCCTTCATTAAGAGACAGGTTTTGTTCAAAATGTCTATTCGAATCAGGTATAATTAAATTTTCACCAATTTTTAAATATTTTATTGGGGACTCATCAATAATATAACCTTTGATGGGAATAATATTATTTTCTATTTGCACAACTTCCACACCCCTATTTGCCATAATAGGTTCAGTAATAAAAATTTCAGGTGGTTTTGAATCATGTTGCTCATTTGGTCTATATATAACAAAATTATTATTAGCCCTTCTAAAATTTGGTTTTTGCTGTCCTCTTGACAATTCATTAACTTCAGAAGCTAAAGCAGTTTGCAGCTCTGAAAGAGATATTTCTTCATCATTATTTAAATCAGTCTTCTTCTCTTTTAAACTATTAATTATTGAATAAGTAAATAATCCGCCCTTCCATTTGTCTGATTCAAAGGCGTAGTCCCTTCCACTTGCCCCCGCGAAAACATTTATTCCGTTTGTATATTTAATGGGAAAATAGGAATTTAATAATTCAAATGAATTTGCGTATTTTTTTGAATTGACGTTGAGAACTTGGTATCCTCGTTCTTTAATTACATTTACAGCATTTGAATCCGTTGACTTGTAGTATTCTTCTTTATCTACATCTCCAAAGGAGGCATCCATAAACAATATTTTTTTTCTTGCAGGTATATTCAATGCTAAATCTTCCAAATCATCATAAAGCAATCCTCTTATTTCGGGATGTTTAAAGTCAAGATCATAAGTAGCATAATAAAAATCCAAATTATCACTAAGTAAACTATGCCCAGAGTAAAAAAGAATTATCTGATCATCAATTTTGCTTTTTAATAGCTCTAGCTTCATTGAAAGAATGTTTTCCCTTGTTGCACGAAAATCTGTAATCAAAAACGGATATATATTTTGAAATTTATTTTGAGATTTAAAGAAATCCATTATTTTATTTGCATCATATGCTGAATATTTTAAATCCATTGTGCTATCGGCATAATTTGCAACTCCTATTGCAACAATATATAAATTTTCCGGTATTTGTTCACCCGAACAGGTTGTTTCAAATGAAATGCTTTCTGAAGACACGCCCTCTGTATTTATAGCTGTTATTTTAATCGCATTTTTTCCATTTGATAATTCTACATTCAATCTATCACTAAAGTTGTGAAGATGTTTTTCTCTAATTGAAAAATTTTTATCAACACCATTTACATTTAAGACAATTCTATCCAAATTGTATTTTTCATCAGTCGATGTTATATTAAGATTGATGTTCCTTGCTGAAGTAGTTAAAGGTGGTTCCCCTTTAATCAATATTTCTGGCCAGTTAAAGTCATTCTCGAATATACTTTTATCAAAACCTGATTTTCTTAATCGCTTTTGATATGCTTTAAAAAATGAACCTGTAATGTTAGTATCGCAAACATTTAGTCTCTTTAAAATTATGTCGGGACGATTTAATTTCATTTCTAAAAATTCAGAAGGAGCATAGGTGTTAGTTGAAATGAACTGTTCATTATGCTCTTTATTAAGTAAATTTCCGCTTGAAACTTCCCATGTATTTTTTGTCTCCGTGGATGTCGTAAAAATATATTTTCCGTCCCAGCTGAATTTTGCAGATATGACCAAATTATCTACTCTTAAATCAGTTAAAAGATTTCCTGTTGCCGCATCCCATATTTTAACATTAAAATTCGAAGCCGTAACAATTTTATTTCCATCGGGATTGTACGAAGCAGAATTGATACGATCAATATGTCCTTCTAAAATATGCATTAATAGACCACTTGAGGTTTCCCAGACTTTTGCTGTATTGTCTGAGACAGTAACAAAATATTTCCCATCGGGACTGTAAGTGACTGAATTGAAAATTATATAAGGATATGCTTTAGGAGAAGCGCAGAAATAATTATCAGGTGTTTTAATAATATAACTTGAGTCTTTAACAGGGATAAGTTCAGCTATTCCTTTTTTATCTTTTGTAGACCAAAATTTAAGTTTCATGTCTTCATCAGACCCACTTAATAAAACATTATGATATGGATTTAAAGTGTCGAATGTTGACGCAATAGAATTAATTATATCCGTTCCGCTTTGAATTGTAGCAATTTCTTTTTGGCTTTCAATATCCCAAAATTTGATAGATTCATCTCTTGATGCACTTATCAGGATATTACGATTTACTGAATCTTTTGCAAACGAAATTGACGTGATAGCTTTAGAATGACCTTTAAATGTCGCGATAGTTTGATTGAGTTGAAAATCACATATCTTAATATTATTATCTTCGCTTCCACTAGCGATTCTATAACTATTAGGAAGGAAAGCTACTTCAGTAATTGGTGCTGAATGAATAGTTATTGTATCAATTAATTCAAAGTTTACTAAGTCCCAAACAATAATAAAATTATCCTGCCCACCTACTAAATATTTATCATCGTAACTAAAAGCAATCGAATTAATTGAAGTCTTGCACTCTAATAAGTTTCTAATTTTAGTTCCGCTTTTAGCATCCCAAAGAATTATTTTGCCGTCTTTTCCACAACTTGCTAAAAGGTTTCCGCTTGAATTAAAAACAATCTTATTTACTGCCTTTTCATGAGAATTAAGTGTAAATATTTCTTTACTAAGTATTAAATCCCATATTTTCACTGAATTATCCCTGCTGCCACTAGCGAGTAAATAACCATCGGGGCTGAATTGCATGCAAGTGACGTAATCTTTATGACCAACTAATTCTTTTGGATTGTGAAAATAATTGCTAAGGCTCCATACTTTTATTTTACAACCAAAGCTGCTGGCAAATTCCTGCTCTTGAGTGGGTTTAGGATTTAATGCAACGGAATAAATCGGATATGAACAACAAGCGCTTTTTTCAATTTCAATGATTTGTCCTGACAAAGTGCTTATCCTTTGAAAAAAGATAATTGATATTATTAAAATTTTTTTCATCGCTGACTTTTCAAGATATTTAGTGATTAATCTTTGTAAAAATAATACCAATTATTGAAGTCAAGATATATATTTCACCACACCCTAAAATCATTCACCAGATTTTCTTTTCTTGAAGTTGGTTTTTGTTGCCCATTGGTAAGAGAAGATACTTTTTCAATGACATAATCTTTCAGCTCGCTCACTTTAATTCCTTCACTTGTTATTCCTTTTTCTTCAAAGCATTTCAATACGCTGTAGGTAAACACTCCGTTGTTCCATTTGTCTGCTTCAAAGGCATATTCCTTTCCACCTGCTGCTGAAATAACTACAGCCCCGCTTCCTTTACTCAAGTCCGTAAACAATTGCTGCATCAATTCAAAACTGTTTTGCAGTCCTATAGAATTTTTAGTTGACACCACTTTTACCCCACGAGGCTTAAGAGCGCGTACTCCTTTTGCAACCCCAGCGTCCGCTGCTTGTGTACCTGCATCGGCAACTAATTTACTTTCTTCTTTATCCACTTCACCGGAATGACAGGCATCAAGAAGCAGCAATTTATTTCTTGCAGGAATACTGTCGAGAAGAGATTCAAGTTCATCATACAATAATCCATGATTTTCGGGATGCCTGAAATCAATATCGTAAGTTGCATAATAAAAATCCAAACTGTCGCTCAACAGTCCGTGACCACTGAGGGAAATTATTACTTTATCATCTACATTAGTTTTTAATAATTTGTTTTTCAGCTTCAGGATATTTTCTTTTGTTGCCCTCTTATCAATCAGAGTATCGAGGATACAGCCGGGATATTTTTTACTGAATATGTTTGCAAGATCACGAATATCTTTTGCAGAGTAAGTGAGATTCATTATTGAATCTTTGTAATTCTGAACACCTATGCCGATGAACCAGGTTTTTGGTTCGGGCTGTTTTTCGTTTAGCTGTTAAGTTATGTAAAATGTTTCTTTTAAACTCTCAGCTCCTTTTTCATTGAGACAGGAAACCTGGACTTTATTATTTCCTGAAGAAAGAGTTAAATCAATTTGTTTGGTTAAAGAATCTTGTTTCAACCCCCGTACATCAATTCCATTGATCCCATAAACAGGAACATCGTTTATTAAAATATTTATTCTGTCAATTTTAAAAGTATCATCAATTACTGCGAGCTTCAGCGTTAAAGAATGTTTGTCTGTTTGATCAGGAATGGAATCTTTATCAATAATTTTTATTTCCGGTAAATGAAAATCACTGCTTAACATATTTTCAGTGAAGTGCATTTTTTTTAATCGTTTTAAATAAGCATTGCGAAAAGAATGGATTAATAAAGTATCAGGATTACCTAAAGCTTTCAGCACTAAATCCTGTCTGTTAAATTTCAAGTCCATTTGTTCTGGCGGAAAAATCTCGTTGTTATGATTAAATGCGATAGCCTTTGTTCCCTGCTTGGTAGTATAATAATATCCACTTGGAAGTACAGCCACATTATTTTCGTATTTACTATTAATATAAGACACGATTTTGTTCCCACTAACCGGATCTAATAAATCAATATAACCGGCTCCTTTCAGAACAACCATGTATTTCTTATCAGGGGTTAAATCAAAACGCCATGCATCTTCAATATTTATTTCTTTTAGTAGCTGTCCATCATTTGCCCGATAATATTTTATTTTGTCTGTTTCACAAACAATCAACGTGTCAGAAATAAATCCAAAGCCGGCAAAAAACTTATCAGTTTTCAAACGAAACAACATTTTTGCATTAGTTAAATCCAGTACCTCTATTTCATGATGATGATCACCATTTTTTTCGGAAATAACGTCAGGTTTGAAAGCATAATACCGGTTCCCATTATAAGCTGTTTCATGACTGAAGAAATAGGAATGTTCATCTGACGAAAAATAAAGATTGCTTTTACCGTCCCGGATATTATTCTTAAAAATTCTAATTCCTTCTGTTGACGTTCCTACTGTGTAAAAAACAGTTGTGTCATTCCGGGGCCAAATGTTATTATAGACGTTAAAATCTTTTGGAAATTGAAAATTCTGAATAACCGAATTCCCCGAAACATTAATAAGCAGTGTATGATCCCACTCATTTTCTGTTAACAGAGTTTCATTATAGTTTAATGAATAATTAAGAATGTTCCGGTTTAAAAAAAGTTCAGGTCTTATTAGCTTTTCAAGGTTAACCCGATACAATCCTAATGACATCGAAGTGTCTCCATAAAGTTTAAACTGAGATTTTTTTATCAATTCACTGTAATTGCTGAAATAAATATTGGGGTTGTCATAAGAAGTTTTTAATTGGAGATAATTTTCTTTTGCTATTGGTAAAATACCCTTGAACTGTAAATTATTATAGTTCCATGCGGAGTAGGGATAATAAGGAGAATATGAAAAATATCCTTCCTGCTGAATGATGTAATCTTTGGTTGTTTTTATTGCATCAATATGCGTCAAATAATCTTCTATGATGGTTTTAGTTTTAAAATCTTCAGATGAATTAATGAAAATATTTTTACTTCCTACATTTGCTATTAAGTGTTTTTGGGAATCACAAGCATAAGAATAAGGAGGCACTATCCCGGCAATATTTTCTCCACATTTGGTTTCGAGCAAAAAAACAACCTCCTCCTTATTCTGTTCCAAATACTTTTTTAGAAGTCCGTAATCATCTATTGCGTCAATTAAGCTTTCATACATAAAAAGTGCCTTATAACTGTAAAAAAGTTCCTTACTTTTTTTTTGCAAATCAACTATGAATAGTTTCCCATTTTTACATTCTTCCTTTAGGTAGTTATCTGTATAAACACCCGTTAATCCATTGCTCAAATTGGATATGATTTGAACAGGTTGATTATCTATTTTAAATGGATCTGAAATCTGTTCATGCTCCGGATTAAATATAGCTAACTTCCCATTTGCAAATCCTAAAATTATATCATACTTATTTGGCTGAAATTTTATTGAAGTTATCTCCTCATTAAATATCTTCTGCAATTGGTACTCAAAGTTTTGGGTATTAATAATATTCAGATGGGAAATCTTTTTATCATTGGGGGACAAATAAAGTAAGGCAAGAAATTTATCGTCAGAAGAAAAATCGCAACTAAAGTGTACTGATTTAGAATTTTCATTTAAGGAGGTTTTAAAAACCGGCTTCAGGCTATCTAAGCTCCAGAATATTATATCATTCTCGGCTCCAACAGTGAATGCTAATTTACCACTATGTGAAACCGCAACTTTTTGAACATACTCCTTGTGGGCAGTAACATCTTTTATTAATCGTCCCATTCTATAATCAATAAAACTGACGGTGTTATTTGAAGCAGCTATTATTTTGTTTGTGTGGGAAACAAATCTTAATTGAGTGAAAGCATCCACATTTAATTTCTGAACTATAGTTTCAAAGTTTTTAGCAGATTGTTTTTTGGATTGACTCCTCACTTGTTCAAAGGTGAAAAAGAAAAAAGTGATAAACAGAAATACAAATTGAGAGCGCTTCATTTTTATAAATATTCACTTATCAAAGATTTTTCACCACACCTTAAAATTGTTCTCCAGGTTTTCTTTTCTTGATGTTGGCTTTTGTTGCCCGTTCGTTAGAGAAGAAACTTTTTCCGTTACATAATCTTTTAGCACGCTCACTTTTATTCCTTCTTTGTTTGTTCCTTTTTCTTCGAGGCATTTCAATACGCTATAAGTAAACACTCCGTTGTTCCATTTTTTATCTTCAAAAGCATATTCCATTCCGCCTGCTGCAGAAATTACTACTGCTCCGCTTCCTTTGCTAATATCTGCAAATAATATCTGCATTAGCTCAAAACTGTTTTGCCATCTCATGGAATTGGTATTTATCACTTCAACTCCGCGCTTTCCTTTAATTGCTTTTACGTTTTCTGCTAATTTGTTATCCTGAGCAGATTTCAATGTATCTGAAATTATTTTAGTTCCTTCTTTATCCACTTCACCAGAATGGCATGCATCAAGCAGCAACAATTTATTTCTTGCAGGAATGCTGTCGAGCAAGGATTCCAAATCATCATAAAGCAAACCTCTTTTTTCAGGGTGCTCGAAATCCACATCATAAGTACCGAAATAAAAATCTGAATTCTTTTTATCAAGCAAGCCATGTCCGCTTACTGAAATAATTACTTTATCATCAACATTGGTTTTCAATAATTTCTCTTTTAGTTTTAGGATACTATCTTTTGTTGCACGCTTATCAATCAAAGTATCGAGAATGATAACAGAATGATTAGAAAAAGCATCTGCTAGATCACGGATATCTTTTGCCGAATACGTAAGATTCCATGTCGAATCTTTGTAATGCTGTACTCCGATGCCGATGAAATAGGTTTTCGGTTGAAATGGCACCTTTGGTTTATAGTTAATAACGAAAGTTTCTTTCAAACTTTCGACTCCTCTTTCATTTAGACAGGAAACCTGAACTTTATTATTTCCTGAAGCCAGTGTCAAATCAATTGCTTTTGAGATTGAATCAATATTCAGATCTCGTAAATTAATCCCATTGATTCCATAAACAGGAACTTCATTGACGTGAATATTGATTCGGTCAAGTTTAAAAGTATTATCACTCGCTATTATATTAATGGATAAAGTTCGATTGTCAGTTTGCTGTGGAATTTCCTCTTTATTATTAATCCTTAATACTGGTAAATGAAAATCATCGCTAAGCATATTTTCAGTAAAATGCATTTTTTTTAATCGTTTAAGGAAGGCTTGATGATAGGATGAGATTAACAAAGTATCTTTATTTCCAAAATTTTTAAAAACAATGTCTGGTCTGTTAAACCGAAGATCAAACTGATCGAATGAATAGATTGTTTTATTATTTTCAAAAAAAAAGTTTGTCGCAGCACTTTTAGTTGCATAATAATAATTTTTGTCGGTAAAAGAAAATATATCATTCCCATCAAGACTGGAACTTGTTAATATTACTTTTCCATCAGAAAGATTAAAATATTTTATTAATAGTTCATCCGTTACCACTATTAAACGATTGCGAACGGTATCAATAAAACAATTATTAATACTTGCCAGGCCTGTGTTGATTTCATGCATAAGCCTGCCAGAAAATATATTCCAGATTTTAACAGTATCATTTGTTTGATAGGAAACTAAATAATCAGGTTGGCAGAACTTTGCATTTTCACAATTGGTTTGAATTTCCTTGTCTATTTTGCCTGTTAGTTTATTTACTATATAAGCTGTATTTAAATCAGTAATTGCAAGTACATGCCTACCATCATTTAATTCATAAAACTCATTAAATCCATCCCATGAATCATCAATATCAACATCATATTTTATAGCCCCGGTAAATGGGTTAATAATCATGAAGATTCCGCTTCTTTGCATACAAACTAAATCATAATTATCATTTAAGAAACAAAGCATATCAAGTTCTTCTGCGTAAGGTAAATAAAATGTATTTATAATTTCATTAGAAAAGGCCGACTTAAAATGGATTAAACTATCATTAACAGAAATAGCAAAATATTTTCCATCATGACTAAAAGCAGCAGCTGAACAAATTCTTTTAAGAGTTAATAGGGGATCTGACATCCTGTGTGAAGGCTTACCCTCAAAATGATTCATTCCTTCATCCTGAATTAAATTGCTATATAACTTCATGCTATCCAATTCAAATATTCGTATTGTATCCCTGGAATATCCATACAAGTATTTCTCGGAAGCATCAAAACCAATAATTTTAGTCCGGTTTAATATTTCATCATTTTGATGTTTGATTTGACCTGTTTTTAAATCAATTATTTCAAAATTTCCTCCCTTTAAGTCTGATTTTATTACAATATTTCTTTTTGGAAGAAATAATTGTTTAGGATAATTATTTGTTCCAACATATTCTTCTAGATAATCCTTTTTAAGTGTATTAGTATTAATCCTATCTATCCCATAAGGATGAATACAAGTAAGAAGGCTATCATTAGTGAAATAAGTTCCTGCAAGAAAGTCATTTTGTATTGTAAGATATTTTAAAAGTGCTCCGGTTACCCTGGAATAAATATTCAGATGCCTGTTATAATCTGAGAATAAAATAAATTGTTTATCCGCGTTAATAAGCCTATTAAATCCATCAATTTTGAATAAGTATTCAAAGTTGTCCACATTATATACTAATGCTGAATCATAATCGTAATTTAATAACAATCCATTTAATATTTTTAATTCCTTTGGATTATCAACATTCTTTAAGCCAAATGATTTTTCTTTGAAGTCATAAATCAGAATACCATCAGTATCTCCTTGTATAATAAATAGCTTTTGACTTTCAATGTCCAGTTCGTAATGTAAATCATATGGTGATCGAGAAATTGTAATAAAATTTTGTAAATCAAATGGGGTTTCGTCAATGGTAGAATTTGGATTACTGTAATCAAAAACTTTGAATTCTCCATATTCTGAAAATACATAAGCTTTTTTATTTTTTTCATCAACTTCAAGTTTATTAATAGGACCTTTTCCTAAATTCATTTTTGCAGTTACCTTTCCTGTATTAAGATTCCACAAATAAAGCATTGAGTCTGTTGTATGATTTTCCCAATCTCCGTTCGAGTTGAGAATACTACTTCCTGAATAATTCGTTTTGACAGTTAATAAATAATTGCCACCAAGAATTAATTTAACATATTTAGTCCATGAATCATATCCAACTGGAATAGCTACTATCAATTCCTTAGTCTTGATATCCCATACCCATGTATTCTCAAAACCACCTCCGACAATATGATTTTTAAGCAAGTCAAAATCCATAATTCCGCGCCCATTATCATATTTAAATTCTTTAATAAAATCTCCATTAGTATTCCAAACATAAATTGCATCTCTTCCATCTGAAGTATAAATATTTTCATGAATGATTACCTTTTGAACAGAAGATTCATGTTTAATAAGCTTTTTCAATGCTACTCCATACCTTAAATCCCAAATAATGGGTGAATTATCTCCATAAGTAACAATTTTATTTTCATTAGGTATTAATTCCGCTTGAATATCAGATGCATTTGCATTATGCCTTTGAGGAAATAAAATTCTAAATTTGGCCTTTGAATTGTTATTGATATGAATGGTCTTTTGAGGATTAACAATTTGACCAAATAGCTGAGCATAAATCAAAATAAAATATATTATAACAATTAAACTTCGCATAGACAATTGGGTTTTAAATTACAAAATTCTAAAATCATTCTCCAGATTTCTTTTCCTGATGTTATCGTATATTGTCGGTTTGTGAATGAGGAAACCTTTCATGCAATATAATCTTTCAACTCGCTCACTTTTATTCCTTCTTTGTTTGTTTGCTCTCTTTATTAAAATCCTAATTCACTTTTGACTTTTTCCCTCTTTCCCAATCCACTCTGTAGCTCTTTGCACAATTTTCACAGCCAATTCTTTAATCTCCGATTTTTTGCCACTGATTTCAAAATGATATTTACTTTTTTTATTCTGCCTGATGTCAACGCTTACCTTTAGCATTTCACCTGCAATTTCATACGCACCGCTAAGTAAATATGCCTCTGCTAAGTTTGTACTGCTCATAAAGCTGATAGGGCTTTCAGCTCCTCTTGTTGATACATCATTCAATTCATTGTTGATGTATTTACTTAAGTCCATATCATCAAAACTTTCTTTTTTGTTCTGAAAACTACTTGCAATGAATATAGGTTTCTCTTGTGGCAGATTAATTTTAGAAACAACTTCCTCGTCAACCACTCCAATATTGAAATTTGCCGTAGAAACTATTTGAGGTTGTTGTCTTGCACCTGTTTCTATTATCAGATCGCTTACTGTTTTTTCCGCTGCGCTGAACCATTTGGATACATTCAGATATTTGTTCTCCTCAAGTATTTCCGGTTGTTGCTTCATAACTTTCAATAAGGAGTAGGTAAGCAAACCCTGTGAATACCTGCTCATTTCATAAGCGCTCTGATTGCTTGCAGATGCAGACAAAATCACTAATCCTGATTTCTCATTCAATTTGTCAATTGCTTTTATCTGGAGCGCGTTGTCGTCACTTCTTGCAGCAAGATAGTTTTGTCCCGGGTCACCGATTTTTACAATTTCATTAATCGCTTGTCCGCTGTTGCAGGCATCAAATATGAGAATGCGTTTTTGAGCTTTGATATTATCAGGCTTCATCCATTCGCTCAGCTCAGTGGTGCTTATGCCCACTTCAGCAGCAGCGTTTACAGCGGTTTCTTTTGATGCATCTGCTGTCAGAAAATAAAATTGTTTTATCTCTCCTTCCATCACACCATGTCCCGCAAAAAAGATAAGGAGTATATCATTGGGCGTTGCCTTCTTTCCTATTTCTTCAAAAACATTTTTTATACTTTTCTTTTCAGGCAACAGATAATGATTGGCCCCGGTATTGAGATTGTAAAAGAACAAGTGTTCCTTGCCATCTATATTCAACAGCTTTCCTGCGCTTATTTTTATTGCATTGGAAATATCCTCTGCATCTTTGGCGGCATACTTCAGGTCAAGTTCCTCTCCTTTGTAATCGCTAACTCCAACCATTACAGCATAAAGATTTGGAAACGTCTTTTCTTTTTCAATGACTGTGTTAGTGACCTGTACTCCCCTGGAAGAAATATTATTTTTTGCAGTAAAACATTTTAAGCTTACCGTATTGCTTTCTCCTGCCTTAAAATAAGGTTGCAGCGACTCCTCACTGAGCTTTAACTCATACACGCCATTTGACTTTACAAGTTCTTCGGGCTTATATTTTTTCGTTTCAATCCCGTTCACCTCTAAAACAGTCTCTCCCAAGCCACCCCTGCGTGGAGTAATCTTAAAATGATAAAAACCTTTTTCACTTATATCTTCTACTTGCGGTGTAAGCCCGCAAATGTCAAGATCAGAAAGCTTTGGCGCATTAATGCTGTCTCCTTTGTTAATCCGTTCTGCAAGATGCGGTACCCATAATTGATCCTTCAACTGTTCTAAGGAAATCACCTCTGTACCACATGTAAAATATAGAAGTTTTCGTGCTGCTTCTGTACCATCATATCTATTAAAAGGATCTATTATTAAATGATCTGTGCTATCCACCGCAAAAAAAGTGTACAAATTATTTCCTGTTATAGCGTCCCACAATTTAATCGTATTATCACCCTCGGTAGTTATAATTTTTTCCCCCTCCCTACTAAAGTAAGCTGAGTTCACACCACTACTACTCGCCTTCAAGTCTAAAAGCAATTGCCCTGTCTCTACACTCCATATTTTCTTTCTGTCATTATCTGAAACTGTTATAATTTTTTTCCCATCTGAACTGAATGAAGCAGAAGTGACATTAGATGTAAATCCGACTAAATCTAAAATCAATTGTCCTGTTTCAGCGTTCCATACTTTTGCAGTATGATCCCATGAAGATGTTACTATTTTTTTCCCGTCTGAGCTTATGGATGCAGAGGCAACCCAATCATTATGTCCCTTCAATTCTAAAAGCATTTGCCCGTTTTCAGCACTCCATACTTTAGCGGTTCTATCATGAGAAGCAGTTATGATTTTCTTTCCATCTGTGCTGAACATAGCAAAGTTAACACTTGCATCATGCCCCTTCAGCTCTAAAAGCATTTGTCCATTTTCTCCATCCCATACCTTTGCAGTTTCATCATCGGAAGATGTAACTATTTTTCCTCCATCTGCGCTAAAGTTTGCAGAGTTGACATGAGCGATGTGCCCCTTCAATTCTAAAAGAAATTGTCCCGTTTCTGCACTCCAAACCTTTGCTGTTTTATCCCATGAAGATGTTACAATTTTTTTTCCATCATTACTAAATGAGGATGAGGTGGTCAAATTAGAATGCCCCTTCAAGTCTAAAAGCAATTGTCCGTTTTCTGTATTCCAAACTTTTACCGAATTATTATAAGTGGATATTATTTTTTTTCCGTCTGCGCTAAATTTAGCTGAACTAACATAATCGGTATGTCCCTTCAAATCTAAAAGCAGTTGACCATTTTCTGAACTCCAAACTTTTGCTGTTTTATCAAAGGAAGATGTTACAATTTTTTTTCCATCTAAGCTAAAAGATGCAGTTTTTACTTCATCAGTATGCCCGCGCAATTCAAAAAGCAACTGACCATTTTCTGCATCCCATACTTTTGCCGTATGATCCTTTGAACCGGTTACGATTTTTTTTCCATCAGGGCTAAACGATGCCGAATTGACCCAATCGGTCTTTTCTTTCAATTCCAAAAGCAACTGACCGTTTTCAGCGTTCCAAATCTTTGTTGTATTACCATGAGAGGTTACAATTTTTTTTCCCTCAGTACTAAAGGATGCAGAGGTGGTAAAATCATTTATGGTTAAAAGTCTTTGCCCATTTTTTGCACTCCATACTATGGTTCTAAAATTGGAAACGGTTATAATTTTTTTTCCATCGGAACTAAATGACGCAGAATTGACATCCCCAAAAAACTGTTTCAATTCTAAAAGCAATTTCCCGTTTTCTGTATTCCATATCCTTGTGGTTTGGTCGTCTGAAGCCGTTACAATTTTTTTTCCGTCTGCACTAAAGTTAGCTGAGTTGACATCATCAGTGTGTCCCTTCAGTTCCAAAAGCATTTTTCCATTTTCTGCATCCCAAATCTTTGATGTATTATCATCACTAGACGTTACAATTTTTTTTCCATCAGGGCTAAAGGAAGCCGAATTAACAATGGAAGTCTGTCCCTTTAAGTCTAAAAGCAATTGTCCGGTTTCTGTACTCCAAATCTTTGCCGTTTCATCAAAAGAAGAGGTTACAATATATTTTCCATCTGGGCTAAATGAAGCACAAGTAACAACAGAAGTATGTCCAATTGGCAGGATCAATCTTGGTTCCTGACCAAAAGCAGAAATGAATAATAAAAACAAAGTTGGAGTAAAAATTATACGCATCTTATCAAAGATATAAAACCCGGTAAGGCTACCATACATTCCAATCAAACTCAATATTCTCAGTACGGCTCGTAGGTTTTTGCATACCATCGGAAAGTTGTTCAACCCGCTTGCTTACATAATTTTTCAATTCCGATACTTTTACATTTTCTTTCTGTCTCATCAATTCCAAAATACTGTAGGTAAAATATCCGTTTTGTTGTTTGGCATCTTCAATTGCAAATTGGGTACCTGCCGCTGCGGAGAGGATAGTTGCCCCCGTACCCCTGCTTACATTCGCAAATAATTCCTGCATTAATTCAAAACTGTTTTTTAATCCTAATGTCTTATTGTTTCCATAATTTACCACAGTAACTCCTTTATGCGTAACATCAGCGGTGGCAGCACTGTCTATAAATTTATTAAGTGAGATAATTTCTTCTTTATCTAATTCACCGCTATGGCAGGCATCAATAAGCATTAATTTTTTGCGCGCTGGAATGCTATCGAGCAGCCATTCTAAATCATCAAAAGGCAAACCGCCCTCTTCGGGTTTATTAAAGTTTACATTGTAAGTAGAGAGGTAATAATCATAACTCTTGCTTATTAATCCATGACCGGAATAAGCGATTATAACTTTATCGTCAACTTTTGTTTGTTGAAGAATTTTTTTCAAGGCAAGCACATTATCACTGTTTACTTGTTCATCAAAGAGCGTGTGAACTTCAATATTGTTTACATTTTTCTCTTTTAATTTTTCTGATAAGTCCTGAATATCTTTTACTGACCATCGAAGATTATTTATTGAATCATTGAATTTGTTTATACCAATACCAATAAAATAAATTTTTTCCGATTGAGGTTGCGCTGGTTTATAGTTTACATTCAAAGGCACACGGTAGCTTTCAATACCGTTTATGTTTAGTGCAGAAGTTTCAATTTTATTTTCTCCTTCGGATAATTTTATGGTAATAGTCGTATCAATTTGGTTAAGGTTTCTACTCCGGATATTAACTCCATTTTGTCCATACACAGGCACTTGGTTGACCCAGATATTAAAGCGGTCAAGTTTGTAGATACTATCTAAACTCCAAAGCTTCAGGGTTAGTGAGTCGTTCAATTGTTCGTATGAAACGCCATCCCTGTTTTTAAAATCACTTTCTGGAACAGAAAATCCTTCTTCAAAGCTTGAGGTGTCAACTCCAAGTTTTTTAATTCGCTTTTGCCATGCTCTGTAGTACGAGTATATAAGCGCGGTATCCGGTTGCCCAAAAGCCATACCTAAGGCTTGCATCACTTTATCTGGACGGTTGTATTTAACATCTAGTTGATCAAAACCGACAGTTTGAAGCCCTTTCACGTAATACAGCCTGTTCACTGATCCTTTAGAACATCGATAGTATTTTGACGGAAGCAAATCAACATAGTCATTTCCCTCCATGGGTATAAAAGAAATAATTTCATTCCCTGTTTGAATACTCCATAATCTAATAGTTTTATCATCAGAGCTGCTGATGAAGTACTTCCCATCAGAAGAAAAACTAACTGAATTCACTCCGTGTAAATGCCCATTAAAAATTTTAATGATTGTTCCAGTTACTACACTCCACATGATAATAGTATTGTTGTAACCGCTGCCAAGAAAATAGTTGCCACCAGTCGAATCATATTCGCAAGCTGGTGAGAAGCAAAAAGAATTAAAAATTGCAGAGTGTCCCCCAAATGTCCTTACTTCTTTGCCGGTTGCAACATCCCAGAGTTTCAAAGTATCCTGGTAGGGTTTGTCGCTAAATGGATATGTTGAACCACTTAGGCAAAATTTTCCATCAGGGGTGAAGGAGACAGAGGTTACCCAACCTGAACAATCAAAGGATTTTATTTCTTTTCCTGTGAAAGTATTCCACAATTTCATTTTGCCGTCAAGTGACCCACTTAGACAGTATTTCTCATCAGAAGAAAAGCAAACTGATTCAACGGACCATGTATGGCCATTAAAGCTTCTTATTTCTTTTCCCGTAGTTACATCCCACATTTTCATTGTTTTATCTAACGACCCACTTAGACAATATTTTCCATCTGAGGAAAAACAGACTGATTTAACCCAGCTTTTGTGTCCATTAAAAGTTCTGATTCTTTTTCCACTGGTAACATCCCATAATTTTAACGTGCTATCACAAGCACCGGTTAAACAACATTTACCATCGGGTGAAAAGCAGACTGAATTTATGCCGTCTGTATATCCTTCAAATGTTCTAATCTCTTTCCCGTCTAATGCATTCCAAAGTTTCATAGTTAAGCGGGAGGTTGATATGAATTCATGTTTTTTTTCAGTTGAGTTAATTGAGCCGATAGGAGAAAAGCATGCAAAACTTGTTTGTGCTCGTACACCTTCAAAAGTTCGAATTCTTTTTCCTGAAGAAATGCTCCACAGTGTCATGGTCCAGTCGCAAGAGCCACTAAGACAGTATTTGCCATCCGGTGAGAAACAGAGAGCGTGAATACCAAGATTATTATCTGGATGTCCCTCAAAAGTCATAATTTTATTTCCTGTAGCACCATTCCATAGAGTAATAATACCCTCTGATGATCCGCTGATAAAACTCTTTCCTCCAATGGTATCTTCTTCAAATGCTGGAGAAAAACAAACTGATGTCATCCAGTACTCATCCGTTTTAATATTCTTGATTTTTTTCCCTGTTTCAACATTCCATAAAATCATACTTTCATACAGAGAAGTGCTAACACAAAACTTTCCATTAGGAGAAACACAAACTGCGGTAATATCGCTAGTATGTTCATTAAAGCAACGAATTTCTCTGCCCGTTGCAACCTCCCATTGCTTAACAGTGTTATCTTTTGACCCACTGAAGCAGTACTTTCCATTTTTAGTGAAACAGACACATGTTATTTCACCTGAATGTCCATTAAAAGAGCGAATTTCCTTCCCGGTAGCAATATCCCACAATTTAATGCTGCCATCCTCAGATCCACTTAAACAGAATTTTCCCCCATTGGGATTGTCTGGAGTAGGAGGAGAGAAGCAAACTGAGATTATAGGATGCGAATTCTCTTCAAATGTTCGAATTTCCTCTCCTGTTGTGGCATCCCACAACTTTATGGTATTATCATAAGATCCACTTAAGCAATATTTTCCATCCGGTGAAAAACACGCGGAATTAACCCTTGCTAAATGCCCTGTAAAAGTTTTAAGTTCTCTACCAGTATTAGTTTCCCACAATTTCATTGTTTTATCCCATGATCCACTAAGGCAATATTTCCCATTTGGAGAAAAACAAACAGAAGTAATATTAAAAGTATGCCCAATCGGAATAAGCAGTTTTATTGTTTCTTTTTGCGCTAAAGCGTAAGCATGTGTGCATACAACTATCAACCATAAAAAAAAATAAAACTTAATTTTCATACTCTAATAGTTTTTAATAAAGGCAACGTTAGGCTAAAGCTGCACCATTATATCTTCCGCACGGCCTCATCCACTTGCTTTAATAATTTTAGTTTTAATTCCTCTTCATTTGCAGAAGTTAATTCATAATTGGTTTCTTTAATGCCGCATTTTATTTTGTATGAAACCTTCCATCCAGCACTTGTTTTTTTGTAAGTGCCGCTTAGCTTGCATCCCTCGGGGTATTGTTTTGCATCTACAAAAATTAAAGAGGCGCTTGCTCCTTTGGCTGAGATTTGATTCAAGGCATGTTCACAATATAGTTTTTAACGTTACTATCTATGGCCCTTTCGGAAGTCTTGCATAATTTTTTTAATTCTTCAATACCACAACACTGTTTGCAAAACATTTTCATTCCCCGAAATATAAATGCCTGCCGTTTGAGCCTCAGGGTCATGTTTATTTATTACGTTTATATTGTAATAACCACTCAAGCCTACAAGGCGCAGGGCTGCACCAAAATCAGTTAAAGACTCTACTTTCCACATCGTGCTTTCTTCGTTGGTCTTTAAACCGGCTGAAATAATTTTCCATTCAGTTGATGCTCCCTGGTACATTCTTTTTTGCCGGTTCTCATACCTGTCAGCATACCCGGGATTGTAAGTTATCCAAACCCCATTGCTTGCATTTGAGAGTTTAAATGTTTTATCCTTACTAAACTGGTAAGACGCAAGCGTTTCAAGATGTGATGCTGCAAGCTCAGTTGTTTTAATATTTACTGTAGTTTTAAAATTATCCCCTTTTTTTAAAAGTGTTAGTACAATATTTGCACCCGGTTTTACTTTTTCAAATTCGCCCAGCACTTCTTCAATATTTCTTGTTTCAACATCACCTACTTTAATGATTGCAAAACCTGTTTTGTTTTTAAGATCACTTTCGGCAGGCGAACCAGGCAATGTACCTGTTATAAGAGGCAACAGATCAGCAAGTTCCCATCGTTTATTTCTTCCATCATATATCTGCTCATAACTCTGCGAAATTTCAATTCCAATATATGCCCGCCTCACCCTTCCGTTATTAGTTAATACATCATTTATGATTCGCTGGCAAACGGATGATTCAAGTGCAAAATTGATTTGCGGCTGCCACAAAGTAGAATTGTCAGGTGTTTTGGCAAATGCAATTTGTGAATTTACTCCTACTACATCGCCCTTAACATCTATCAGCGGACCTCCGCTGTTTCCCCATATAACAGTTGCAGTACTTTGAATGAACCCGAATTTTCCTGTAAGGCCGCCCCTTACCCTGTTCTTTGCACTGATAATTCCGTCAGACACAGAGTAAGGGTATTCTCCTAATGGATTTCCAATTGCAAAAACCTGTTCTCCAACTCTTGATTCAGTTGTTTTGAATTTGAGAGTTGATATTTCCTTGCCCACCGGAGAAATAAATTCCAAAACAGCGAGGTCATAAAAAGAGTCGCCTCCAACGAGCTTTGTTTCATACTTTGTTCGATCAATGCTGTAAACAATTATACTACCCGCTTTGTCTGAAGCTTTATCTATTACATGGGCATTGGTTATAATATACTTTTTAGCATTGTATTCAACTACGAAACCTGATCCGGTGCCGAGTGCACCTGTAAGGTCAAGTGATTTAGCATAAGCGATATCAGTGGCACCACGAAATCCTAACAAACTTTTCTCTTCAGTCATATCATAAATAACAACAGTAACTACTGATGAAAGTGAACGTTCAATCATATCAGGAACTGTTTGCGCAAACATGTTTTTTGTCAGCATAAATGCACATGTCAATGCGAGCAAGATTATTTTTTTCATAGTTCAGATATTTAATTCAGGTTTATTTTAAACACTTTTCAGCTAAATTTTTTTGTCCGATTCTCACAAGAAACAGCCCATAGGCATTTTGCAATTCTTTTGATTCAGGAAATTTTATCATTGCTTCTACAAATTCACGGTTGGCTTCAGAAAACATTAAATATTTTTCATAACAGATTCCTCTTAACAGATATTTTAATTCATCTGAACCTTCTTTAAAATTTTTTATTCCCTCAAGATCATTTTTTACTTTTTCAGAATAATCCGGATCAGCAAATCGAAATGAATAAAAAATATTTGGTCCGTCATTAATGGTTCTTATCGTCCAGTAATACTTTTTATTTTCAGAAAACACTTCCGATTTTTTCAATATTTTCATCGAAGTATCACGTGAAACTATTTGAAGCAAAGCCTTATATTCCAAGCTGTCCTTATTAAGAATAAACTCATATTCTTTCCTGTTATCTTTGTTCCATATAAAGAAAACAGCGTTCCCGTTGATTATTTCATTATTTACCGGTAATATCATGGAAACTCCAATCCCACGTGAAACCCCGCCCATTTCCTTCATATATTGTTCAGCATATTTTTTCTCATCTTTATGAAAGGTTTTAAATTCAGTGATGAGGTATTTAAAAAAAACATTAGCCAGGGTTTCCTCTTGCTTTATTAATTCCTTAATTAAACTGTCTGCTTTATATATTCCCGGTGAATTCAGAGTTAAGTTTTTTCCATCGTTTGCATAAATTAATAAATAAGAACCCGGATATAATTTGAGCAAACAATTGTTATTAAATTTTTCACCGGTATTTTTTAAAACAACCGGACTGTCGTTGCCTTTGGTAAATTCAATCTTTCCCCGAAAATAAAATACGGTTAAGACTCCGGTATCTTCAGAATGCCCGTCAAAAATAAAAAGCAAACAAAATAAAATTAACCACACTGCTTTTTTCATCTAATTATGCTGTTGAATGAAATAGGTTTGATAATTAAATTTCTTGTTTAAATATTTAACAATCCCATCGTAAAAGTATAAAACATCAACACTTAAAAGTATAGGAATGATAATAACCGAGGGTTCCATTTTGATTTTTAAAACAGAAAATAAAAATAATGAAATTCCCAACATTGCTGCTGCTGAAATTAATTGTATTATTTTAAAAATGATATGAAACCAAATATGGCGTTTCACAAAAACTTTCACAAAATAAACCATGTGCAGGTAACAAACCATAAAGGAAATAATAAGAAGAAGAAAAGGGGACATGTCGTTTATATAATCATCTCTGATAATCATTGAAATAATATGAGCCTGAATTTCTACACCATACATGTCAGGAAAAGATCGTCCGCTTATGTTTCCGTTAAGCGGAGTAAAATGAGCATCCTCAAGAACACGGGTGGTTGTGTCAGGACCGCAAAAACCCAGTAAAACAATTTTATTTTTTAAAATATTGCAACGAGGATCATCAGGGATGATTTCGTTATTTTCAAGAACCAGGAAATTTGTGTTTGATTTCTTGTAGTTAATTATCTCTGCATCGTTATCTCTTTTTATCAGCTTATCAAAAACTGCTTTATCACATAATTTTACAATTTCTGAAGGAAAACTATTGTATTGAATATTATTAAATTCCAGACGAGGCTTAAAATAACGCACAGATGAATGTTCCTCCTTTGAAATCAGATTGATAAAACCTGCACTTGAATCCATCCCTAATTCAGGCAATGGTTTTTTAATGCTTTCTATTTTATGTTCGTCCCTGGTTGAATACTCAAACTTATTTGCAATGACTACTGAGTCTTTTTTTCCTTTTAATGAGGCTATGAGGAGAGAGTCAGATTCAACATCTTTTTTTTCCGAAAACAATATGTCAACACCCAGCACCTTTGGTTGGTAACTGAGAATGGTTTTGATCTGACCGGCTATTTCTTTTCTTTTATAATTACCGATGTTAACAATAATAATATTGGTGTCAAGCACTTTATCTTCCGATTTTTGAAGTTTAGAAAAAAAGAGATCACTCAATTCAAAATCTTTTTTTGTATGGCTTTCGGGATCTAAAAAATGAATATTGAAAGGGAAAGCAATTTCAATAATGAGATAAATTAGGAAGACAAAAAGAGTAGAGAAGAAAACGTCTTTGTGGAAAATTCGTTTCATGAGAATCTGTTTAGCTTATAAATACTATTTTAATATGAAAAGAAAGTTGCTTGTTTGATTTCTCTTTTCATTTTGAAAAATATCAAGTAATTTATTATTTACATATCCGGTTTTTGCACAATTTCGAAAGTGATTTCAGAAATGGTTCCTGAACTTTCTTTGGAAATATTATTAATACCTCCGCCTCTTGTTATTCCATAACTCTCTATAATTAATTTCTCCAAAGCATTCAGATTACCTCTTGACTTAGCGCCACGTGAAGTTGCAATCATTTCAAGGTTGATTGGGTCTGAAGATGAAAATATTTTAAAAACCTCCCGTCCATAAGGAGGAGAAATTCCAATATGAAATTTATCGAGAATTTTACTTTCGCCCGGTTTAAATAATAAATCCTGGGCTTTAATATTTTGGCTTTCCATTGGAAGAATCGGATTAATAATTCCATCGGGCTGTAAATCTAAAGTATTTAAATAGGCATCTCTCTTACCAATATTGGTAACTCTTATTACCATTGTATCCCCACTCTGAAATTCAATTATTCCATTGGTTGTTTTCTTAACCAACATGGAAGTATCAACCTTGCCCTGATTGTATGGAAGTAATTCAATTATTAAATTATAATTATCATCTTTTGTTTCCATATCTTTTATCAAACGATATTGAACAAATTGCTGCAGCGCTTTTTTCAATGCATCCAAGTCGGTTTCGCTTTTTGTTAAAAATGTTTGTTCGCCTTTGAATCTGGCTCCATTGCTTGCATATTTAAGAATCATCTTTGCTTTGTCTTTGTCTGAAGGGCTGAGAATCAAATCCGGTTTATTATCAAATTTTACAAGAGCAAAATCTTTTGAAGCTTTTAAGGAATTTTTTATGATAGTTTGTTCTGTACCGGAAATATTCTCAAATCCGAGGCTGATAGTTAAGTCGCCAAAAGACTGTTCGGTTACATAAACCCATGCATCATTTTTATTTAATGAAAAAGGCCTCTCGAGTTTTACCTGCGCGGAGAGGTTATCAGATTGAGTTACAACACCGGTTGCAATTCTTTTTGTTGAATCTGAAGGGTCATCTGCAGGTCTAAATAATTCTATTTTACTGGATGCGTAAATGCCATTTATTTTTCCACCTGAAATTACAATCTCATTTGGATTATTTACTGACTTTATAATGAAAAAAGGCTTTTGCGAAATAAATTCTCCTCCAAATAATTTTCTATTCTGACCATCGCCCTCAAGTACCGGATGCTGATTTGGAACTTTATCATTCATTATTGAAACAATCCCGCCAAATAAACTCAGGTAAGTAAAATTATTGCTCTCAATATTAGAAAGAACTTTACTTAACGCATAAGAAAGCGAACCAACACCCTGTTTATTATCGTCCTCACATTCACCATCAAGTTCATTTGCTCTTGCAGCAGCAATTGTGATGTAGGTTGCAAGTTCTGAATTATCACCTCTTGACTTTACTTCATCCTGAATTAAAGAAGTTTCTTTTTTATGGGGTTCTTTAAAACCAACAGACACTAGAGGCGGCAAACCACCCCTTACTTTTGCAAGCCCCCTTGTTCCTGTTCCTGAATGACAGCAATCCATTGTAACCAGAACATCCCCTTCTTTTCCAAGTTTCGTTCTTAAATCATAAATTGCTTTTCCAAAATCATCATCCCGCAAATATTTTGAGTTTGAATTTTCATACGTTACTCCATTTACATTGGGAGCCATTGCGCCATAAGGAACAATACATTCATCTTTGCCGTCAACTTCATCATGGTTGTCATCCTGTATTTGTTCACCATGAGAAGAAACGTGAATAAAGACTACATCACCTTGACTAACTTTATCCGTTAAATCTTTAATTGCTTTCAATATCCCTTCCTTAGTTGCTTCTTTATCGGAAACAATACTTATATTATTTGCTTTAAACTCTTGTTTTTCTAAAAACTTTTCAATTAACTCTGCATCTTTACTACTGGATAAAGGATTCTGTCTGTCCCAGCCTGAACCTGAAGGATAATTGGATATAGCAATTATCAATGCATGTTTTGTTTTAAAGGTTTGAGCGAGAATTTTGCCTGGCAGTAGGAGAACAATAATGAGGATAGTGTATTTTATTGTTTTCATTCCGAAATGATCTTAATTAAAATAAAAATGAAGATAAGAACCTAAAAATATGCAAGACAAAAAAGGCATTTAGAATTTTCTAAATGCCTTTAATAATTTTTAATCAGTTTATGGATCTTTAATAATTGAGATGATAGAAGAACGATGTATTGCAGTCACCATCAGATTTCCAGTATAGTGATCCTCCTGTAGTTTCACAATAAATCTTAGTGTATCCGGGAAATACACAAACCTCGTAAGTTCCATAGGGGTATAATGTTCCATAATAATTACCGTCAATATACATATCAACATAGTAACCGGTATGATTTACAAAAGTCGGGCAACAGTAACCGCGTGATTTTTCGGGTTCAGCCATTTTAACATCTTTGGTCGGGCGCGCCATTTTAATATTTGCATTTGCACCGCGGTCTTTAGCCATCGCTGTGGCTTTTAACTGTACTTCTTTTTTTTCTTGTGCTGATACAGAATAACTGAAACAACTTAACAAGAATACGCTTGTGATTAACAGAAGGATTTTTTTCATAGTAGTTTTTTTTTAAAGTAATGGATTAATTATGTGCCGAATTAAAAAACAAATTATTAATAATCCAAATATTTGGAAATTTTTTTTAAGAGCAATTTACTAAACTGCATACACATGTATATCCGATTATGTATTTTCAAGCATTAAGGTCTGAAATTTGCTTAACCCAACTTGCAGCAAACCAGTTAATAACCCAGTCATTTATGAACATTTTGCGGGATTTAATTGAAAGAACCCTTGCTGTTACTGCATTTTAGATTTGAAATAAGTTTGTAGTACACAGGGGGGTATTGTTTTATTGAAATGGGTGATTCTCCTTTGCACCCATGTATTTCAAGGGTTCCATACGAACAAATCCGGCAACGGGAGAAATAGGAACCTATTATCGTTTGGTGGAAAGCTATCGAAATATAGAAGGACGTGTATGCCATCGAACTTTATTGAATGTAGGTTTTTTAGAGCAAGTAAGTAATATAACTGATTGTTAATGAGTTAGATAAATTACAAAGTTTTCCCACAGGGAGTACAAAAGTTATAAAAGCCAGCCATTACCAATTTTTCAACCTTTCAGAACATTGAGTCAAACTTGTTTTTTAATTAATTGATTACCTTACCCTTAGCTCATTCTGGTATAAATATTGAAATAAATTATCAACTATTGCTTTTTTCATATCCAATTAAAGCTACTTTTAAATCGTAATTTTTTTCAATCGCAACAAGCTATGCGCAAAGAACACACTGATGCAACTGCTCCCTCAAAGCAATCATCTAAAAAAGTTGATAACAAACAAATTCAAACGTCAGTAAGCAACAAACGATTTGATGCTTACAACAAGGCTTCAAAGGCTAAGGGTGAGCGCAATGTAAAATCAAAACCTCAGCCTGCTTTTGAATATTATTATGATGAGTATGACGAATATTTATCATCATAATATTTTCTAAAAATTATTTTTCAGTGCTTATTACTTCCCAGGACAACACCCACAGTTAGATACAATTGGTTGAATTTAGATTTTTCATTTCCATATCTATCATCAAAAGCATTAGTGATTCCCCAGCCGTAACCTAACTCAGCAGTAAGAAACCATATATCAACGCCTACAGCAGCTTTAAAATTAAGCAAGGTTAAATTGAAATCACTCTTCTCAAACAAATCTTTTTCATCCTCAACTTTAGTAATAAAGTCTATTGACGGGCCTGCATTAATCCTTAGTTTAAAACCATCTTTATCCACTAAATGATAACCGCCAAAAAGTTTTACGGTAAAAATAGTTCTGTCCAATTGGTTTTCAATTTGCGATTGATTCAAAGTATCCACTTCATCCGTTGTTTTATATTCGGTGGATGATTTGCCATAAAACATTCCTGGTTGAAAATAAAACCTTTTTCCCATTCGGCCATCAGCACCTATGGTGTATCCGATGCGTGCACTTTGATCAACATCATCAGGTTCATTTGATAATGACTGTGCTGTGATTCCGATTTGCGGATTAAACTGAAATTGTGCTTTTGAAATTCCGGTCGCACAAAACATAATTAACATCAATAGATTCTTTTTCATAAAATTCAGAATTTAAAATATAATAGCGGTTTAAATAATTAAGGTGTAAAAATAATTGTCTTTTTAAATTCATATCAAAAGTTTAAAAATATTTTGAACTTTGCTTCAATAAAAATTAAATAATATTAATCGGAAGTTTAATTTAACGATTGAAATAAAATTAAAATACCTTTATATAAAGTTTTAAACTTGCAGATAATTAAAGCATCAGCATTTAAGATGGTAACATTAACAATAATTAAAAATCAAACATCATGTCAGACAACAGCAAAACATTATTGGCCCTGCTACTTGGCGTAGCAGCCGGCTTAACACTCGGTGTATTATTCGCACCAGACAAAGGCAGCAATACCAGGAAAAAAATTGCAGGTATGAAAGATAAATTCGCAGATGAACTGGAAGATTTAATGGATGACGGAAAAGAATATGTAAAAGATAAAGTAAAAAAAGGAAAAGAAGCAGTGGAAGATATTGCATCGCAAGCCAAAGGCAAAGCTGAAGACCTGCGCGACAGTGCTAAAAACGAATTTGATGATGCAAGCTCCAAAATAAAACAAAGGGCAAGCGCCTCTTAAACTGTTCATTTAAAAACCTATTTTATGTTCGAAGAAAATTCAAATATTGACAACCTGCTTGATCACACAAAAGAATATATTGAAACAAGGGTTGATATTTTAAAAGTTGAAGCTGCTGACCGTGTATCGTCAGCAGCTTCATCAATTGCCATAATTTTAGTGATGGCATTTATTGGATTGTTTGTTCTCTTTTTTGCAAGTGCAGGTTTTGCATGGCTAATAGCAAAGGCTACCGGCAACACCGCTATCGGATTGTTTTCAGTAGCCGGGTTTTATTTACTTACAGGAGTAATTCTTTATGCCTCAAGAGAAAAATGGATTACTGAACCTGTAGTTAATTCAATCTTAAAACAATTTAGTGATGATAAACAAGATCAATAATATTGAAGAGTTACGCGCAGAACGTATAAGGCTTAAACAAAAACGTTATGAGCTGGAAGATGCCATGCGAAATGATTTCACGCTTATAAAGCGAAGCCTCGAACCTCGTAACATAATACAGAACGGGCTAAGCGGAATCACAGGTAACAATTCATTTTCAGCCAATGATCTTTTAGGAACTTCTCTCACAATGGGAATTAATTTTTTAGTTTCAAAAGTTTTATTGAGACGTTCAGGTTTGGTAAAGAAACTTGTTGTTACCTGGCTTATAAGAAAATATGGTGTTGATTTTTTTGAAAAAAATTCAGACAATATTGTAAATGTTATTAAAAACCTGGTTACTAAATTCACCTCTAAAAACGGGAGAAAAGAAAACTTTGATTTTTATGATAGCGGCACTGTCGCAGATGATTATTGATTACTTTTATTTTCAACTTTTTTAATCCACTCTAAAATAAAATCAGCCACTTCTTTCCAACCTTCCTGTTTGATTACAAAATGCACACGACCATCAAACCTTTTGAAATGGGTAATGGAATTTGAATTCTTATACCTCTTAAAATTTTTCTCATTCAAGCTTGCAGGAATAATATGATCCTGTAAACCGGCAGTAAGTAGTAATGGCGCATGAGTTTTTTTGAAATTAATTTTACCTGTTGTAAAAACTCCGCGGGGTATATTTATGGATTCAGGTATAACATAACTGTTATATAAATCATGTTGCTCTTTCAGCGGCAAACCATTTACGTTAGTGTATTGAAATTCTTTAAAAGTCATTAGAAAAGGAGAGTTAATTTTTAGTGGATTAAATAAAAAAACGTTGCTCGCCAGAAATGAAAATTTAAATGAAATCAGCCCTGCCGGAGGCGCTGAATGAATTGCAATGCCGCATTTACCAAATCCCCTGTTGATGAGTAACTGTACCAACAGCCCGCCCATTGAATGGCCTATTAAAATAGGTTGCGTTATCATTTTTGATAACAGGTCAATGTAAAAGTTAAGCACCATTTCAAGTGTAAGTTTTCCGAGCGCAGCATCAGGATAATTTTTTCGAAGTATTGCAGCGCGACCGTCATGCATTGGCCAGGGTGGTGCTGCACATTCATATCCTTTATTATCAAAATAATTGATCCACTCCTTCCAATACTCATTATTCACACACATGCCATGAATAAATATAATTTTTTCTAAGGTCATACTTTCAGAGTTTTCTTTATTTGTAAATTGTCCATCAAATTTTCAACCGTGATTTACGAAAAACAAAATACTCCAGCATATTATCATGCACACGGATGAAATAAAAGTCATGCGCATCGTATTATCAAAATTTGCCGCTGCTCTGTTGTGCAATGTCTTACCCAACCAGTACAAAAAGTACCCAGTTACAGGTAACAGGCAAAGAATAAAAATTACAAATTCAGCGATACTATAAAATGTAGTGAAATATATCCATGCAATAATACAAGCTACAACAAACATTACAGCCGTAAAAATAAATGTACCTATAATTCCCAAACGATAACTGATGGTGTAATCACCACGACCACTATCCTCCCTGTGTTGATAAATCTGAGTAAGCGGATAAAATCCTCCTATCAGAAAAGAAGCAAGCACCATGCAAAAAATATTTTTTTCATTGAACCATGATGATGAAAACTTATTTACCACAGCCATATTTACAATTAAAAAAGTATATCCACCCTGGAAAAGCATTACCACTAACCAACCCACGAATGCAAATTTCTTTAATCGTATTTTATGCCAACTATATGCTTTTGAAACTCCAATATAAACAAGCATTATTAAAATCATTTGCCAATTGATAAAAGCACAAAGCAGCAAACCTGCCAAATCGAAAATCATACTAACCGTATATAATTTTCTTGTAACAGGAGGAGGATTTTTTAAACCACCAATGCTGCCGGTATCCCTATCCATATAACTGTTGTAAATATTGCTGCCCGGATAAATAAAAAAATGAAGCGATATGAAAACCAATAGTGTATTAAAGACGTTAATACCGGAAGCCTGGCTTAATGCAAAACAAAAGATCGGTAACAGAAAAAACGAAAACGGCAGCCGTAAATGAAGTAGCGTATCACGGTCGAATAAATAGCTTTTGTTACTTTTGACTTTTTGCAATTGACTTGAGGAACGGTTTTAGCAATGATACAAATTTATAATTAACTGGATTGATGAAACAACCATCTATACAAGTAATAGGCACAGCGGTTCCCCAAAATAAAATTTCTCAGGAGATACATTATTCTATTTTAGAATCAGCTAACGGATTAAGCCGCGGAGAAAAATTGCGATTGCGAAAGATTTATAGCAACAGCGGAATTGCTTCGCGCTACAGCGTTTTGGCTGAATTTGGTGAAAGGGATAATGATACACATATTCTTTTTCATCCCGCGAATCATCATGCTCCTATGCCTGTTTCACATCGTATGCAACTTTATGAAGAGTATGCTACGTCACTTGGTGTTGAAGCAACTGAAAATTGCTTAAAACAACTGCCTGGTTTAAAACGAAACGAAATTACTCATCTTATTACGTATAGTTGTACAGGTATGTTTGCACCCGGCATTGACATTCAGTTGACTGAAAAATTAGACCTTAATAGAAATGTTGAACGTACCTGCATCAATTTCATGGGATGTTATGCTGCAATCAATGCATTAAAAGTTGCGGATTACATCGCGCGTTCTCAAGCTGAAGCTGTTGTGCTTGTTGTTGGAGTTGAACTTTGCACCTTGCATTATCAGAAAAACGATTTACAGGACCAGGTAGTTGCAAATGCACTGTTTGGAGATGGTGCTGCTGCTTGTATTGTTTCGTCAAAAACATTTTCGCCTGAAAAGAAATCACTCAATTTATCATTACAAAATTTTTATTCTGAGTTTGAACCTGCAGGTAAAGATGAAATGGTGTGGCGCATTGGTGATTTTGGTTTTGATTTGCGATTAAGCGCTTACGTGCCACAATTGATTAAAGAAAGCATCAATCAATTGATGCAAAAACTTTTTGCACGCGCAAACGTGAAACAAAGTGAAATTGATTTTTATGCAATACATCCCGGAGGAATAAAAATTTTAGAAGCCTGCGAACAAGCGTTACATATTACGCACGAGCAAAATCAAATTTCATACAACATATTGCGCGATTATGGTAACATGTCTTCGGTAACTATTTTATTTGTTCTGAATGAGTATTTGAAAACATTTTCAGCAACTGATAAAGGAAAAAAAATATTGGCCTGTGCTTTTGGTCCTGGGCTAACAATGGAATCCATGATTGTTGAAGTTTCATAGAAACAACCTGCAAATATCTGCAGGTTGTTCTTTTAAGATTTTAGTTGTCATCTTTGGATGAATTACACTCACTCAATAAACCTTCACATCTCTCCTTTCCCCACGTTGGCATCAATTCAGTTGAAGGAGTAAACGTTTTATAAAGTGCAGATGCTTTTTCTAAAAGCGGCTTTGCATTTTTTGCTCCGCCACCAAAAAATTTTGGAGTGTAAAAAGTATTCTGTCCCTGCACAAAATAAGGCCGTGGATTTAAAGGATCCATTTTTTTGGCCTCTTCAAGCAAATCAATTGCAGCACCTGTTTGCAATTGAGCGCGTACCATTGGTTTATTCGAAATGTACATCAGTTGCAGGTAGCCTTCCAAAGCAAACAACTCGCTTTCATTTTTCTTAATCTCTTTTGCCCGCTTGATAAAAGAAAGACCCTGTTGATACAAATCATCCTTCTTATTATCTTCTTTTGCCATAAATCCTGCATCAAGAGATGCAAAGGCAGCATAATAAAGCGGCAACCATTCTTTTGTATTTGCTGCTGCTACTCTTTCAAAATAATTTGAAACTGTCAAAGCTGATTCGTAAGAGGAAGCACTGTCAAGCATTGCTCTTCCATTTTGCATACCCTTTTCATAAGTGCCTTGTGCATTTGCTGCAATGCTGATACATGTAATGACCACTGATAAAATGATCTTTTTCATAATTGATATTGAGATTTAATTGTTTGAGATAATTTATTTAAGAATATTTTTTAATGAATTATTATTTAAAACTATCATCACCAAAAGTGATGAACGCTCCCGCAAAAATTGTATGCGGTGCAGATGGAACTATAGGTTTTCTAATTGTACCATCAGGCGAGTAACGGTAACCATAAATGTTGCTGATGCCGAAAACATTTTCAACACTTGCATATACAATCGTAAAATGTTTTGCTATTGAAGTGAGGTAACTCACATTCATGCT
>JBDTRM010000206.1:0-31838 GCA_039931675.1 Bacteroidia bacterium | reverse complement strand
GGGAAATATTTTTATGACCGGTCACTTTGAAGATACTGTCACGTTCGACACGCAAAGTGTAACAAGTGCGGGCGGTAAAGATGTGTATGTGGTAAAATATAATTCGTCAGGCGCTGTAGTTTGGCTCACACATGCCGGTGGAACATCGGATGATGAAAGTCGTGGTATTGCAGTTGATAACAATAACGTTTTTATCACAGGACGATTTGCGGGAAGTGCAACATTCGGAACTTCTAATTTGATAAGTACTGCAGTGAGCAATGATGTTTTTATTGCGCAGCTCAATCCTTCAGGAGTTTTTCAATGGGCACTGAGTGCGGGTGGTAGCGGAAGCGATGATGCTTATGATGCATCAGTTGATGGTGCGGGCAATTGTTATGTTGCAGGATATTTTCATGATACCATAAGTTTCGGAACAGATACACTTATGAGCAGCGGCAATGATGATGCATTCATCGCAAAGTACAACTCGTCAGGAACTGCACTGTGGGCAAAGCGTGCGGGAGGTGTGAATGGTGATCGGGCATACTCTGTGGCAGCTGATGTTTCAGGAAAAGTATATATCACAGGTTCGTTTGAAGACACTGCTTCGTTTAATTCAACTAATCTCATAAGCAATGGTGACAAAGATATTTTTGTAGCCGAATACAATTCATCGGGAGTTTTGCAGTGGGCTATGCGTGCAGGAGGGTCAGGTTTTGATCGTGGGTATGGAATTACCACTGATCAATCGGGCAATGTTTATACTACAGGAGTATTTGAACAAACAGCATCGTTTGGAACACTGCCGGTTATAAGTTCAGGATTACTCGATTTTTTTCTAACAAAAATTTCTGCCCCGGTCGGTATGATTGAATTGAATGTTGAAGAATCATGCATTCATGTTTATCCGAATCCTGCTGATTCAAAAGTGCATGTTGAGTATAAGGATATTGCAAACTCAAAGGTTGCTGTTTATGATGTTACCGGGCAAAAAATTTTTGAAAAAAGTAATTGCAGCCTGGTTGATCTTTCTGCTTTTAATAATGGTTTGTACTTTATAGTGCTTACTGATATGCGGAAAAATATTACTTATTCGAAAACCGAATTGCTGAATAAATAAATTAATAATAAGCAGCCTGGTTTACCGTATTGAACACAATTTATTCTTGCAAGTTTCTTATCTGTTTTTACTTTTACACCATGATACGGAGCATCCTTGTAGATGATGAACAGCATTGCAGGGAATCTCTTTCTGCAACGTTAAACCATAATTTTCCCGAAGTGGAACTGCTTGCCCAATGCACTTCCATTTACGATGGAGAAAATGCCATTGAATTGTACAAACCTGATTTGGTATTTCTTGATGTGGAACTGCCACCATATACCGGTTTTGACATGCTGAAAAAAATCGGGACAATTTCTTTTGAAACTATTTTTACCACAGCTTACGACAAATATGCAATAAGAGCTATTAAAGCAAGCGCTCTCGATTTTTTATTAAAGCCTGTTGACAAAGAAGAATTGGGAGAAGCGCTGGAACACTTTAAACAAAAGCACTCAAAAAGTAATTCGCAGGAAAAGATGGAAGTGCTTTTTGAAAACGTGCGCCAGATGCGTGACCCGCTAAGGAAACTAATGATCCCTACCCAGGACGGTTTTGATTTGGTAAGCGTTAGTGACATCGTGAGGTTGCAGTCTGATAATAATTATACCAATTTTCATTTTGCTGATAAAAGAAAAATTCTTGTTTCTAAAACGCTGAAAGATTTTGATGATATGCTTTCCGGACACAGTTTTTTCAGGGTACATCAATCACATATTATTAACCTTCACTATGTTAAAAACTATCTGAAGGGTGAAGGTGGGGTTGTAATGATGCAGGAGGGAACTGAAATAGATGTATCCCGAAGACGTAAAGAAGAATTTATTAAATCTCTTGAAAGTTTGTAGAAAGAAGAAAAAAATAATGAATGTTGAAAGTCGAATGACGAATGATGAAGTGACGTTTTATCTCAAATAAAAATGAATTTACAACTTCAACGATTGCTTAACGGAAATCGGAAAAATTTTGATTGAATAATTTATAATAGCAAAAACCAAAAACGCAATTTAAATTCAAAGCAAATAAAAACTATGAACCCTAAATTAGTATTAATCAAATGGAAGATGTGATTATTAAAATCAAAAATGGAATCCGTGAATTAGTCGCGTGAGAACCCCGACCCTAAAGGGAGTCCGTCAACAAATTACGGACGATTTATACGGAAGAACCCCCTTTAGGTCGGGGTTACACCGATAAAGGAAATCATGATATTAAAATCACATTCAATTTAACTTCGGCTGGAACCCAGGATATCTTCATTTCCAAATTAGATAGCTCAGGGAATTTTGTTTGGGCAAAAGCAACTGGTGGAACAAATATCGAGGAGGTTAGATCAATAGCTCTTGATACTTCAGGCAATCTGCATGTAACGGGATATTTTAAAAGTCCCTCTCTTTCCTTTGGCTCCACGACCTTAACAAATGCAGGCAATCAAGATGTTTTTATTGCTAAACTACCGGCATCATGTATAACTTCTGCAATTGTTAACCCATTCGCCTGCAACAGTTACACTTCTCCAAGTGGCAATTATACTTGGACAACGTCAGGAACTTATCTTGATACCATCCCCAATGGTTCAGGGTGCTATACTCTTATTACAATAAATCTTACTATCAGTACTATCAGTACAAGTTCATCGCTGACCATTACAACATGCGATAGCTATACATCTCCAAGCGCAAATTATAACTGGTCAACTTCAGGAACTTATATAGACACCATTCCAAATGCAGGAGGTTGCGATAGTGTAATTACAATCAATCTTACAATCAATAGCGTTAACACAGCAGTAACGCAGAATGGTATTGTATTAACAGCTAATGCCATAGGTGCAACATATCAATGGTTAGATTGCAATAATGGATTTGCAATAATTAATGGAGCAACGCAAAACATTTTCACGGCCACTGCAAATGGAAGTTATGCAGTAGCTATAACCCAAAACGGTTGCACTGATACTTCTGCCTGTTATACAGTTACAGGAGTAGGAATTGATGAAATTAATTTAATGGAAGGATTTGAAATTTACCCCAATCCTGCAACTGACAACATACAGGTTTCTTTTAAAGGAAGCAATGCATACCTTACAATTTATAACTTGCTTGGCAATAAAATTTCAGAATTTGAATATCTCAAAAATCAAAACATTGATGTGCGAAGTTTGAATAGCGGTATTTATTTCATTGAAGTAAATTCACTGCAAAGTGTATATAGGAGAAAAATTGTGAAGTTGTAGATTCCAATATGTTGTCCCACCGCGGAAAAATTGAAGCGAAAAATAAGGGCGAGATTGATATGTATTTTGTGGAGGGAGCAGTTTGAAATGATGACATGGTTTACGAGTGACTAAAGTTACTCGCTATTGATATTATTTATCCGAAGAAAAAATTATTGATTGAATTGTCGTTTACCAAAACTTTCCCTGTCATCTGAAAGTGTAAATTTTTCCGGGACTCCGCAATCCCGAATCTACATTATAACAATAAAATATACAAAAACCCATTTCTTCATCGGTTGCAACCACATACAATATAACTTCCGTTTGGAATAATTAAGTTTGCCAACATAATGCGCGATAACTCTGATATAAAACGGATGGAAAAATTTATCTCTGAAACAGGAACGTTTGTTCGCAAACCGCTGAATGTTTATTTCAGTGGCGGCACTACCGCTGTAATGCTTGGAATAAGAAATACCACAATTGACATTGACCTAAAGTTTGAACCTGATGGAATGCAGATGTATAAAGCCATTCAACATCTGAAAGAAAATCTGAATCTGAATCTGAATATTGAACTTGCATCGCCTGATAATTTTATTCCTCCATTGCCTCAATGGAGAAAAAGAAGCATCTTCATTACTCAAAAAGGCAAGGTAAATTTTCTTCATTACGATTTGTGCGCTCAAATCATTTCCAAAGTACAGCGCGGATGGAAACAGGATGTGACAGACGCTGAAGGGTTTTTAAAAAAAATCGGGGACATCAATATGTTAATGGACTTGTTCCTCAAAGTAAAAAAGGACTTTATAAAATATCCCGCAGTAAATGTAAATGAATTGGAAAAAAAATTGACACACTTCATACATGCAGCAAATGAGAAAAAATAAATCACAAGAAATAAATCCTTTTGATTCTCTTGATAAATTTCCGGGAGGAACAATCGTGAGCAAAGGTTTGCGCGACATCAGCACCGGTAATTTCAGGAGCATAGAAGCACTCTCAGTGTTCACCGCTTCGCCTCGTTTAAATTGGTTGGGCTTCAGTCTCAACGAAAATTTTTTCCCTTTTCCGCATTTGCTGCTTTATGAGAAGCTGAAAAAAAAATATTCAGAAAACGGATACGCTCAATATAACGCCTTGATGAGCCGTGTTGCAAAGTTTTGCAATCATTATGAGGGAAGAAAAAATAAACTACAGCGAAGGAAACCTCTTAATGATTAGTAGGATTTAATTTCAACCGAGATTTGTTGTAAACCTAAACAAGTTTCTTCCTGAATGACACTCTCGGTAAATGTCATTCAGAGGAAACCTCTTAATGATTAGTAGAATTCAATTAGTTTTCAATTGTCCCTTGCCTTTTGCCCCTTGATGACTACTCAGCCGAAACAGGTGTGTTACTTTCAATCGCTTTTTTAATCCAGTCTGTGGTTACTGAACTTGGTCTTTCTATTGGTGAGCCTAAAGCACGATCCCAAAGCAGTGATGTTAGTACACCGATGGAGCGTGATACACCAAACAATACAGTATAAAAATCATATTCAACCAAGCCATAATGCATTAATAAAATACCTGAGTGTGCATCAACATTCGGCCAGGGGTTTTTAATCTTGCCGGTAGATTTTAAAATTTCAGGAGTTACTTCATAAATGAGGTTTACAATTTTAAACAACTCATCATCGGCCATGTAACGCTTTGCAAATATCTGTTGGGCGAGGTAACGCGGATCTGTTTTGCGCAGCACAGCATGTCCGTAACCGGGTACCACTTTGCCTTCGGCCAAAGTTTGTTTAATAAAATCGGATAACTGTTCGCGTGTAGGCACGCCTTTATATTTATTGCGAAGCTCGATGATCCAGCGTGCAACTTCCTGTGCAGCCAAGCCATGCAGCGGTCCTGCAAGTCCGTTCATACCAGCCGAAAGCGAAAGATAAGCATCACCCAATGCCGAACCCACTAAGTGAGTGGTGTGAGCCGATACGTTGCCACCTTCATGATCAACGTGAATGGTAAGATACAGACGCATTAAGGTTTTAAACTCATTGGTATCAAAGCCAAGCATGTGAGCAAAGTTACCTGCCCAGTCTAATTTCGGATTTGGTTCAATGTGCACGCCTTCTTTATAAGTGTTACGATAAATGTATGCTGCAATACGCGGGAGACGTGCAATAAGATTCATTACATCTTCGTACATCGGATCCCAGTAATCTTTTTTATTCATGCCCTCGCGGTAACGTCTTGCAAAAACTGATTCGGTTTGCAAAGCCATTATTGCCATGCTGAACTGCGTCATGGGATGCGTTTTTGCAGGCAACATATCCAGCATATCAAACACATGCTTGGGTACCATGCTGCGCATAGTCCAATCTGTATTGATAAAGTCAACATCATCTGCACTCGGTATATCGCCCGTTAGCAACAGGTAAAACATAGCTTCGGGCAATGGCTCCAGACCGCTTTCTTTATTTTGTGCAAGCAATTGAAGTAACTCAGGAATAGAATATCCCCTGAACCGTATGCCTTCTTCAGGATCTAATTTTGAAGTTTCGGTAACCATGCCTACCATGCCCTTCATGCCCTGGTAAACCTGCTCCACATTGTACTGACCTAAAACAAAATTGCCATGTTCTTTAACTATATTTTTGATCTCAGCGGCCATTGGCTGAGCCTTGTTTAAAAAAGCCTGTTTAATGCGATCCATTTATACTTGAGTGATTTTATGTATTTTTTTATAAAAAGCGTGCGAATTTAATCAAATACTATTAACGTTGACAGGCCTATTTTGTTTATCATCAATAAGAACAAAAGTTGTTGAATTGCCTTGAGGCAAAGGCATTAGCATAACCCGTTTTTTAGTGGCCTTATATTTTTCGTCAGTAATACCAAGTTGATTAAAGAGTATATATAAGGCAGTAATAAAACCTGCAATAAATACAATCCATATTATTCTTTCAATCAACTTTTTGTACTTTCTTTTGGCGCTTGTTTTCTTTTTAACACGAACACGTTTTTTGATTTTCACTCTTCTTCGGTGAGGCCCGCTATGCGTGCCTGATGATGAATCAGTGTTGTCAATAATTTCTCCACCGGTTTGATCAGGGTCTGAATCATCATAATATTCTTCCAGGTCTTCAAACTCGTCATCATTTGAAGGTTTTTTATTTTCCGGTTTCGATTTGTTTTCTGAATTGTCACTCATGTTTAATAGTATTTAGGGTAAATTATTTAAGCTTAACTGCTGCTATTTGCTTTTGGCTGTTGGCCTTTAGCCTTTAGCAGTACAAAATTTTCAAATTTCCAGTTCACTGCTACGCAATGTGTCTGACACCCGAAAAAGGTGTCTGACACAATCCTGTTTCTAATTTCAAATTTCCAATTTCCAACCTACCGGATATACTTAAACTGCCTTCCTTTAAACACTGCCGAATTGCCAAGTGTTTCTTCAATGCGCAGCAGTTGATTGTATTTTGCAACCCTATCGCTGCGACTTAAGCTTCCTGTTTTTATTTGTCCTGTTCCAAGTGCAACTGCAAGATCGGCAATTGTTGAGTCTTCAGTTTCGCCTGAGCGGTGACTCATTACGGTAGTGTACATTTTCGATTTAGCCAGCTGAACAGTATTTATTGTTTCTGTAAGCGTACCTATTTGATTTACTTTTACAAGGATTGAATTGGCAATGCCCTGATCAATACCTTGCTGCAAGCGTTTTACATTGGTAACAAATAAATCATCGCCCACTAACTGAATTTTATTTCCCAATTCCTGTGTCATCAGTTTCCATCCATCCCAATCATCTTCGGCAAGTCCATCTTCAATAGAAATTATAGGATAGCGATTACACCAGTCTTTCCAGTAACTAACCAATTCTGCCGATGTTAATTTATCGCCTGTTGATTTTTTGAACACATACATTTTTGAGGCTTCATCATAAAACTCAGTAGCGGCAGGATCAAGCGCAATATATATATCATGCCCGGGACGATAGCCTGCAGATTCAATCGCCATCATCACCATTTGAATTCCTTCTTCATTCGATTTTAAATTTGGTGCAAAACCTCCTTCATCACCAACGTTAGTTGAAAATCCTTTATCATGCAAAACTTTTTTAAGTGCATGAAAAACTTCCGCACCCATGCGCAATGCTTCGCTGAATGAATCGGCATTGGCCGGCATAATCATGAATTCCTGGAAGTCTATAGAGTTGTCGCCATGGGCGCCACCATTAAGAATATTCATCATGGGCAGTGGTAATTCGTTGGCGCATATTCCACCGATGTAACGGAAGAGCGGCAAACCTAATTCCTGTGCAGCAGCATGCGACACAGCAAGCGATACACCAAGGATGGCGTTGGCACCGAGATTGGATTTATTGTCAGTTTCATCTAAAGCTAACATCATGTTATCAATGTCAGTTTGTGCAAACACCGAAACGCCCTGAAGTATTTTTGCAATGGCTTCGTTTACATTTTTTACAGCCTTGGTAACGCCTTTGCCTCCATAGCGTTTTTTATCGCCATCGCGCATTTCAACCGCTTCGTGCTTGCCAGTAGATGCACCCGAAGGCACTGCTGCGCGGCCTATTACGCCATTGGTAGTTATTACATCCACTTCTATGGTTGGATTGCCACGCGAATCTAAAATCTGGCGGGCATTGATACTTGCTATTGTGCTCATATATTGGGTTTAATGTTTGTTGTTTATAATTTATCGGTAATCCTTTAACCATTTTAATCCCCGCGCTTCTCTGTGCCTCCGTGAGATTTTTTTCAACCCCCAACCCTAAAACTCTGCCCGCAAACGTAATTCTTTGTACTAAGAAACGCAACGTTTCAACTATCAAAATGTACAGAAGTTAAAATATATAAAACGGATGCTGAATTAAATAACAAACTGCTGTTTGAAAATAAATGGCTATTAAAAATTACGCATGGCAAATAAAAATAATTTCGCACCGTTAATCAGAAAATTGATAGATATGAAAAGAGTAATTGCATTTACAGTTGTATTAATTGGCTTGATCAGTTTTAAATCACAAGCGCAGGAGTATCAAACAGGAATAGGAATACGTGTAGGATTTGACAACGGCTTAACCGTTAAACATTTTATTGCCGACAGAAATGCCATTGAAGGCATAGTTTCCTTTTACAGGGAAGGTTTATTGATAACCGGGCTTTATGAAATTCAAAATAACAAGGCATTTAAGGTTGATCATTTAGATTGGTACTATGGTTTTGGTGGACACCTTGGTTTTTGGAACGAAGGTAACTCACCTTATAATGAAGATAATAAAAGCAGCACTGTAATAGGCATTGACGGAATTATCGGTTTGGAATACTCTTTTACTGAAGTACCAATAAGCCTGAGTTTTGATTTCAAACCTATGATCAATCTTATTGATGATTCAGGTTTTTATGGCGACTTTGCTATAAGTGCCCGCTACAATTTCAAATAACGAAACAGTTTTTTCAAGTATTGTCACAAGCGAAAATCGCGAATTAATTGATTCGTAAATTCGCAATTGATTTGTAATTCGTTGATCCAATTCATTCGAACCACCCGAATAAATCCAAAAGCGATAATTTACTTTTTTGTTCACTATTCAAATCTTTAATGATTATGCCTTCACTCATTTGAATAATGCGATTGCCATACTGAAAAGCATCTTTTAAATTATGCGTTACCATAATTGCAGTGAGCGCAAACTCGTTGATAACTCGTTGTGCATTTTGCATCAGTATTTCAGATGAGCGCGGATCGAGCGCTGCTGTGGGTTCATCTAATAAAATAATTTTTGCATCAGCCATCACTGACATGATGAGCGTAAGTGCTTGTCGCTGACCTCCACTTAATGTTCCCATTTTCTGCTCGAGTTTATTTTCGAGATTCAATTTTAAAATCGAAACTTTTTCGGCAACAGCATTTTTAAATTTATTGTTGATGCCTTTATGCAATTTTTTTGATTGAGTCCGCAAAGCTGCAAGACGAAAATTTTCGAGCACACTTAAATCAGGCGCAGTACCTGCAAGCGGATTTTGAAAAATGCGCGAAATAAAATTACTGCGTTCATAATCTTTCATAGAAGTAACATCTGTTCCATCAAGAAAAATTTTTCCTTCATCCAAAACAAAACTTCCTGCAATTGCATTGAGCAAAGATGATTTACCGGAGCCGTTACTTCCAACTAAAACTAAAAATTCCTTGTCAGCAATATTCAAATCAATACGCTGCAAAGCCTTTACAGCATTGGCTGTACCAGGAGAAAATGTTTTTGAAATGTTTTGGAGTTTGATCACAAAAGTTTGATGATGTTAATTTCAATATTCTTCAATCTGTAATTTTTAATTTTCAATTCTCAATTTATAATTCTTAATCCCGGCAATTCCAACCACCAATAAAACAATTGCTGCTGTTACCGCTTTTAAATAATTAGGATCAAGCCCAAGTGAAAGTGCAATGCCCAATATCAAACGAAAAAAAACTGCACCGATAATTACTCCCGCTATACGGAAAATAATTCTTTCTGCATTGAATAAACTCATCAGCGCTTCGCCAATCATCACTGCGCCAAGTCCTGAAATAACAATTCCGATTCCCATATTAATATCTGCAAAGCCGTTGTATTGCGCAATCAGGCAACCGCTCAAGGTAGTGAAGGAATTTGCTATTGCAAGCCCTGTTATTTTCATTCTTTGCGTGTTCACGCCATTTGCGCGAAGCATCGTTTCATTATTTCCTATTGCGCGCATAGCAATTCCGAAATCGGTTGTGAGCAACCAATTCACAAAAAGCATCAGCACAACTGCAATAACTAAAAAGATAATCATGCGATTGATAAAAATATCATCGCTGAATTTTATCGCATCAAAAATTGTTTGCAAACCGATAAGTGGAATATTCGGTCGCCCCATAATCACCAGGTTGATGGAATATAATGCTGTCATTACTATGATGCCTGACAGCAATGCATTAACACGCATACGTGTATGAATGAAGCCTGTAAGCATGCCTGCAAGCGCACCACAGACAACACTTACAAGAATACATACATAAGCATTGTATTCATGCGTAAGCATAATTGAAGTAACAGCAGCACCAAGAGTAAAACTTCCATCAGTAGTAATGTCAGGCAAATTCAATACGCGCATGGAAATAAAAATTCCGATAGCCAATGCTGCGAAACCAAGACCTTGTGCTATTGCTGTGGTGTAAAAATCCATTTTTTGGTATTTGAGGTAATTAAGGTAATTGGGTAATTGGGGTGACGAGGTGACTTCTCGACAATGTCATCCTGAACGAAGTGAAGGAACTTTCTTCAAAGTTAGCAGGTACTTCACCAGAAGAGAGTTCCTTCGCTTCGCTCAGGATGACACGACCGGTAATTGTCAATCACATCTTCTCAAAACTTGCATCAACAACAATCCCAAACTTTTTTGCCTGTGCTTCATTATAAACCCGCTTGCGGATTTTTACTGCTTCGGGATGCAATCCAGTTGTTGTTTTTGTTTTCAATAATTGCGCTGCCTGCTCACCTGCCTGGTGTCCCCAACTATACATATCAGCACCGTAACCTGCAACAGCACCACGACTTACCAAACCTGCTTCGCTTGTAAACACGGGTACATTCGCTTTATTACAACTTTCAACAATGGTTTCAAACGATTGAAATATCACATTATCAGGCATTGCAAAAAAGGCATCCACACCTTTATTTAATAATGCCTGTGTAACCAATTGCGATTCACTTGAATTATTTACAGGCAAAGATTTTAATTCAATGTCGTTTCGTTCGCAAGCTGCTTTCACCACATCATAAGCATTAACCGACTGTTGTTCACTTTGATTGTAAATTACACCAAGCGATTTAATTTTTGGCAGCAATGTTTTAATCATCGTTACCGAAGTATCTATGTATCCCAACGTTTCATATACGCCAAATAAATTTGCAGGAGCCTTGCCACTTTTATCTAAGAGCCTTGCATCATCAGGGCTTGGTGATACCATCATAAAAACAGGAGTTGTTTTAGTGTTTTGTACGGCAGTGATGCTAGCAAGTGTCGGACACGTTGCAATAAGTTCAGGTTTTTTTGAAAGTAATGATTGACATGCCTGTATCAATGTTGGCTGATCACCTTGCGCATTCAAATAATCCCACACATAGTTACTGTCTTTTATAAAACCGTTTTCTGTGAGTGCATCAATAAATCCTTGTCGTGCTTTTGCTAATGTTCCATCGTCAACAAAATCCAAAAAAGCAACATGGGGAATTTGTTTATCAGTTGGTTTTTTTTGCTGAGTACAATTTGTGAAAAACAGCAGCGGCAGGAGTAGTGGAAGTAGGAGTGAATACGGTTTTCTTTTTTGCATAGATGTTTAATTGCTTTTAATAAAAGCCAAAGCTATTAAACAAATTTATTTGGGGGAGGATTGGGATTTAGAAAAAAATTGATGTTTTTATCTATGGAATAATAAACAGCACATCATTTTTTTGTTCCGCAATTTTCTTAAACACGCTATCAGCCGTAATGAGTGGCATATTCTGAATTTGTGCTGTTGCAAAAATTATACTGTCGGCAAGTTTAAGTTTAAAATTGATGGCGCTATTAATTGCTTTCGATTTAATAAGATTATTCATCTCCATAATAATACATTCATCAAGTAGTGAACGTATTGCTTTTAATTCCGAATTACTGAGATCGGGCTTCATCTGAATTTCCATTTCTGTAATAAAAGAAATGAACCAGGTTTTATCTTCTAATATTTCCTTTAGGGAAGCATTTCCCTGCAAAAGATAAATCAGGATATTGGTATCAAGCAGAATATTATTCATCCCTTAATTGTCTTTGAAATGAAACCGGATCTATTTTGCTTCTTAACTTTCCAAAGAATTTATCCCATTCATGTTTTTTTTCAGCTCTTTTCTTTTTCATAAATATCTTTTCAACCTGTTTGTGAGGCGTTTCTGATGATTTTTGTTTAAGTACCAATACCATTTTATATTATATTTCTTGCAAAGATATAAAATTCAACCCTGTTTAATTCGGCACTTTACTTTTATCACTTTGCATTTTTCAAAAAAATACTAATAACCCCCAATCCACGTTCATTTTCTTTCTTTGCCCTATCACATTTATGCAATATTTAATTTGCTGTATTCGGAGTTTGAAATTATACTTACATTCGCAATACAATAAGTTATGTTATCACGATATGAATTTGAGTGTTAGATTTAGAGTTACGGCCTGTTTTGTTTTATTAATGCTGATTGTCCCCCATAAACACTCAGTTGCGCAGTTTTACAATGGCACGCAAATGAGTTTTGGCAAGAACCGCGTTCAATACACCGATTTTGAATGGACATTTTACCAGTTTAAACGCTTTGATACCTATTTTTATAAGGGCGGAAAAGAGTTGGCTGAGTTCACAGGCCGCACAGCCGATGGCGAAATTGAAGAAATAGAGAAGCTTTTTGATTACAACACAGATGGCCGCCTGCAGTTTATGATTTTCAATAAGCTCAGCGATCTTAAACAGAGCAATATTGGTCTTGATGCTGAGTACCAGCTTAATAATACCGGAGGATATACAAAAATTGTAGGCAATAAAATTCTCGTATATTTTGATGGCGATCACAGGCATTTGCGCGAGCAAATACGTGGTGGCATAGCAAGGGTTTTGTTTGATCAGTTAATGTATGGAGGTAGTGTGAAAGATCGTTTGCAAAGTTCTATCTTACTCAATATACCCGATTGGTATGTGAATGGTTTAACGCAATGGGTTGCCCGCGGCTGGACAGTGGATGATGATAATCGTATGCGCGATGGCATCTTATCGGGTCGTTATAAAAAGCTGAATAAGGCTGCTACCGAAGATGCTGATTTTGCAGGTCAAAGCGTATGGAATTTTATCAATGAAACTTACGGGCAGGCAGCAGTGGCCAACATGCTTTATATGGCAAGGTTAAACCGCAATATTGAAAGTGGTTTTAATTTTGTTATCGGTGCCTCACTTAAGGATGTTACAAAAGCGTGGCTCGTTTATTATGAAAAAAGATACCTGAACAATGATAATGGAAAACAACAACCTATAGGCAAACCGTTAAGCATTAAAACCAAGCAGAACCGTATCGTCAACCAATTTAAGCTTTCGCCAGATGGCAATAAAGCAGCTTATGTTACCAATGAATTGGGAAAGTACCGAGTGTATGTATATGATCTTAAAACAGGAAAAAAAAAGAAGGTAGCTAAGGGAGGTTATAAATCAATTGTTCAGAAAGTGGACGATTCGTTTCCATTGCTTGCATGGCAGCCATCAGGCAAATCGCTAACGATGATTAAGGAGAAAAAGGGAAATCTTTGGTTAGACAATTACAATATAAAAAACAGGAAAACTGATCACAGCAAACTGATGTATTTTGAAAAGGTTCACGATTTTTCTTATAGTGATGACGGACAGAATATTGTGATGAGTGCAACTCAAAAAGGTCAGAGCGATATTTTTGTGTGGAATGTTCGTGCGCGGGCTACAACCCAGGTTACCAAAGATCTTTATGATGATTTGCAACCTCATTTTACTAATGGATCTACACGAATAATTTTTGCATCAAACCGCACCAACGATACGCTTGGTGCCGGAAGTTTTTATACCGATGCACAAAAGAAGAAAGATATTTTTCTTTATGACTATGCGACCCGTTCAGAAATATTGGCACGAATCACCAATACTCCCGGTGTTGAAGAATTTCAACCGATGGAGTCAGATAGTTCAAGGTATATCTACCTGAGCGATGCCAATGGGTTTCGTAACCGCCACCTGGCAACAGTTGACAGCACGATTAGTTTTGTTGACACTGTGGAGCACTACCGTTTTATAGTTCGCACGTTTACACAAACTAATTATGCCCGCAATGTGGTGCAACATGATATTAATTATCGTCACAATAAATACGCTGAGCAGTTTTTGAGTGGTGGTAAATATGTGTTAGTTGTGAACCCGTTGCCGCAAGATGGATTGTCTTCTAATGCAGAGATTGCAGCACCTGTTAATACTACTTCGATTACGGAAAAACCAAAGCAAAAATCACTTAAAGATTTGCTTGCAGTTAAAACAGTTGAAGAACCCAAAACTGAGACACCTGATTCATCTAAAGTTGACATCAATAATTTCGTTTTTCAGAGTGAGTTTAAAAAGAAAAATAGGGAAGTGGTGCAACAAGTTGTTCAATCTGATACATCGTTATTTAAAAATACTACTGAGTCAGATCCTTTTAAATCAGGTTTGGCTGATGCGATTGCAAAAACAAGAGAGTCTGCGGCTTCAGTCGGAATGGCTGACTCTGCTGCACCACCTTACCGTTTGCCCAAGCAGCGCAATTACGATCTGGCATTCAGTACACAATATTTTGTAACGCAGTTAGATAACAGTTTGCTTAATGCAACCTATCAATCATACACAGGTGGTGCGGTTTATTTTGATCCGGGCTTGAACGGATTATTTGTAGTTGGAATAAATGATCTTATGGATGATTATAAATTGATTGGCGGTTTTCGGATTTCAGGAAATTTAAACAGCAATGAATATTATGCAAGCTATGAGAATCTGAAAAAACGAATTGATAAAACCATTACATTTTATCGCCAGGCGCGCGAAGATTATATTGGCATAGCTGCTTTGAAAATTCACACGCACGAAGTGCAGTACAAGCTGAAATACCCATTTACTGATGTGGCAAGTCTTCGTGGAATTGCAGGTATTCGCAGTGACAGAACTGTTATTCTTTCAACCGATTACCCCACATTGATTTACCCGAATGAGTATCAATACTGGGCTACTTTAAAATTGCAATATGTATTTGACAATACTATCAGCACCGGTGTAAACCTGATGCGTGGTACCCGTTATAAAATTTTTGCAGAAGCATTTAAGCAAGTTGATCACAAAAACACTTTACTTACTGTTTTTGGTGCTGACTTCAGAACATACACTAAAATATCACGGCAAATTATCTGGGCTAATCGCTTTGCAGCAAGCACTTCGTTAGGCGATTTAAAATTGATTTATTATCTCGGTTCTACCGATAATGCAATTTCTCCATCTGATAATTTTGATAATACGATACGTGTTGATGAGACACAGCATTATGCCTTCCAGGCTGTGGCAACTAACATGCGCGGATTTAAACAAAACATACGTAATGGAAACAGCTTTGCGTTGATCAACAGCGAAATCCGGATTCCAATATTTCAGTACTTTGCGCAAGCACCTATACGAAGTGATTTTATACGCAATTTTATGGTGGTTCCTTTCTTTGATGTTGGTACAGCATGGACCAGTTATTCACCGTACTCAAAAGATAATAATCTTAATTTAGATATTATAGTTTCGGGGCCGCTTACCATCACTGTAAATAAAAATACCGATCCGATAGTGGCAGGTTATGGTTTCGGTTTGCGTTCGCGTTTACTTGGATACTATATGCGTGCCGATTGGGGATGGAGTTACTCAGATGGGGAGTACAGCAAAAAATCATTGTTTAATTTTTCACTTAGTTTGGATTTTTAAAAAGGAAATTAAAAATTTTAATGTCATTGCGAGGAACGAAGCAATCACCCGGAAGATTACTACTAATTAAAGATTGCTTCGTTCCTCGCAATGACGAATAACCATATTCCCATATTTCCATCTCCCCAGCACACATGTCAAACATGAATACAATTTTAATCATCCTTATCATTGGCATAATTGCCGGAGTCTTTAGTGGTTTTATAGGAATAGGAGGAGGGCTTATCGTAGTGCCTTGCTTAGTTTTCTTCTTAGGATTTGCCCAGCACAAAGCACAGGGAACTTCGCTCGCCATGATGTTGCCACCAATAGGAGTAATGGCAGTTTATAATTATCACAAACAAGGCGCAGTTGATTTTAAAGTTGCCATGATATTGTGTGCAAGTTTCATCATCGGTAGTTTTTTCGGAAGTAAATTAGCACTTGCATTAACTCCCGATCAGATTAAAAAAGCATTTGGTGCGATAATTATTGCACTTGGAATTAAGATGCTTTTGGGGAAATAAATTTTTATTCGCAATACAAATCAAGGATTGAAATATCAAATGCTGAATAATGAATTTTGAATGTCGAACGTTAAAGTTTGTTTCCGAGATAAAGGAATTTTAACTTCTGCAATTCTATTTTCTTCATTCTTCATTATACCCTTCGTAATTCATTATTCAAAATTCATCATTCATTATTTTTTTCTTTGATTCACATTAATTTTTAGAATTCCCTTTATGTCACTCAAACAATCCATCCAACAAAAATCCGAAGAACTGCACCAGGAAATTATTGCCATGCGCAGACATCTGCATCAGCATCCTGAATTATCATTTCATGAATTTAAAACCTCTGAATTTGTTCAGCAGCAACTTACGCAAGCAGGAGTTACTTTTAAAAGCGGAATTGCCGGAACAGGTGTAGTGGCATTAATTGAAGGAAAAAATCCAACAAGAAAAGTAGTTGCACTTCGTGGAGATATGGATGCATTACCCATACAGGAAACCAATAACGTAGAATACAAATCGCAAAATGCGGGAGTGATGCATGCCTGCGGACATGATGTTCATACTTCAAGTTTGCTTGGCGTTGCAAAAATTCTGAATGTTATGCGCAATGAGTTTGAAGGTACAGTAAAATTAATTTTTCAACCTGCCGAAGAAAAACTTCCCGGTGGAGCTTCATTGATGATTAAAGAAGGTGTGCTCAAAAACCCTGAGCCATCAGGCATAATAGGACAGCATGTAATGCCCTGGATTGAAACCGGAAAAGTTGGTTTTCGGTCCGGGATATACATGGCTTCCACTGACGAGTTGTATATGAAAGTAAAAGGCAAAGGCGGACACGGTGCAATGCCTCATCTTAATATTGATCCTGTACTCATCACTGCGCATATCATAGTAGCCATGCAGCAAATTGTAAGTCGCAATGCAAACCCCACACTGCCAAGTGTTTTATCATTTGGTAAAGTGATTGCCAATGGAGCAACCAACGTGATACCTGATGAAGTAAACGTAGAAGGAACTTTCAGAACCCTTGATGAAAACTGGCGTACGGAAGTGCATAAAAAATTAGTACACATGGCAACCCTGATGGCTGAAAGCATGGGTGGCTCCTGCGAATTTAAAATTGTAAAAGGTTATCCCGCACTGATTAACGAACCGCAGCTAACATCCCGTATGCGCAGTTATGCAGTTGACTATCTTGGAAAGGAAAATGTAGTTGATCTTGATATATGGATGGCAGCCGAAGATTTTGCGTATTACTCTCAGGTTACCAATGCCTGTTTTTATCGCCTCGGCACACGCAACGAAGCACGCGGTATTACCTCATCTGTGCACACTTCAACTTTTGATATTGACGAACTTGCCTTGCAAACCGGGGTTGGTTTGATGGCTTACGGGGCTTTGAGAGAGTTGGGGAATTAGGGCTGCGCGTGTTTTAACTTCCTCTTGCATATTACAAAACAATCTTTAGCTTTGACCTGACAAACTATAAAACCGTACATCATGAAAAAAGAACTTATCATCTGCACTTTGATTTTTACTTTCGTAGCGCTTAACTTTTTATCATGTTCTGATAAGCAAAGCGGTTCGCCAACCACACTTACGTTAGATTTACCAGCACAACCTTACAATTATGGCGTATCGAACAATGATGCTGCAACGCTTGGCAGGGTGTTGTTTTACGATAAACATTTGTCGGTTAACAATTCCATTGCATGCGCCAGTTGTCATAAGCAGGCAATTGCGTTTTCCGACAATGTGCGTTTCAGCAGTGGATTTGAAAACAGGGTTACTTCGCGAAATTCGCTTCCTATTCAAAATGTTGCATTTGCACAAGAACTATTTTGGGATGGCAGACAAAAATTTCTCGCTCCTATGGTTTTGAAACCCATCGTGAATCACGTAGAGATGGGCATGGCCGATGTTGATGCGGTAGTAAAAAAAGTTCAGACATTGCCCGCTTATAAAGATTTATTTTTTAAAGCATATAACAGTTACGACATTGACGGACTTAAAATTTCTGATGCGTTAAAAACTTTCACCAGCAGCATAAGATCAAATAACACTCGTTTTGATAAATTCCTTGCTAACATGACATCATTCACTGCCCAGGAAATGGAGGGGAGAGAATTGTTTTTTTCAAAATATAATTGCGCCAGTTGTCATGTTCCGCAAGTAGCTGCGGGCCCGGGTTATGGTGGTGTCGGCAGCAGTAGATCAATTGGAATGGCCAATATCGGGCTTGATAAGAACTATGCTGATAATGGTTTGGGGTTAATTACCGGTGATCCCAATGATAATGGCAAATTCAGAATTCCAATTCTCCGCAACGTTGCTTTAACTGCTCCTTATATGCATGATGGAAGATTCACTACCCTCGATGATGTACTTGAACATTACAGTCATGGAATTGCTAAGCATAAAAATCTTGATCAACGTTTGAGAGATACAGATAATCAACCTAAGAAATTTAATATTTCAGACCAGGAAAAAACTGCGCTTATTGCTTTCCTTAATACTCTGACTGATTACACAGTTGTTACCGATCCTAAATTTTCAAATCCATTTAAAGTTAAATAATTTCAGGCATGATCAAATTTATTTTTTTTACAACCATCATGGTTGCAAGTTTTTATTTTTGCAATGGCCAGGAAGATACAATCAAAACAAAAAAATTCAATCATTATATTGGTGTGCAGGCAAATGAACTGATCAAGCAAATATTGAATAAAAACAATTCTGTTACCAACAATCCGTATTTGCTTACCTATTCAATAAACCTTGCCAAACATGGATGGGGAGCGCAGGCAGGTTTTGGTTACAACTATTTTAAAACGGATGACATTAATTCTGCCGCCACTCATACTTCCAAAATAAACGATTTTTTTTATCGTGCAGGCATTGGTCAGAAATTTCAGATCGGTAAATATATTTTGCCCGGATATGGTTTGGATTTTATTGGCGCTTACCAGGTGGACAAAACTGTTTCGCTTTCGGTTACCGACTTCAACACTTCTGTTGACTCAAGTGAATCAACTGTTACAAGTAAGAAAACGAGTTTAGGTGGCGGAATTCAACTTAGTCTTGGTTTTATTGTTACCAGGGGTTTCATTATCGGTACGGAAGCAACCGGCTATTATTCTAAAATAAAAGAAAAAGAAAATATAATCGTAAAACAATCCACTACAAATTCAATTACCGAAGTAACCACTACAGAATCAACCAATACCAATACCGAAACAGGAAGTTCGAAATTTGTCCTTTCTGTTCCCGTTGCGATTTTTATGATTGTAAAATTTTGAGCAATGAAAAAAAAATATCCATTTCAATTTCTCATCATTATAAAAAATTGCATCGTTGCATGCGGCATTATCTGTACCTTATTATTTTTAAATAGCTGCACAGAATGTGGCTGTACTGATCAGGCTGCATTGAATTACAACAGCACTGCCGACAAAAATGATGGCTCATGCCAGTATTGTGATTCAGTTTTGAACCAATATACCACAAAAACTGTATTGGTTAAAGATTTTCATTCTGCAAGCCCGCATTATAACGAGGTAGTAGCAAAGTTTGTTTTTAGTCAGGATTCCCTCAGGTATGACGATCAGATTTGCGGAGATAATACATGCCTGATATATCTTCATATTGAAAGCCAGGTAAACCAGGAAATGGAATTTTCTTATTTAATTACAAGTGCGAATCCTTTAAACCTGAACAACACACGGCATATAATTATCCCTGCTAATGCATCTTACGATGCTGATACTGTTGCTACGCATGGCAGCAATCCGTGCTATAATTTGAATAGTTCTTCTATTGGAGTCAATATAGTAAACAGCTATATTGTTTATCACTGATTTGTATTCGAACAGAATTACATAAAATGAAATGAGACACATGATAAAATATAAACTTTTCAATTGGAGCATAATCATAAGTTTATTTAAAATTTCAGCAGCTATAATTCTTTGCATTATTTTTTTTAATAGTTGCAATGAATGTGGCTGTATTGACCATGAAGCAATTAATTACAACAGCGTTGCCGACAAAGATGATGGTTCATGCAAATATTGCGATTCAACACTTAAGCAATATGCCACCAAAACTGTTTCGCTTAAAGATATGTATAGTGCAAGCCCGCATTTTAATCAGGTAGTGGCTAATTTTATTTTTAATCAGGATTCACTAAGGTATAACGACCTTAGTTGTGGAGACAATACATGCAAGATTTTTCTTCATGTTGAAAGCCTGGTAAACCAGGAAATGGAATTTAGCTATGGGATTTGGAGCGCGTGGCCTTATAATCTGAACAGCATGAGGCATGTAATTATTCCTGCCAATGCAACTTATAATGCCGATACTGTTCACATTAATGGTGGTTCTCCGTGTTCTATTCTGAACAATTCTTCCATTGATGTCTTTTTAATTGACGGACCTATTGTTTATCATTGATTTAATTGCGGAGTACCAATGAATAAAATAAATCACGCCCATGATAAAATATAAACTTTTCAAATGCTGCGGCATTATAAGTTTATGTAAAATTTCAGCCGGTATAATTCTTTGTACTATTTTTTTCAATAGGTGCAATGAATATGGTTGCACAGATCCTGCATCCATTAATTACAACACCGCTGCCAACAAAGACGATGGCTCATGCATATATTGCGATTCAACAAATAAACAATATGCCACAAAAACCATTTTGCTTAGCGATTATAATCCTGCAAGTGCATATTATAACCAAGTGGTAGCCAAATTTATTTTTGATCAGGATTCGCTAAATTATAATGATCAGAGTTGCGGAAACAATACTTGCATGGTTTACCTTCATATCCAAAACCTGGTAAATCAGGAAATGGAATTTACTTATTTGATTTCAAGCGTAGGTCCTTTAGGCATCAGCAGTTCACGACCAGTGATTATTCCTGCGAATTCAACTTACAATGCTGATACCGTTCATGCTGGTAATACGTGCAGTGATCTTAATAATTCTATAATTTATGTAACAGAGCTAAACAGTTATATTGTTTATCACTGATTTGCTTGCAATGCATAATTAAATAAAATGAAATAAAGCACATGATAAAATATAAACTTTTCAAATGCAGGGCTATCTTAAGATTATGTAAAATTTCAGCAGGCATCATTCTTTGTATTATTTTTTTCAATCGTTGCAATGAATGCGGCTGCATTGACCAGAGAGCCATTAATTACAACAGCACTGCCAACAAAAACGATGGCTCATGCGAATATTGCGATACAACACTGAAATTATTTGCAACCAAAACTATTTCGCTTAAGGATAATAATTCTGCAAGCACGCATTATAACCAGGTAGTAGCCAGGTTTGTATTTGAACAAGATTCATCAAGTTATAACGACATGAGTTGTGGAGATGATGCCTGCATGATTTTCCTTCATATTGAAAGCCAGGTAAGCCAGGAAATGGAATTTACTTACAAGGTTTTTAGCAGTTACCCTTTATATTTGTACAGTACAAGGCATATAATTCTTCCCGCGAATGTAACTTACAATGCAGATACTGTAAATTTTAATGGCAGCAATCCTTGCAGTACTCTGAATTCTTCCATCGGTGTTCTTGTAATAAATGGTAATATTGTTTATCACTGACGCAAACTGATTTTGTTTCCCCAAATGAACAGGAATAGGATAAACGTATAAGCAAAGAAGTGGATAACCTCTTACTGGTAAATTGATAAATCTCTAAAAATTATTTTTCCTCAAACCCAAACTGCTTTGCATGATGCATAACATGCTTATGTAAAAGCTGCAGCCACTCCATAAAATTTAACTCACCAAAAAAGGGATTGGTAATGGTTTTATCTTCATTGCCTTCAAAGGTTTGAAAAAACAACAACAGCTCATCTTTCATTTCATGCACCGCGGCTTCCATATTTGGCTTCTTCACCGGATGAGGTATTTCAGGCAATTCAATATTTTTCGTGTTTTCCCTGAAAGGTTTATCGCTCATCATAAATGCTTTGGCTTTTTCTAAACTGTCAGCTGGTGTAAGAATAGTTTTAGGATCTTTTCCATTAGCTTGGCGTAAAGAATAACTCATGTGTTCCACCATTTGCTGTGCATTCATCTTGCCCCACTTGCCATTAGCATGAGGTTTTAATTTTAAAGCAAACTCAGGAAATGTTTTTGAAAGAAATTCAATTTTACTCGCTCTCATAATGAATTGTTTTGATAATATAGTACAAAAAAAATTGCAACACAATTAAAATAAAAAATCTTAATCGCGCCAAAAGTAATTCAAAACTCATCATTTTAAACTGATAAATCTCATTCAAGTATTAAAACATTAGAAAGTATGTAATTAGGACTGACGGAGTGGAAAAAAATCATGCGCATCGGTTTGATTTGTTTCGTCTAATGGTTGGTGGGAAAAAAATCAACTATATGCAAAAATCACTTCGTTAACTCATCACCTGATCAATGAAACTGTACCGGTGTAAGTATGCCTCTTACCCGTTGGTTCATCAACTAAAATGCGATAAGCATAAACCCCTTCCTGCACTGCCTGCCCGTTTTCGTCCTTACCGTCCCATGCATTGTTTTGATTTTTCGAATGATGAATAAGCTGCCCATGACGATTATATATCTGCACTTCAAATGATTTAAAATTAATGCCATTGATGCTAAAATAATCGTTCAATCCATTTCCGTTTGGCGTAAAAGAATTGGGAATGTAAAATGCATATTCATCTTTGATGTGCAGGTCATATTCTGTAGTGTCAGTGCAGCCCTGGTCATTGGTTACGGCAAAAATGATTTTATAAGTTCCTGTGTCTTTATAAGCATGCGTAGGGTTTTGAATTGAAGCGCTGCCTCCGTCACCAAAACTCCAATACCATATTGAATTGACACCTGTGCTTTTGTCAAAGAAATAAACGTTAGGCGTATAAAGCGTAGGTTGTGAAGGTTCGAAAGAAAATTCGGCCATTGGTTTTTCCCACACTTCAATAATTGCATTCTTGGTCAATTTTCCAATGCAACCTTGAGGAGTTGTAACTGTTAAGGTAACATCAAATATTCCAAAGTTTTTATAAACCTGCTTTGGATCTACAAATGATGAAGTATTGCCATTACCAAATTGCCAGAAATAGGAGGATCCTGAAACGGTTTGCGAACTATCAGTAAAAGTAACCAAAAGAGGCTGGCATCCCTTATCGGGAACATAGCTGAAATTAACAACAGGAGCTTCAATAACTGTAATCTTAACTGAAGCCGTCTTGTCAGGAACCGAGCATCCGTCACTAACTATTACCGTATATGTTGTATCCTGCAATGGTGAAGCAGTGAAACCTGGTGTGGTTACGGCACCATTATTCCAGCTATAATGATAAGTTCCATTACCACCTGTAGCTGTTACACTGATGGCAATTGATTTTCCTTTACATAAATCCTGGTTAGGCGTAATACTGCTGATGCTCAATGGCGGCAATACGTTAACTAAATAAGTCGTATCAGCATTGCAACCATTTGCATCGGTAACAGTAAGTGTATATGTGGTAGAATTTGCAGGGCTTACCAAAATAGTTGTTCCGGTTGCTCCTGTATTCCATAGAAAAGCATAAGGCAATACACCGCCATTAGCAGAAATAGTTAATGTTGTATCACGACCAGAACATAATGTAACATTTCCTGATGTCGTCAAAACGATAGCTGTAGGTTGAGTAATAGTTGTGCTTGTAGTGGTACTGCAACCTACCTGGTCAGTAACTGTAACAGTATAGGTTGTTGCCGTTCCATTTGTTATTGAAGCCGCAGTAACTCCATTTGACCATATATAAGTGAGAGGAGCAACACCACCACTTACAACATTTACTGTAGCCATACCATTATTTCCGTTATAGCAAGATACAGGTGTGTTACCGGTTATATTTAACACAATTGGCTGTGATACAGTTACCTTTATGGTTTTAGTGACTGAAGGCGAACCGCAGCCATCAGTTACAATTACATTAAGTGTAGTATCCTGACCCGGTGTAATTGAAATGGTATTTCCAGTTGCAAGTCCTCCGTTCCAACTAAAATTATAATTCAAATCTCCACCGGTTGCACTTACATTAAGCGTAACCGATTGCCCGAAACAAATTGTAGTATCATTCGAAACTGTGAGTGTTAGCGGTTGGCGCAATACAATGGTACCGGTTTGAGATGCAGTGCAATTATGAGCATCAGTAATGGTAATAGTATAATTTGAAGTAGCAGCGGGAGTGGTATTCAAAATTGCCGTGGTTTGCCCGTTACTCCATAAATAAGTGTAGGGAACAGTTCCTCCATTAGCAAGACAAATCAAAGTGCCGCTATTGCTCACGCAAACCGTATCGTTTGTAATGCTGTTGGGTATTAACTGAGTCGGTTGGGTAATAGTAACACTAACTGTAGAGGTACAGTTTCCGGCATCAGTAACAGTTGCTGTATAAGTTCCTGCACTAAGTGTATTAGCTGCTGAAGTGGTACTTCCCTGTGACCAGGCAAAAGTGGTTGCACCTGTACAGCCTGTACAATTTACAAATGCTGATCCATCACTTCCGCCAAAACAATTTACATTGCTTGAAGCTGTGATATTTAATGCCGGTGCCGTTGATACTGCCACTACAGCACTTGCAGAGAAGGTACAGCCTTTTGAATCAGTAACCGTTATAGTGTAGGTTCCGGCTGAAAGATTAATTAAGGCACCATTTGTATTTCCATTATTCCACAAATATGTGTATCCCGGTGTGCCTCCGTTTGGTAAAACGGAAGCAATGCCATTAGCAAGGTTACACGATGTGGCCACAGGAGTAACAGAAGCGCTCACAGCGGTTAACGGCTGTGTAATAGTGACAGTTGAGGTAGAAGTACATCCACCGGTATTATCTGTAACGGTAACAGTATAGGTTCCGGCACTTAAATTAGCAGCATTAGCTGTTGTAATTCCGTTGCTCCATAAATAAGTATAACTGCCTGAACCCGTAGAGCCCGAAGCTGTAGCATTGCCATCATTCCCGCCAATGCAGCTCACCTGTTGCGCCACTGCAATTGCGCTTGTAATACTATTGGTAGTGGGAACAACCAAGCTGTAACTGTAAGTGCAAAAAGAAGCATCGGTAACAGTAACAGTATAGGTGCCTGCAAACAGGTTAATTGCGGCAGCATTAGTTGCGGCATTTGACCAGAGGTAAGTGTATGCACCTGTGCCTCCTGTAACAGCAACACTTGCTGATCCCGTAGCTGTTCCGCACGAGGCGCCAACAATATTAGGCACAACATTAAATGCTGTTGGAGCAGTTATGTTAATTGTTATTGGCGTAGGACAAGCAACACCTGAAGGAGTAACTGTTACCGTATAGGAACCTGCTGCGAGTCCTGTAGCTGTTTGAGTAGTTTGTCCGTTTGACCATAGAAAAGTATAAGGTGGAGTTCCGCCTAATGTTATATTAGCCGTTGCAGTGCCATCGCTACCTCCGGGGCATGTAACATTCGTATGCACCTGGGCAAGAATAATCGAATTAACAATAAAGCCAAAACTTGCAGGGTATTGAATTACATTATTGCATAAATCTAAAATGGTATCAACTACAATTAAATTGTATGCTCCTGCAAGACTTATAGCAGGGGTAAAATGTAAAGTATAGATTTTCCCGTAAGGTGCGCCACTTACACAAGCCTGGCTAATTGCACTTGTTACAGTAAGAACAGTACCAAGAGGACCTGTTATATTGAAGTCAGTATCCTGAACACTGCTGCATTGAACGTTTTCACTAAATGTTACCACAATAGAATCGCTGCCACACGCAACAGGCGATGTAACGCTATTAATTGCCGGGGGAATGTTGTCATAAATACTTGCCGTGGAGGCACCAAAATTAATAGTATAGCCATTAGGAGAAGTTGTAAACTGGCTTACATTGATTACATAAGTTTCGCCTGCATTTACAGGAATGGTAGGCGAATTTTGAGGTCCTGGTAAACCGTTTGGCCCTGTTACTCCTGGATTTCCTGCATAGTTGCAGCCTACCTGCAAACTTGGATTGCTGCTAATCTGGGCGCAAGTACCGGTTGTTAAATTAAAAACAGCCCAATCGTAATCATCAGTAAGCACATTTGGGGTAATGCTGAAATTTAAAATTCCTCCAATCTGAACTGTAAAAGTGTACCATACATCATTTTTTTCCCCGGATTGTAAACAGGAAATCAGCGGATTAATTTCGCCAAGAATATTGCCGATACCACTATAGGCATTGTTTTCAAAATAAACCGAGTCGCAGATAGGTATGGCACCTGGGCAATCCTGTACTGTGGGGGATTGTGCATAAACACCACTCAAACTAAATAGTAATCCAATAGTAAGATTTTTCAGATGCTTAATCATTATAAAAAGTGTTTTCAATGACGGGTAAAGATAAAAAATTTATAAAACTAAAACTATTCTTTATTACCTTCTTTTAAACTTATATTCAACATTGTTTTTCATTCATTTTAATAACCTCGTGAGGCTTTTAAGATCATCCAATTTAGGGAATAAAGTTCCTGCTTTGTTATTTGTAGATTTTATAAACACTATTAGAAGCAATAGTGAAGCTGCAAGATAGGATAAATCAGCAGTAATACACGCTCCCGTATTTAGTGCTTTTGGAATAAAAACAAATCCGGCAACTAAGGTTACTATTAAACCTGTTCCGCTTGCAAAAAGATTTATCCTGTTTTGAGATATCCCTGAAAAATAATGAGCAAACATGGTTGTGAAACCCATTGCAACTAATCCCGGGGTAAGCAAAATGATCAGCCATTTTATTTCGGAAAATTCCTTACCAAAAATAAATTCAAATAATGAAGTTGGAATTATCAGTAAAGGTAATATCAATAAAACGGTTCCGATTAAACCCGCTTTTGCATATTTGATTGTTAATTCAATTCTCAATTTCGAATCAGTTTCGTGAACAATTTTTGGATACTGAACATTTGTTAAACTTTTACTGAATAGCCAAACAGATTCGCCAATGGCAACAGCAGTTGAAAAAACTCCAAGTGCCGCTGTGCCCGCATAATTATTTATCAGAAAATAACTTAAGCGATAATTCAGCATTTGTACAATATTGGTGGATTGTATGACCAATCCATAATTTAAAAGATCTTTTATAAATGAAATGGAAAGTGAAAATTCATGAGTGATGTTTGCTTTTGCGTTAAGCAAAAACCCCAAACTGATTAAGAAACATATAGTGTATGAAAGATAGAGAGCATTAATATAATCGTTGATATTTCTGCTGTTTAGCAAGAAGATATAAACACACAGCCAGCTTATAGTTATTAAAGCCTGAATAAAGGTGATGAGATTTTGCTCTTTTATCTTTTCGTAAGCAAGCAAAATGGTAATATGTGTTGCAAGCAATGATTGAATTGCTGAGAGAATGAAAATGTCATATACATATTCAGCAGGAATCTGTTTAATAACATTAAGTGTATAGGTTATTCCCGCAGCAGAAATTATCGCCCATATATAAGATGGAATGAGCAAATTTCTTAAAGCGGTTTTCTTTGCAAAATAAACCAAAGGATTGCCACCAATAAACTGGTGAACAACCTGGCTCAATGTAATTGCCAATAAAATAAGGCTGATGTTACCTCTTGCTTCGGCACCTAAGAATTTTGCAGTAATGGCAATAATAAAAAAATTGACTAACGATACGGTCACTCTTGTAACAAATGCAAAAATAATCTTGCTGTTCATGCTTAGTTATTGTCCACTATCATTTTATAAATATCAAAAAGTTGCTTGCCAACTGTTGCACTGCTAAAACGATTATTAATTTTTTGCTTCAGTTTTTCACTGTCGAATTGTGAGTAATTACCAATCATGGAAGCGAGTGCATTTTTTAATTCATCATTGCTCCCGGGGTTTATTATGTATCCGCAATCGCTGTCAACAAAATCATCTACACCACCACAACGTGTGCAGACAAGCGGCTTTCCGGCAAGCAATGCTTCGGCTGCAATTACTGAAAACGTTTCATATCTGCTGTTGATTATCACAAAATCAATTTCATTTAAAAACTCAAGCACATAATCATTCGGTTGCAAACCATGAAAAATAATATAGCTGTTGGATAATCCTTTTTCAAGTGCGAATTGTTTTAATTTCTTCTCATCCTTGCCACCACCAATGATGTGATATTCTATTGAAGTTAAACCTTCCCCAATCAAATCACTGAGGGTGTTAATTACTCCGCTTATGTTTTTAATATCATCATCAAGATCGGCAACTGTCAACATTCTTATTTTATCCGTTGTGGTTTTTTTTATCCCGGCAATACTTTCCACCACATTGGGAACAACAAAATATTTTGACTGCAAATCATTTGCAATCATGCCATTTTTAAGAAATTCTGAAACAGTAATTATTGCCTTTGCTTTTCTTGCTGTTAACCTGAATAGTTCTTTAAAGTAAAAGTTTTTATCTCTGAATTTATTGTCAACAAAGCCGTGCCAGTGTTCGGCAATTATATATGGAATTTTTATTCTCTTGTTAATTGAAAATGTTATCATGCATAAACCGTACATAACATTCATCTGCATAAGTTGCGGCACTCCATATCGCATTGTAATATATTGCAATCCTTTGTAATGAGCCTTGCCAAACCTCAGATAATTGGAAATGCGATTTGATGCCGGTTTAAAATGAATTATCGTTTCGCTGAAATTTTCTTCTTCGTTTTTTATAATGCGGAATTTTTCAGTTGCATTTTCATCAGCCCTTACATTTAAAACTGAAACACGGCAATATTGCGAAGCAGCCTTAGCATGTTTGCGTATAAAAATGCCTAATTGCGGATCGGCCTGGTGGGGATACCAGCGTGTTAAAAATAAAATATGATAATTGTGAGGAGACAAATTATAATTTTGCTTTAGATAAACAACGATCAAATTATGCGCAATCGTAAAATCATTGTAATAGGAGCAATACTTCTTGTTGCAATATTTCTAATCGCAATAGTAATGAATAGCATTAATGATTTGAAAAATCTCAGCAAAACAAATACACAATCTACTGCAATAAAAGATGGTGCCACCGAACCTCAATTTGTAAAAGAAGGAACGCTTTCATTTATCGCATCAAACGATGATACGCTTGGCACTATTGATATCGAGATTGCAGACAATGATGCACAACGCGAACAGGGGTTGATGTATCGCAGCAGCATGAAGCAAAACCAAGGCATGTTGTTTGTTTTTGATAAAAGCGGGCAACAAAATTTCTGGATGAAAAACACCATCATCTCTCTTGATATTATTTATGTGGATGAAAATTTCAACATTGTTACCATACATAAAAACACACAACCATATTCAGAAGCACAGATACCTTCTTACAAAAATGCGCAGTATGTTATTGAAGTAAATGCAGAATTTTGCAACAGGAATAACATTAAGGAAGGAGATCGAATTTATTCTAAAGTTTTGCAACCTCATAAAGTGCAGGCCTGAAAGCACCCTTTTGTTAATCTTAAATTTCGTGTTAAGATTGTTGGAAACAAGGTGAAAAATAGAAGTCTGTTAATTAACACCGTTACATTGTTTTTTTACATTTGACGCATCAAAACAAACAACTATGAATAAATTTTATCTCTGCCTGATCATTATTTTTTACTCCTTTAATTATAGCAAAGCCCAGAATGCTGCCACACCAAATCCCGGTTTCGAAAACTGGACACAGGTTGGTAATCATTTTGATCCTAATAACTGGAATACCCTTAATCCAAACACAAGTATATTAGGTGTGTTTACCTGTACACGCGCTACCGGCACCGATGTTCATAGCGGAAGTTATGCTATTAAACTTACCACTAAATCAGTTTTTGGTGTTACTGCAAATGGTATTGCCAGCACTGCAACTTTAATTACCACACCTCCTTATGGTGTTACAGGCGGTATTCCCTATACCGGTCGTCCCGATAGTATTGTTGGTTGGTATAAATATGCCCCTGCTTCGGCTGCTGATTCAGGTTTTATGGAAATTGTTTTGTTTGATGCAAATGGAGATACAGTAGGTTTTTGCCGATTTACAACTCCTCATACAAGTGTTACCACTTACACAAGATTTTCGCGAGCGGTAAATTATTATTCGCCTGCAACTCCGGCTAACTCCTATTGGATACTTACATCAAGCGATGGCGTAAATCCAGTGGTAAGTAGTTCTATGTGGATTGATGACCTCGATTTTATTTTTAATCCAAACGGAATAAATAACATTTCACCGCTTAATGATTTATCAGTTATGAATAATTTGGTTGAAAGTATCTTGAAAGTGAAAAATAATTCTTCTGAAAATGCAGAAATAATTATTACTGATGAATCGGGAAGAAATGTTAAACATTTTAATGCAACTATCGGAGAAAACAATTATGACCTCGGTCAACTAAACAGCGGCATGTATTTTTATCATTTATATAATGCAAAGCACAGCAATAATGTGAATGGCAAGATTGTAAAGTTGTAACAATGATTGAAAATAAATTTCTATAAATGCCTAAAAACCCTCGCCTGTATAAGTTTTTACTGCTGGTTATTTTTATTGCACCGGTATCTTTTTCTTACGGCCAGTCAACCGGAACATTAAAAGGTTTGATACGTGATGCAGATAAAAAACAGCCGCTTATTGGCGCCTCTGTTTTTGAACTTGAAAACAAAAGCAATGCAGCCGTTGCCGATGTTAATGGAAATTATGAATTGAAATTAAATCAAGGCAAACACAATTTAGTTTGCACTTATGTAGGAATGTTGGCTGACACTTTTAATATGGAAATAGACAATAACCAGGTAAAGCAACATGATATATTGCTTAAATTGAATTCGCGGGAAATGAATGTGGTAGTAATTTCAGCCAGCAAATATGAACAGCGATTAGAAGATGTTACGGTATCCATGCAATTAATACAGCCGCGAATGATTGAAAGTAAAAACACGGTAAATATTAAAACAGCCTTAGAGCAATCGCCAGGATTAACCATTCTTGATGAAGAGCCGCAAATGCGTGGTGGCAGCGGTTTCAGCTTTGGAGTGGGGAGCCGCGTGGCAACTTTAATTGACGGCCTGCCGATTTTAACAGGTGATGCAGGACGTACGGATTGGAGTTTTATTCCAACAGAAAATATTGAACAGATTGAAATAGTTGAAGGCGCATCATCAGTATTGTATGGTTCATCTGCTTTAAGCGGAACAATAAATTTCAGAACCCGTTATCCAAAAGATTCTAACAGCACCTACATACGGAGTTATACAGGTTTTTACAGCACTCCGCAAAATGACTCTGCAAAATGGTGGGATGGTGCAGCAAATTTTTCAGGACTGAATTTTTCACATGCTCAAAAGTTGAAACAGTCTGACTTGATCGTTGGCGGACAGCTAAACTATGATCATAATTATATTGGTCCTTATATTTTAGATGGAAGCTTACCGATAAAAGCAG
>JBDTRM010000205.1:0-12109 GCA_039931675.1 Bacteroidia bacterium | reverse complement strand
AAGGGCAGCAAAGCTAAAAATTTTGAAATGGTTTCATCTAACGGGATGAGGCTTTTTCCACCGGCTGCATTTTGATGGCCGCCCCCGCTGAAATGCTGTGCTGCCAGCTCTTTAACAGAAAATTCACCCTTGGAGCGAAAAGAAATCTTGATCATATTTTCATGTTCGCATAAAAAAGCAGCCATGCGCATGCCTTTTATACCAAGTGCATAATTTACAATGCCTTCCGTATCGCCTGTCTGGTGTTTGTACTGGTACAATTCTTTTTTAGATACCACTATGTACGCCACATTATAATCATTGAGAACCGTTAGTTTGTCCTTCAAGCAAAAGCCAAGAAAGTGTGTGCGGTTAGCCGAAAAATTATCATAAACAGCTTCGTGTATTTTATTGGGAATTACACCGGCATCAAGTAAATCAGCCATTATGCGATGTACATCGCCTGACGTTGACGAAAAACGGAATGAACCGGTATCAGTCATTATGCCGACATAAACATTTTCGGCAAAGGCTAACGTGAGCTTATACGAAGTGTCAATTGCTTTTGCAAAATGATAGATAAGTTCACATGTTGAACTCGCCCCGGCAAAGGATAAAGTAATATCACAAAATCCTGATGGCTCTAAGTGATGATCAATCATAATTTTAAATGCTTTGGTAGCGCGAAGCACAGCCTCCATTTTTTCAACCCTGCGTTCATCATTAAAATCAAGCATGAAAATTATTTCAGCATTGCTTAAAACTTTTTCTGCCTGTGCCGGATTGAACTCATAGTTTATCACCGTTTCGTCACCGGGCATCCATCTTAAAAAATCAGGATAGTCACTCGGTGCCACTACCATAACATCATGCTGCAGGTTTTTTAAAAAATCATACAATGCAAGCGATGAACCCATAGCATCGCCATCGGGTTTGTAATGTGTTACGATAGCAATTTTGCGTGGGGAAGAAAGCTGCTGCTTAATTGTAGCAAGGTCATTGGCATTAAAAACCGGGATCATCAGATATTATTTGCGCGCGAATATAGTAATTGAGTGTTGGGTATTTGGGAATTAGGAAATATGGAAATATGGGAATAAGGAAATATGGAAATAAGGGAATCAGTAAAACAAAACTTTATCATTCTCCCGATAGATCGGGATCAAAATTCGTCATTCAAAATTTCAAATCAGTTTGTTTCCACTAATTGTTTTATCAAAACCAAAATGGGATTCCAGCCTTCGCCACCATTGAATGCTTCATTGTATCTTCTTTCGCCATCAGCAACTGTTGCATAGTCGCCTTGCGTTACTTTCAGAACGGTTTGTCCGTTATCCTGGGATAGGCTATAGGTTACAGTTAAATAATTTTCAGGAATATCTGCAATTGCACTGTTAGGATCAATAGTGGTATAAGCTAAGAATTTACCGGGCTCAATATTTACAATTTTACCCTTTACAAAAATCATTGATTCGCCTTTATATTCGCCTTTCCATAGTAGCGGGCTTCCCGGTTTCCAGTCAGAAACAGTTTCGCATCCGAACATGTATTTTTTTGTTTGTTCGGGATTTATTAAAGCATCCCACACTTTTGCAGCCGGTGCATTTATTGTAATGTTATTTGTTACAATTAATTTTTCCATAGTCATTATTGTTGAGTTTAATTTTTTCAATTATACATAGTATTTTATTTCCATACAAGATTTGTTCTAAACCTAACAAGTTTCCTACTTTAGGACAAGACAATTGCTGGAAGGGCTTAAAGTCCCGTAGGGACGGCCTTCTGGTAGCAAATGATACCGGATTAAAATTTAATGCCATAGGCATGACCTTTTAAAACACGAGCAATATTTATTTGTCCGAAAGAAAGGTCGTCCCTACAGGACTTTTGTTGCTGTGAGATATACCTTATTACCAAAAGGCCGTCCCTACGGGACTTTGGCATCAATTGAAAAATCAAGTTGAAGCGTATGCGAAAGAATTCGGGATTGTTTATCCTTAGTAAGGTTTTGTTTCAATAAACATTTGCTTTAAATTTCAACAAGTTTCCTTCCAATGACAGCTATTATTGGCGAGAAAAAATATTTTAATTTTATCGAATGAATTTCTTTATACGAATCGCAATTATCGCTTATGCTTTAATGCTTGCAGGTTGTTCAAGATATGATGACTATATCTATGAAGTAGTTAAAATGAACTCATCCAATTCTGACAATTCAGGTAATAAACCGATTGATGCGTTAACAGATTCTGTTTCCAAAAAAGCTTTTGCAATTAAATTAGAGTTGACTATGGAATTACGCGAAAGCGGAAAAAATACCGACTCGTATGAAAGTAATTATGCAAATGAAGACCGCTTAATTTCATTAAACGTTTACTCATTAACCAATTTTGACACAACTCATCAGGCCGGCATTTCTCTCAATGATTATTTTCTTGTTTCATCTGGAGGCACTTATACAACGGGCAGCACTATTCAACGCCAGGTAGAGAATGGAACAATCGGAGAAGGAAGAGGCAGCCAGGGAAGCATACAAGACTCATGGACATCGAATGAATATCTAATACTAATGAGTGAACCGCAGACAACCGGTAACTATTCCTTTGTGGTTGAGATTGGCATGTCAGACGGAAGGCATTTGATTGATACCACAGCAGTAATTCTTTATTGATGAAAAAAATCCCTTTTGCCTTTCTTGTTTTTATGATCTCTCTTAATTCGTTTGCTACTGCGGCAGAAAAGGGTTCAACCAAACATTCATTCATTCATAATGTTAATATAAGCACGGCCTGGTTTGAGCTTGGACATTTTTTTCCTGTTAAAGAAAAAAAACTCCTGTCGCTTCCTTATGGCATGGATAAATATTTTTATGATACAAAAGGTGGTTTTAGCGCAGGCTTCTTTTCATTGGGATTATATTACAAAGACAAGTTTGGATTAGAAGCAATTTTCAGAATCAATGATTTTCATTCAGAAAATAATGATTACAGGAATTATATTGCAGAACAACATCCCGGTTATTATACGCCACAAACCTTGCCCGCCTATTATTACTCTTTTCAAAATATAGAATACAGGATATGTTATAAATATCACTTAAAACATTTCATCCTCGAACCGAAATTTCAATTAGGGATAAATGATTACAGCAACTCTGTTATGGGATTTGTTTTAAAGGAAATAGGGAGCAATAAATTCATTGAATATAAAATCACCAATGAAGACATGAGGAAAAACAATTTCAGCTATCATTTTATTCTCAACATATCTAAACGTTTCAACCCTTTTAAAAATAGTATAAAAATTGAACCGGCTTTAAAATTTGCATATATGATTGCTCCCACTGAATATAAATATACAATTGAAGAACTGCCTTACGGCATGCCTTCAACAACGAATCAGTTTGTGGTAAAGCATTTGAATCCTGCATTTGGTATTGAAGCCTGTGTATATTTTTTCTTTAAGAAGTAAATTTTTCTAACGAGTGACTAAAGTCACTCGCTATTGATACCATTTGTACTGGTAAAAATTATTGATGGTATTTTACTTTAATAAATCAAGTGACTAAAGTCACTCGCTATTGATACCATTTCTACTGGTAAAAATTATTGATGGTATTTTACTTTAATAAATGAAGTGACTAAAGTCACTCGCTATTGATACCATTTCTACTGGTAAAATTATTGATGGTATTTTACTTCATTTATCAAATTATCAAATCATCAAATCATCAAATCATCAAATTATCAAATCATCAAATCAATCAAATCAATCAAATCAACCAACTGCCGGTCTTTTCTTTTTAGCTGAAATTGATTTCACAATTGTTTGACCTTTCATCATTTGATTTTTGTCTTTCACTTTCATGAGCGAATTGGTGTAGGCTTCTTTCAGTAGTTTTTTAATATATGTTTTCGGAAAATCGTTTTTGCTTTTTATAATAATGTATCGGTATTGATTTCCTTTTCCTAAAAGCAATTTTTCAGGGTCAGCAATTTCAGAACCCCAGTAAAAACCAAAATGAACATACTTTGCAAATACTGCAACAGAACAAAACGTGTGTCCTACCCTATCCGTTGGCGACCAACCGAATGCCAGCGCATTATAATTATCATAAATCAGCTCATTGCATTTTGGATATAAATCCCAAACAAACTCCCGTAACCATAATGCCATTTCTTTAACTTCACCAGGAAACGGAATAAGAAATTTCAAAAGGCCTGTTTTTTCTTCTTTACTCATAATAAAAATTATACCTGTAAACATAACAAAACTACATTTGCAAAATGCACTACCTCATTCATAAACCTTATGGTTACCTGAGCCAGTTTACAGGTGATTTGCCTCGTAAGAAATTTCTGGGATCACTCTATGATTTCCCTGAAGGTGTAATGGCCATTGGCCGGCTTGACGAAGAAAGTGAAGGTTTATTGATGCTTACGCAAGATGGCATGATGAGTGAAATAGTGCGAAGTAAAAAAGTTGAAAAAGAATATTATGTGCAAATAGATGGCATGCCTACAGATGATGCGATAACTCAATTGCAAAACGGAGTTGAAATCGGTTTTGCCGGTCAAAAATATTTAACGCTCCCTTGTAAAGTTTTTCGCTTAGTAAATGCTCCCGGCTTTCCACCGCGAACTAAAAAAATAAGAGATGACAGACATGGACCAACTTCGTGGATTTCTATTACACTAACCGAAGGCAAGTACAGGCAGGTGCGTAAAATGTGCGCTGCTGCCGGTTTTCCTGTGCTTCGTCTTTTCAGGGTACGCATTGGTAATTATCATTTGGGAACACTTAAAGCAGGTGAAGTAATTCCATTAGCTCATCTTGAAATCTAATTGAAAATTATAAAGAGCCTATACAGTTAGGAGCACCGCATCTGCATTTCAATTTTCCATCATGATGGGTCTCTCCATAATTGCATGTCAATTCATCTTCAATGTTGATTTTCTTTAAAGAATAAAACTCCACATGATGTCCAAATATCCGCATATAAACATTTGGCGAGCAGGAATGATTGATGTATTTAAGTGTTTTATCGTGATGTTCAGCATACAATGCATGTTTGTTGTCGAACTCAACAATTGCAATTCTCTTTTTTTCTTTTGCAATCTGTCTTGCTTTACGCGTTGAAATAATTTCTCCGCTCAACTCCCCTATTTTTTTTCTTGCTTTAATTGTACTGAGCGAGAATACTCCCTTGCCATCAATTTTGCTTGCTCCTACCCTGAGTTTAAATCTTATATCCATTTTGTTATTGCTAATTAAAAAACAACAGTATATAAATTAAAGTAAAGATGAAAATGATTTTTTTCTTGCTTGTGGTTGGTGTTTTTTTTTCAGGATAAATACGGGATTTTGTTAATGCATCATATTAAAAATAAGAACGGGCTGCCTCATACTTTGAGACAGCCCGTTTCTTGTTGATGCTTTGAGGTTTTATTTTATCAAAACAAAACTCTCAACTTACATTCAGATGTTTATTTCACTACCTGAATCTTGCGCGTGAATACTTTATTATTAGCCTCAACTCTACAAAAATACAGGCCTTCAGCAAAATGACTTAAATCTACATTTTTGTTGTAAACTCCTTTGGCAACAAAACTATTATCGGCAACAGTTGCGATAAGATTCATTTTCGAATCGTAAATTTTAATGCTTATGTTTCCATCATCTATGGCAACAAAGTTCATACTGAAATTTCCGTTTGATGGATTAGGGTAAATACTAAACTCAAGCGCAGTGCCCGGATCGGTTACAGTTTTTGTAAGCAAATCATTTGCACTGATTTCACCATCTGTTTTAGTATGACCCAGGCGATAGCCTCCGCAACCATTAATAATTGCAGTGAAGTTACTTCCCTGGTTGGCAACAAATCCAGGCGACATTACTATATAACTACCTGCATCATAATCAACCATTGAGTTGGGTTGAATCATTTCGGCTGATGTGATAGAACTGGAAGCTTCGTTTTTTGTAATACCCGACCAATTATTATTTCCGAACGTCACATCGGTATAACAGCCGAAATATCCGGGAAGTACTGTAAACCTGGTTTCCCATGAGCCATTTGGAATTTGATTTACCACCCACATGGCATTATCATCAAGCGGGTCAATAGCGCATTGACTATAGTCACCGCCACGCCCGTCAGCATCATAAGAACCTCCCGAATAGTAAAAAACTCCATTAGGAAGGTGGCCTGAAGGATCTGCAGAATTGCGATAGTTATAAGCAGCACTCTGATAATAAGAAGCATTAAAGATGCTATAGGTAACTACTGCGTCATTATATGCATTAACAGTAATGCTTTGATAATACTCAGAAGTGGCTCCCGTTCCATCATCTATTCTGCCCACCTGATTCACTGCCCCCGTTGCAGGATTCACTTGCCACCATTGGGTTGAAACACGGGTTGTAGTTCCGGTAGCCGGAAGAAATACCGCATGAGTAAACCATAAAAAACCATTACGGTAAACGCAATTATTAAATATGGCATGACCAAAAGTATTCACTGCAGTAAAAGTTGCCGAACCGCCTAATTGTTTTGGACAAGCAGCAGCATTAGTTGCAGATGCCTGCCATGCAGATGTTCCGTAAGAATAAGAAGATGTTAATGATGGAGAAGTAGCACCGCTTATATACCATGAATTTACATATCCTGTTCCACCTGAATTTGCATTACCGGTTTGAGTGATGAACAACCTGTCAATTGAATTATCAAAAGTAAAAGATGGATTACCTAATTCAATCGAATTCCACCACCAGGTGCTTGCTGTTGCACCTGCATAAACCTGTGCTTTATTAAATACATAAAGACCGATAGGCTGACTGCCGCAACGAACGTTTCCTGAAACACAGATATAGTCTTTATTAAAACCGATTTTTGCGAAATCCATCCACGTTTGATTGTTAGCATCCACATCACGTTCATACCAATACCAGCCTTGTGTAGGATCAGAATTGTTAGAAACCAGCACCCTGAATTTTGAATCTGAATTACAACCTGAACTTTGCAAAACAAATGCCACCCAACGCTGAGCATAAGGATCGTACATGATGCGTGGGTCAAAAATAAAACCAGACCAGCCTGCAAAAGCCGCCAGCGTTACATCGCTTATAACCGCACCTGTTAGTTTGTTTATAATTTTGGCATCATCATTTGCAAGCACAACTATATGAGCAGGACCTGCTGCAATCTGTGCATCAGAAGGATCAAGCCCTCCCTGTGTATTGCCAAGAGCAGTGTATGCAGGATGTTGCGATGTTACTTTGTTGGCAACAGGCTGCGGAGGTTCAACAACATTTTCGGGAGTTATGTACTTAACCTGTGCAGTTGCATTATTTGGATTATACAAATTGAAAGTTGTGGCAGGAGCATAAGATCCATCCTTTTCTCTTTCTTCCTGCTCATCGTTATAAAATTGTTCTACTATTTTAGGCTCGCCTTTAAACCTGATGTTGGCAGGCGATTCTTCCATTTCACGAACATTCTTTATGTAACCGCCCACACCTGTAATTCCCGGTGTGCCTCTTACAGAGGTTTGCTGCTGTGCATTGCTGTTGATTGCAAATGCACACATTATTGTGATAAATATTTTAATTCTTTTCATAGTTTTTAATTTTTTAAATGATTGAACATTAATGTTACTTAATCAAAATGTATGAAAGAATTATTTCTTCAATGCCTGAATTTCTTTTTTCAATTCATCAATTTGTTTTTGCATTTGAATGATGTACAGCGTTTGTTCTTCAACTTTCTCCACCAATTTGCCCTGCATTTCACCAACTGCCATTCCGTTGTCTTCTACATCACATGCAGTTGGCATGCCGGGTAAATGTTTGTATTGATTGATAAATTCTTCAACCTCATAAACCGAACGAAGCTTGTAGTTTTTATCAAATACATAATCAGGAAAAGGCATTAGCTGAACTCTTACTTCGGTGGCTATAATTTTTCCGCCTACTGTAAGTGTATAGCCTGATGAAGCAGTTGTAGTACCTACACACAAATTACCTGCATAAGTATTTCCTGTGAAATAACCTGCCCAGGCAGGGCCGCCTGTATTAGATGCTGTTCCATACACACCGTAACGGGTACCTGCAGTGCCTGTTGCAGACCCATAAACACCATAAACACCTCCTGTATAAGTGCCGCCATAACCGTTAAATAGTCCTCCGTAAAAACCACCGGCAGCTTCTATTCCCAAACCCCAACCATCGGCAGTAACGGAGTAACTTTCAATACCTCTGATATCCGAGGTGCCAACATAATTCACTTTTGAATTGATGTTATAAAAAGATGGAGATACCGTTTTGCCTTGTACATCTAATGTATATGTAGGTGTGGCGGTGCCAATTCCAACATAATCATTTTGTGTAATTACCATTGGATTTGTTCCGGTCAAATAATTTTTGATTGAATAATTTTCATTAGTAAACATACCTGTTTGCCACTTGGCAATTTTGTTTGTACGGTATGCCAGGTATGCATTGCCACTTGCAGATGATTTGTCTATAATCATACTTGCATTTCCGCTTAACGAGCGCACAGTAATAGTTGCAGCCCCGGTTTGTTTTTCAACATAAAAGGTAGAGTTGCCATTGCCCTTCGTCCCAACGGATACGGTCTTTGTGGTGTCTGTAGGGCGGATTACTGTTCCTGAAGTTGTCCACTGTGCATTTGCACTGGTGGTAATTAACAGCCCTGCTCCAAGCAAAGCTGAGATTGAATAAAGTTTTAGTTTCATTTTTTTTCCTGATTAAATTGTAAGAAAATGTTTTTGTTTTTTGTCCTTACCAATCTTTCTGGAGTTTGAAAAGATATAAGGCCTGGTATGAACAAATTGATAAACTGGCGTACCCTGTAACCGATGAATCGGGATCAGGGCTGAAGAGGCATTTTAAATGAAAAACAACAACTTCAATTTGTTAGAAAATCTACTTGTTGGGTTTATTTGAATTAAGATTAAAAAAGTTGTTTTTAAAATAATGTTATAAAAGTAATAATTTTTCAATTACAGTTACTTTTTCAATAATAAAAACTATACCAGTTTTAATTATTCAGAAGTTGTCAATTTTGCCTTTCGCTTCAACATGTAACAATTAAAAATTTTTTGTTACCGATTTGTTTGAATTTGGATACCGGATAATGCAAGCGAGATATTTAGAATAACTTTCCTTTTATACAGACAACATTATATTTCAAATGAAATTTATTTTTCTTTATCCGGTAATGTTTTGAATACCATGATAGCCTGTTTTAGAAAATTAATTTCGGAATTCAGTTTTGATGTCTGTAATTCGCACGATTAAATGCACAAACATTATTCTTAAACTCATCAAATGCTCAAAATATTAAGTGAAAAAAACTCAGTTGTAAATCATTTCATTGCCGAGCTTCGCAATGTTGATGTACAAAATGATCGAATGCGTTTCAGGAAAAATTTAGAGCGCATTGGCGAAGTTGCTGCATTTGAAATCAGTAAAACATTTTCATATATTGATACAGAAGTTACCACTCCGCTTGGTATTGCAATAGTGCCTATGATGAGTGAACCACCTGTGCTTGCTACTATTCTGCGTGCAGGTCTTCCGCTTCACCAGGGACTGCTTAATTATTTTGATATGGCCGACAATGGTTTTATTTCAGCGTATCGCAGGCATCATAAAGATGGTACGTTTGATATACATCTTGAATATGTAGCCTGTCCTACTATTGAAAACCGTATTTTAATTTTATCTGATCCCATGCTTGCCACCGGGCAATCATTGGTGCTTACTTATAAAGCATTAATGCTTAAAGGAAAACCTAAGCACACACACATTGTTACAGCAATTGCAAGCACACAAGGTGTGGCACATGTGCAGGCAAACCTCAGCGAAAATTTAACCATCTGGTGCGGTGCCATTGACGAAGAGTTAACATCAAAATCATACATCGTTCCTGGTTTAGGCGATGCAGGCGATCTTGCATTTGGTAAGAAGGATTGAAATTTATTAAAGGTGGAATGATTGAGTTTTGAATGATTGAATATTCAATCACTCAATCATTCAAAACTCAAAACTCAAATTGTGAGCGAAGCGATAAAAATCATATTGTTAATTCTGATAAGCAGCGTAAAGTTTGTTGCCGGCCCACCCTTTGCAAGGTATTTTGACAACACCATTAATTTCAGCTATTTTGAAACTGTTGTTTATTGCATCATTGGCGGAATGTTAGGTGTTTTTGTATTTACCTATTTTTCTCCCCTGGTTTTTAAATCCTGGGAAATTATTAAGCGGCTTATACTACTCCCCTTCAGGAAAAAAAAATTTTTCTCGCCACCCACTGTTGATGTCAATGAAAAAATAGAAATTAAATACAGTTATGTGGAAGCCGATAACAGTCATGAGGCATTCTCAAAACGTTATCCCAAATTAATTAAAGTATGGAACAAGTATGGATTGGCGGGAGTTTCATTTCTAACACCTATATTATTTTCTATTCCTATCGGAACCATAGTTGCTACCAGGTTAGTTAGCGATCGTAAAAAGATATTTCTATACATGTTTATCGCTATCGTTTTCTGGTCATTAGTGATGAATTCGTTTTGGAGGATGGACACCCGAAAAAATGAAAAACCCAATACTTACAAATCTGTTGTAATATTATAATCCTTGAATAATTTGCAAGTTGAAATCATCTTCATACAAAAATATCTTCTTCGATCTTGATCATACCCTTTGGGATTTTGAAGCCAACTCCAGGGAATCGCTCAATGAAATTTTTGAAACTCATGGTTTAATTAATCATGTTACATCAAAAGAACTTTTTATAAAAGAATACCAGTTAATCAACAAGCAGCTATGGGATTTATATCATAAAAACTTAGTGGATAGAGATACGCTGCGCTTAACACGTTTTGCACTTACACTTGAAAAATTTAATGTATATGATCTGCAGCTTTCAATAAAGCTTGCTGATGATTATGTGCATGTAAGTCCTTACAAAGGCAAACTTTTTCCTAATGCACACGAAGTGTTGGGCGAGCTTAAAAAGAAATACAGGCTGCACATAATCACCAATGGATTTAAAGAAGTGCAACACATCAAAATAAAATCTTCTGATCTTGAAAAATATTTTGATCATATTTTTATTTCAGAAGAAGTAGGTTTCAATAAGCCGCAGCCCGAAATGTTTAAACATGCCATGCGAATTGCAAAAACAAACAGCAGCGAAAGCATCATGGTAGGCGATAATTATGAAGTGGATATTCTTGGAGCTGCAGGTGTTGGAATGGCCACTGTTTTTTTTAATCCTGAAAAAATACCGAATGATTATAAAACAACATTTCAGATTTCAGAACTATTAGAGTTAATGGAACTGATGTAATAACTTTTAAAAGAAAATTTAAAAGCATAAAAAAACCTCTCCGTTTTTCAACGAAGAGGTTTTTTTAGTTTAACGCTTACTGCAAATTAATTTTTTGGAGCAGGAGTTGACTTTGTAGCGGCTGGTGTTGCAGCAGCTTTATCACTGGTCTGTACTTTATCACCTGTAGATGCTTTTCCAGATGGTGTTGATTTGCAGCAGGAATGGCTGCTACCTTTAGTACAACATTCTTTTTTAGTTTCTGTTTTAGCAGGTGCCGGTGCAGCAGTTGTTGACTGGGCTGACTGAGCGTAAGTTGCAGCAGTAAATGAAACGGCAGCAATTAATAACAATAATTTTTTCATATAATTTATTTTTAAAATGTTTGACTATAATATTTATTACTCACAAAAGTAAAATTTATTTTTAATACAAAAACTACAGCAGTAGATGCATTCATCAATTCTACATGCAAACCTTGTCTTTAACTAATCAGTAACAAAGCCTTATAGTCCAAGCATAGCAGAAGAATAGCGCAAGCGTCCGCTTGTGCTGGGGCAAAACTACTCAATTAATATTACATCAATCAACCCCATCTCTCCACAATAATTTTTCGCACTGCTGTATAAATAATCCCCTGGCTTTTCTACAAAACCTGCTGCTACAGGGTTATAATGGATATAATCAAGCTGTTGTTGAAGAAGGTAATTGCTGTCCAATACAATGGGATGATTATCCTGCTGCCATAGTTCCTGCCCGACTGGTCAGGCG
>JBDTRM010000204.1:0-2329 GCA_039931675.1 Bacteroidia bacterium | reverse complement strand
CACTGGCATGGCATCTGTTTGCCTGCACCGATGGATGGAACTGATGCAAATCAAAAGCCAATTGCACCGGGTGAGACATTTGAGTATCGTTTTGAAGTTCCGCAAGCAGGAACATTTTGGTATCATTCACACACGAATGAAACTGTTCAGATGGAAAGAGGAATGTATGGTGCAATTGTCGTTAATGAAAACTCAGAAGTATCAACTGATAACGACAGAGTATTTATGATTGATGACATGAAACTTGACTCGAATAATGAATTTACAACTCCGGGCTGGTCTGTTCCCAGGGTTGTTGAAAGACATGACGGTCGCGAAGGCGATACTGCATTGATAAACGGGAAAGAAAATCCGACAATTGATATTCATGCAGGACAAATGGAAAGGTGGCGTTTTATCAATTCAGCCAGTGCAAGATATTTTTTGCTGCACATGGAAGGTCGCGAATTTAAAATTATAGGAACCGATGGCGGCTTGTTGGAACATCCGAGAACAGTTACTGAAGTTTTGATAACTCCGGGTGAGCGAATGGATATTGTAGCAGGTCCTTTCGTTGAAGGAGAAACTTTTGCAATTGAATCTCTGCCTTACAACAGAATGACTTTCCTGAAAGCCAAGCGTCATAGGTATGCTACAGTTAAAGTTGGTGAAACAAAACCATCCGTAGCATTTATTCCGGAAACATTGAGAACGATTGAACCGCTTGCAAATCATGACGCGCCAATTTCACGAACAATAAAATTATCAGTTGGTCCGAGTTTGAAAAATGGTTTGGATTTCATGGTGAATAATGATTTGCATGTAAATGACAAACCCGTAAAAGTTGGTGAGTTGCAAATATGGGAGATTAATAATGCAAGTTTGATGGACCATCCGTTTCATTTGCATGGATTCTTTTTCCAGGTGATTGACGAGAACGGAAAAGCACCCGAATTCAGAGCATGGAAAGACACTTTCAATATCAAACCGCGCTCAAGAGTTAAGATTGCCTGGATGCCTGATAACCGTCCCGGCACATGGATGTATCACTGTCACATTATCGAACATCATGCTGCAGGAATGATGGCTCATTTTGATGTGATTGATGGAAGCAAACCATACGATGAAAAACCTCCTCACCATCAGCATCATCATAATCATTAAATCAAACACAAAAAAAACTCCGCTATTTCGTAGCGGAATTTTTTTGTCAGTAACATCCTATTCCCAAAATTCTACAATTCATTCCCAAAGTAATGTAACAGCCGCCCTGCATTTAGAATCTACTTTTGCATCATAAAATTTAACAAACAAAAAAGTATAAACAATGAAAAAATTAATTCCACTTCTGCTTGTGCTTGCTTTCGCTTCATGTAAGAAAGAAGAATTCAGTCCAACGCTGACGAAAGAATTTTCAATTCAATCCGTTTCAAATGGAGCAAATTATAATATCAAAGTTGGGTTGCCCGATAATTACAATGCTTCATCCAAATACGCTACTATCTATGTTTTAGATGGTGAAGAAGATTTTGATTTCGTTGCGAAGAAATGTAATGAGTTCAGCGATGATTATTCCAAAACAAATATTTTGGTAGTAAGCATCGGGTATGGTAATGACCGTGCTCTTGATTATACTCCGACAGATGTAGCGGAGGGAGACGGAGGCGCAGAAAAATTTATGCTCTTTATTAAAAATGAACTGATACCAAAAATGGAAACCGACTTCGGGGCTGACACATTAAGAGAGAACAGAATTATACTCGGACATTCTTTTGGCGGTTTGTTCGCAGTATATGCTTTCACAAAATTTAATAATGTATTTGGAAATTACATCATGCTGAGTCCTTCTATTTGGTATGACAATGAAGTCGTGCTGCGATACGAACAGGAAAACCGTGACCTGAATAAAAATAATTCGCAGTTTGTGTTTATGGGTTTAGGTCAATTAGAAAACGAAGGAAGAATGCTTGCACCCTACATGGCATTCTATCAGCGATTGAATAATAATTATCCCTACATGCAAATCGTGAGTCATCTTCAACCGCACCTTGACCACTTGGGTTCTAAAAATCCGAACATAGAGGAAGCTTTAAAATTTTATTTCAAAAACAAGTAAACCAATAACAATTCAAACTCATAAATAAATAATCAAATGAAACTCTTCAAATACTTATCATTCCTTATTCTACTTCTTTATTCTGCATTGGCATTTAGTCAGAATGATTCTTCCAAAACAACTAACAAAACATTTCTTCTAAGCAAGCTTACAACAGAACCGGGCATTGGTATAAAACCATATCCCACTTCCGATATGCTTTTGAGTAATGTGCTGCAATGGAATATTAAAAAA
>JBDTRM010000203.1:0-40900 GCA_039931675.1 Bacteroidia bacterium | reverse complement strand
CAGGCAATGGACTGTTTACTGCAATAAATATATACAAAGACGAGATAATAGCAGTTTTTAAGGGAGAAATTCTAACGGAGGCACAGGCCACATACAGGGCAAATAAAGGTAACGACAAATACTTTATAGATATGCAGGATGGAACCATAATGGATTCAATGAAAGTAAAGTCATTTGCTAAATATGCCAATGATGCAAAAGGTTCATCCGTGCAGGGCACGATTAAAAACAATTCCAAAATAATCTTAGACGACTATAACAATGTGTGTCTCACAGCCACCCGTTTTATAAAAAAAGGTGAAGAAATTTTTTGCAGCTATGGCAAAGGATATTGGGAAAAACATGGTTGAATTTGATAGTGCAAAACCTCGAACTGTCCCTGCTCTTCCAAAGCTACCGCAGGTGCCCTCACCTGTGCGTACTTTAGCAAACGGCCTTTGGTTTATCCTGCTCCTGTTATGTAGTTCACTTTATTATATTTGTCCAGATAGCTATCAGGATTAAATATAAATATAGCCACCAGTGATTAAATACATATATGGTATAAGTTATATGACGGTTTTTTTAAAGACTGGCGTTAGCTGCAAGTAAAAAAATGAACACCACCTTTTCATACAACAAGTTCTACAGCGAAATGGAATTTTCTCTCCCTGGAAGCACCGCAGAAAAAAGAAAAATGTGGGCTATCATTATCATAGAAGAGAACATTGAGATAAAGGACATTTCCAGGTTGTTAAAGTGTGAACGAAAAGTTGCTTCGCGGTTTCTATGGCTCTTGAGTGAGGTTGGAGTATTAAATCCAAATAAACTATTTCTTGAACTTCCCTTTTTATTAGATTTAAGTGATCATCTCAACCACGGTTATCAAACTTCGTTTGCCACATTCTGGCTTATTGCAGGTGTTCCTTTGGAAAATGAAGCCCGGGCAATTCACTTATTGTTCCAATGGCTTTTATCTGCCAAAACAAATGTAACAACCAAATCCAGGTCTCTTTTAGTGCTGCTCAAACTAACCAAAAAGTATCCTGAACTGAAGCATGAATTGAAACTTTGTATAGAAGACCAAATGGACAAGTACACAAATGACTTTAAAAAGAGAGCAACGAAAATATTATCAAAACTAGAGCAATGATTGAGCTTACAAGAACAACACAGCAAGACTTACAAGCATTATTCATTTTCCAAACCGATAAGGATGGTATTTGGATGTCTGCTTTTACATCAGAAGACTCCACTGACAAAGGCTTTGCAAATGCACGACAAACAGAGATAAAAGAATTTGTATATAAACTTGAATAATAAAACCTGCAGCTACAAGGGATTTGCGCCAGGCATATTTAAGTGCAAACTTCAACAGGCTGAAATTGACAATTGATTTAAAACAAAATAGAATGAGAAAACTAATTGCAGCAATGAATGTGACACTTGACGGATTTTGCGACCACACGGCAATGATTGCAGATGATGAAATACATCAACATTACAATGAGCTATTAAGTAACGCAGACACCCTCATATACGGAAGGATAACATATCAGCTTATGGAAAGTTATTGGCCAACTGTAGTAAAAAATCCTACCGGTAACAAAACAACGGATGAATTTGCAGTATTAATACAAGACATTCAAAAAATTGTTTTTTCCCACACGCTGAAAAATGTTGACCCGATAGTTATCGGGTGGGAAAATGCAAAGTTGGCAAAGGGAGGCCTTAAGGAAGAAGTTTTAGAACTCAGGCAACTAGCTGGTAAAGACATTATAGTTGGCAGCCCGGCTTTAATTGTAGCCTCAATGAATCTTAATTTAGTTGATGAATTGCAACTCAGTGTTCAGCCAATTATATTAGGAAAGGGTTTATCATTATTAAAAAACATAAACGATAGAATTAATCTTGAGCTCCTAAAAACAAAAGCCTTTAGCTGTGGTGCAATAACGCTTTACTATGAGCCGACAAAAAAATGACTGCTGACATCAAACGGCACATCTTCTTACCAAGAGTAGCACGAACCCACAACAAAAAGATACAATCTATGGATAAGACAAACAAAAGGACATATCTGGACTACCCCCCTGAGCTGTGCAATTAGTAGCAGATGCATTTTGCTAAACCATAAATCTATTTCTTTATACATCTCTCCATCACAACATTAAATGAAAAAAATAATCGCTTAATGTTAATCAGCTTAGGTATATTAAGAAAAGCATATCTCATTTCGATAACTTCCCGATAGCTATTGGGAGGAACTCAGACTTGCGTTAACCAACTGCAGGGCAAAGCCTGTTTTTTTGCTAGGCAATTTAAATAGGGAATCTAATGTGTGAAACACCTTCTTTTTTAAGATGGTCAGCACAATTTTGCAAGGCTATGTTTTTTTAAAAGTATAACTACTTTAAATTCATATTAATTATTTACGTCTTTTTAAAGATTTTCTAATCTTAATTTCCTGAAATCATAACCTGAAAAAACCTATTCCTTAACCTGGCGTCTATTCATTCGCAGATGTTTTTAAACTCCAAAACATTAAATAACAAACATCATTTATGAAAGAACAAACAACACAATCACACGACAAGTTTGATACGCTCAAACTAATGCTGCAGCGGAAGCAGGGTAAAAAAGAAAGGAAATATTTTATTCCTGAAAAGAATCTTATTATTGATAAATTCATGAGAGCAGCATTCGCTTTCTTGATTTTATCCGGTTCAATGATTGAGTGCAAAGCACAATCGGTAAATCTTGCCAATTATGTCCGTGTTGGCAGGTACAATCTTCCCGAACCGGTGCTAACTACTCCACCGGATACAATCAGTTTATTGGCACAGGAGGCATCTGCTGTAACTTACAACTGGGATAGTAATACCTTATTTGTGGTGGGCGATGGTGGAACATCCATAGTGCAGGTGAGCAAAACAGGTGCATTAATTAATTCGATGACTTTAGCCGCAGGCAGTAGTCCTCAAGGTACAGAATTTTATGACCCTGAAGGTCTTGCGTATATCGGTAGCGGTATGTTCGTTATGACAGAGGAGCGTGACCGCAATGCTGTTAAATTTACTTACACAGCAGGCACCACATTAATTAGAGCCAATACGCAAACAGTTAAATTAGGTACAACAATAGGAAACATTGGACTTGAAGGTGTAACTTATGATCCAATGACCAGCGGATTTATTTTCGTAAAAGAAACTACTCCTCAGGGAATTTTTCAAACTAATATTGATTTTAATGCGGGCACTGCCACAAATGGTTCGCCCACAACTGTAAACTCTATAAATCTTTTCAATCCTGCATTAGCAAATACATTAGACTTTGCTGATGTTTTTGCTTTATCAAATCTGCCAAACCTTATTGGTCAGCCCAATTATGGAAACCTTTTGGTGTTAAGCCAGGAGTCGGGACAAATAGTAAATATTGATCGCTCCGGTAACATCTCAAGTACACTAACCATAGTTTCAGATCCGGGAAATCCATTAACAGTTCCAAATCAGCAACACGAAGGACTTTGCATGGATCGCGATAGCAATTTATATGTAGTAAGCGAAAATGGTGGTGGCGATTTCGATCATCCGCAACTTTGGGTTTATGCACCGGCTTCAACTATAAATCAGGCGCCAACAGCAATCATTTTAAACAATAAAGTAGATTCAATTTTTGAAAACACAAGCACAGCTTCGCCTGTTAAAGTAGCGGATATAGCGGTTACTGATGACGGGCTGGGAGTTAATCAATTGACAATTACCGGTGCTGATTCTGCTTACTTCCAAATTACCGGAACAGAATTATTCATAAAAACAGGAGTTGTTCTTGATTACGAAACAAAAACAAGTTACAGCATTAATGTGAATGTAAATGATACTTCTGTTGGGACTAATCCTGATGCTACCGTAAGCTATATACTTACTGTTAAAGATATACTGATTGAAACACCTCCTGTGCCTTCAGTTATAATTTCTGAAGTAGCGCCATGGTCGAGCGGAAACAGCCCGGTTGCTGCTGATTGGTTTGAAGTTACCAATACCGGCAACAGTGCTTTGAATATATCAGGATGGAAGTTTGATGACAACTCAAACTCATTCGCTTCTTCTGTTACATTAAATGGTATCACAAGTATTGCACCGGGTGAATCAGTAATTTTCTTAGAGACTGCAACACCTGTTACAACCATCGCAACTTTTAAAACTACCTGGTTTGGTGCAAATCCACCTACAGGTTTGCAGGTTGGAAGTTATACTGGTTCGGGCGTTGGCTTAAGCACATCAGCCGATGCAGTTAATTTATTTAACAGCAGTGGCGCATTACAGGCTAATGTAACATTTGGAATTTCAACCGGCACTGCACCTTACAGAACTTTTAATAATGCGGCCGGTTTTAATAATGCTGTTATAACAACATTAAGTTCAGTAGGGGTAAATGATGCTTTCATTGCTATTAATGATGTAAGTGAAATTGGCTCACCGGGTACCACTGGAAAATTATTTATCTCTGAAGTTGCACCCTGGTCAAGCGGTAACAGTCCGGTTGGGGCTGATTGGTTTGAGGTAACAAATACCAAAGGCACTTCTGTTGACATAACAGGTTGGAAAATGGATGATAACTCGGGTTCATTTGCTGCTTCAGTAGCATTGAATGGAATTACAAGCATTGCTCCCGGTGAATCAGTAATTTTCTTAGAGACTGCAACTCCTGTAACAACGATTGCTAATTTTAAAAGCAACTGGTTTGGTGCAAACCCTCCTGCCGGAATTCATATTGGAAGTTATACAGGATCGGGAGTTGGATTAGGTACAGGAGGTGATGCTATAAATTTATATAACAACACCGGAACATTGCAAGCCAATATAGCTTTTGGCGTATCGCCTGGAAGTCCGTTCCCAACATTTGATAATGCTATAGGACTAAACAATGCAACCGTTTCTCAACTGAGTGCTGTTGGTGTTAATGGCGCTTTCATTGCGTATAACGACCTCAACGAGATTGGCTCTCCCGGCACTATTGTTAATTCCCCTTGCCCTGCAATTATTGTAACTGCAACACAAGGTGCAGCGATATTATGCAATGGTGGTACAACAACCGATACCGTAACTGCCTCCGGAGGCACTGCACCTTATACGGGTACTGGTGCATTTACTATTAGTGCAGGAACTTATACTTATTCAATTACTGACGCTCATGGATGCACAGGAAGCACTACAATTACTGTAACTGAACCACCTGTATTAACAGCTAACTGCAGCGTACTAAATAATGTAAGCTGCTATGGCGGTTCAAACGGATCAGTTTCTATAACCGGTTCAGGTGGCACACCTCCTTATGCTGTTTCTCCGTCAAGTACTGGATTGACTGCGGGCACTTATACCTTTACCGTGACAGACGCAAATGGTTGCACGGCTGCCTGCCAGTCAACCATTACACAACCTCCCGCACTTAACTTAAGCATTACCACTCAGAATGCCACTTGTGGTACTAAGGTTGGTTTGGCTATAGCTACTGTAAGCGGAGGCATGCCTAAGCAATCTCCTGCAAATGCATATTCTTATTTGTGGTCGAACGGAAAAACACTTTTAGCAATTGGTGCTTTATCGCCAGGCAACTATACGGTAACTGTTACTGATTCTTTGGGTTGCACAATTACCGGTACAGCTTCAATTATAAGTACTGCTATTCAATCGGTATCAGTTTCAACTGTAAAGCCAAACTGTTTTGGCGGTAGTGACGGAAGCGCTTGTGTAACCGGAACAACAGGTGGAACCGGGCCATTCAGTTACTCATGGAATACCGTACCTGTTCAAACCACTATATGTGCAACAGGATTGTCGAAAGATAGCTACCAAGTAATAATTACAACTGCTGACGGATGTCATAAAACCCGCAATGTTCAGATTACCGACCCTGCACAGTTGATTGGTGTGGCAACAGCAAGCAGCGCAAACAGTGCTGTTATGTTTGCACAGGGCGGTACAAAACCATACACTTATCTTTGGTCGAACGGGCAAACTAACAGGAAAGCAACAGGTCTAAGCAACGGAACCTATACCGTAACAGTTACTGATGCAAAAGGATGTACTGTAACATCTGTTGTTACAATTGGCGGAAGTGCACGGAGTACAGGGATTGATATAAATGACGCAATTCAATCTTTGAACGTATTTCCAAATCCAACTGCAGATAAGATAACCATTTTGTTCAATTCAATTGTTGATCAAAATTACATACTGAATATTGTTGACAACACTGGCAAAGTGGTTTATAATAAAACCGGAACGGCTATTGAAGGTGAAAACACTATTGACTTCAGTTTTGAAAATTTATCTAAAGGTATTTACGCTGTTAATATTATTACCAACGATGCATTGCTAACAACAAGGATAATCGTAAAATAAATATCCGCGTTGTTTTTAAAATCAAAAATCCTGTCTCTTAATTGAGACAGGATTTATTTATGAAATTAATTACCGTTAAACTTTAAAAAGTATTTTACTTAGATTCTTTAACCGGTTTTTTACCTGCTTTTTTTGCAGATGTTGGTTTTGATTTTTTGAGTGGATGTTCTTTCTTACCCTCAGCTTTCTTTTTAGCTTTAGTTTTTTCTATACTGCCATTATTGCCCTGAATTAATTTTTCCTTAATAAGTACCTTATTAATTTCCTTTCTAATAATTTCCCGAAGTTCTTTGGATTTCATTTTTTGCTTTATTTAAATGTTATTATAAAAGTTAAGTTTCACTTACTCAATAAACCTGGTTTAAACAATTTTAATCCTTCTTTAAAGTTTCAATAATCCAAGTGTTATTATCATCTGCCTTTTGACAAAAACTTATTATCTCTTCTAATGGGCAGTGCAATTATAATCTTTTTCGGAATTTCTTATGAATTAATTTTACAATTGGTTACATCAGCATTATTGGTTTCCATTCACTTTACATTTGGTTTCGTGGTATAATGTAAAAGTTATTATGAACCTGAAAAACCAAATGATATACGAACAGTTTTGCAACTCGCCTAACCTCAGTCATACCCCATACCATACAAGGAGAAATAAAAAAAGCTGCTGCGCATTTTCTGATGCGAAGGAGCTAAATGAATCATAAGGGCAGTTCCTAAAATTCACCTTTAGCCGTCTCTCCTTTGGAGAGATGAAAGTGAGGAAAAAAAATGAATTTTTTTAGTTTTATGAAATTAATAAAAAAAATTTGACAGGTACAAACAGTTCGTTTTCATTTCATCACAGCAGGACTCGCACCAAGCGGGACACTTGCGCCAGCACCATAGAGAACTCTTACGGGAGGGGGAGCATAGTTAGTTTCATTTTTGATATGTCAACAGGTAAATTACTGGCTCTGCTCCGGAAGCTCCGTTTGAATTTGAAGTTACAAAAACTTTTACCGGTAAATTATTTTCATCATATTCAACTATTCTTTTTTCAAATATTTTATCACGGCTCGACCTTACGTCTTTAATGATGTTTCCACGTTTATCATAAGTGTATTCGTAAAGCGATTCACCGTTATTGGTTTCATAAGTTGAAAGCTGCCCCTCCGGATTGTAATTCAAATAAGTGTTATTTAAAGTGGTGCCTGAAGAAATTTTTCCAAGCAGTTTTCCATTCGCATTATATTTGTAAGTCCATTTGTCAAAGTATTCTGTATTTGAGGGCGAAGTTTCTGATTCGATCACGAGTTGATTTTTATTTAAAAGCTTGTACTGAATAAAGTTGTTTTCATTTAATGGAAAAATAATTTTCATCGAAGAAGATCCATAATAGTAAAATAATTCCTGCGTTACTATTAAATTTGCCGCAGCAACTTTTTTGTAAGTTCTCCCGTTTTCATCATAGAAATTATTTTCAAAGGTTATTTTTGAAATAACATTTCCATTCTCATCATAAATATAATCAACGGCCGATTCTAATTTTTTATGCGTGTAAGTGGCCGTCTTAATAACTTTTCCGCTGCCATTGTATTTAACAATATAGCGATAGTTGCAGTCTCCTCTGTCACTCTGGCAATAAGATACGAGCTTACCTTGCTTATTCATTTCAAGTTTTTTTATTTCGGAGGTATCAGTTTTCACTGATCCGTCATTGGTCTTGTCTTTATTTAAACGGTAAATGGTAATATACTTAAACTTAGTGGTGCCGGTAAAATCTGAAAGCCCGTCAAAATATTTTATATAAACTCCCGATATGGAATTCAATCTCTCATAAGAGGGTTGATTCATATTTTTGAGAATAGTTTTACTTTCAGTCTTGCTTTTGATAAGAGTTGAATAAGGACCTTTCTTATTCAAATATTGTTTTAATTCATCAATGGTAAAAGAAAGTGTTACAGAATTACCTTTGTAGAAACTTGAATTAAGACTGTAGGGAAAAAAGCAAAATCCAATTTGAAATCCATTGAAATAAGCAAATCCATCTGTGGGATTCAACTCATTGTTATCATAGTCGGGTTCCGGCTCATCAAAAATTTCTTCTGTTTGCGTCAGTACATTAAGATATGAAGCATATTGGTGCTTTGCTTTTTCATTCAGCGCTCTTGTGAAATTTTGTTTTTCATCAGCCGAAAATACATCGTCCATGCTCCATTCTTCACCGGAAATAACATCAAAATAATAAACCTGGATAAAATTAAAATCTTCATTTGGCTTATAGTTTTGATAAACGGTTTCGTAATTAAAATTTATTTCCACTGTGATAGTATTCTTACATAAAGAAATAACGTTCGACTGCACTTTTTTAAGCACCGGAGAAAAGTTAAGCTGTTCAGCAGAATACAAACCGAGAAGCGATGCAATATTTCCATTAAAATGCTGGTAGGCTTCAAGCGATTGCTTCATGTTTATGTTGAGCGCACTTAAAAATTCCGGTGAGTTAAGCTGATCTGTGCAAATTGATTTAAGGCGTTCATTGATCGTTAATTGTTTTTTTACATTCGGGAGATTAACAAGCTGCACATATTGAACGTCAATTTTATCGTTAAGATTTAGTTTTTGAATTTCAAGTTCTGAATATACAGATTGAAAATAGACTTCGGTACCATTTAAAAAATCATGCACTGCATTGCAATCCTCGCAGTCTGCGAAGGCATTCACAAAAACAAAAAGCAGGTATGGAATAAGTACAAACCGCATGTCAGCCGCGAATAAAATTGAAGTAAACAAATAATGTTTCGGTTTTCACATCATACTCAACTTTGACCTCATTAAACAATTTGCGCTTGAAATAGGATTCAATTGCCACTTCGTTAGTTTCTATTTCTTTATTCTTTACTTTTATTTTATAGTTTAATCCTTTATCAAGCGTAGCTTTAAATAAAATGCAACCGGCTATCATCTTATCGGAAATCAACAGGTCTTTTCCTTTTGCTTCGAGAGTTAACGAATCATTCTCATTAAAAGACGGAATCAAAAAATCTGCACCGGGAGCATAAATACCCATAAAATTTTTAAGCTGTTCATCCTCCTCTTTAAATTCATAACTGCCGTTTTTTTTCAGGTATGTGTTTAACGGTAGGTTGACAAAGTTAAAATCGTTTTTCCAATTATTTTTTGCCGGGTTGAAATCAAAAACAGCGGAATCAATTTTTAAAATAACCCCTGTACCATTTATTTCAGATTGAGTAAAACAAAAGTCTGTTGGCTTTTCAATTTCTAAAAACTCATCATTATTATAACTGATTCCATAAGGTGAAAAATATAGTCGCGCATTTTCCTGTTTGCCTTTATTATTGGTAACAGGCATATTATTTTTTGAATCCCATTTGCGGAGTAAAATTTGGGGGAACTCAAGTGCACAACGTTCTGGTTCCATACCTGCATTTAAAGATTCTTTTTCACCGCTGTAGTTAATATTTAATAGTATGCGTGAATGTGATGATATAATGCAGGGATTAAAAATTAATTTCATTCCTTTTTTATTGGGGATAGAAAGATAAGTTTCTTCAAAAGCGATTACACTGAAAGAATAGGACCCTGCCGATGATCCTGAACTGGTTTGTAAATCGTAAAAGAATAAATGATTGTAAAAAGTATCAATGGGTGCATGAAAGTTGAACGCCATTTTATTTACCTCTTCCAATTCAGCCAAACTGCTAAGCGAAGGAGCATAACCAATTTTATGATAACTGGTATCCACACAGGCACATTCTGAAGTGGGCGGAGCAATTAATTTCCTGTCATTTTTATAGAGAGTTGTATTAACGAGCTTCCCTTTTTCATCATAGTTTTTCCACTCGCCCTGCTTCAAACCTTTTTCAACCAGTCCTTCATATTTTGTTTTTCCATTTTCATGGTTTGATGTAAAAATCCCTTCCTGCAAACCATCAATCATGTTCACCTTCATTTTATTTTGTCCGTTTTCATACCATTGCTCATGCAATCCATTTTCTTTTTTATCTGAATAAAATCTCCGTTCGGATAACTTCCCGTTTTTGTACCACGACAAATACTGGTTAACAGAATCATTCACGGGCTTGGATTCTGAACTCATTTGACCTTCTTCAAAATAATTAGCATTATAGCTGCATAAGCTTTCCCTGCAATCTTTATCTATTTTCTTCTTATTTCCATTTTCGTAATAGTCTGTTTTCTCGGAATACAATTGCTGATTTTCGGGATCAGATAATAGTTTTTCTTCATATTTATTTCCGTTTGCATAATACTGAATCCACTTTCCTGTTTTAATTCCGTTGGTGTATTCACCATCTTTAAAAACTTTTCCATCGCCAAACCATAACGTAAATTTTCCATTTGCAATTCCATCTTTCATTTCAACCCGCGCTGCTTTTTGCCCGTTAATAAAATATGCTGAAAAAACGCTGTCTAATTTTTCGTTCTTAAAATATTCTTCATACTGAATTTGAGTATCTGAATATTTTTGAATGCGACTGTATGATGCTGAATCGTTACTGTATTTTATTTCCGCGTCTTTATGTTTTAATAACTGTTCGCGTATTTTTCCGGCTGCTTCTTTTGTGTAAGATGATTTTTCATCTTTACTCTTATAGACAGCTTTAATATCCGCAACATTTCCATCACTCAGCCAGTTAATGGTATTTGAAACATGAAAATAATTGTTGGGATCATCAGTAACAGATTGCGGCTGTCCGCTTTTGTACCATGTAATTTGTGTTCCGTATGCACGCGATTCATAATAAAACGCATCAGACTTTATCACCCCATTGTCAAAATAATTTATGTGCCTCCCGGCTGCATGACCTCCGTCATCGGGTATCAATAAAAATTGTTCTGATTGAACAGTGCTGTCGCTGAAGAACTCCTGTGTCTTATAAAGCGCCATTCCGTTTTTACAAAATTTGGAACTTACCACATTTCCATGCGCATCCATTCTGACAATATACCCTGAAGGCACTGATTTTTTTCCTCCTTTTTTATCTGTAATAATTTCATAAGAGTTTTTTTCCTTAATAGAACCATCTTCATTCCATAAGGTGCTTAAACCTGTTTTCAAACCATTTTCATAAAAACTTTCTTCAGATAATTTTCCATTTCTTAAATAGCTTTTATAAACGCCATCGCGTTGGTTGTTTTTATAAGAAAGTGTTTGACTTAGTTCTCCCGTGTCGTAAAAACTTTTATACAAACCTTGCTTGACAGAAACCAGTGAATCATTCCGGGTAATTATTGCAAACGTTGTAGTGTCTGAAACATATTGGTTTGAATGATAGTTAACTTGCACACCTGTCTGCAAACCATCTTTGTAAAACGAAACTGTGCCTTTTACTCCATTATCACGGTATTCAAGCTGAACCCCATTTTTCAAACCATTTTTATACTGATAAACCTTTTGCGGCTTTCCGCTTTTGAAATTCTGAATATATGCGCCATCGTATTTTGTAAAAATATGCTTCAATGAATCGCGTGATTGATATACTGTATATTCAAATTCAGTTTGCCCGTTATCAAACCATTTTTTACGGTGACCGTTCATCAAATCGTTTTTATATATTGCGGTTTCAGTAAGCTGCCCGTTTTCAAACCACGATTTATGCAATCCGTTTTTTTCGCCAGTTGTAAAATTTCCTGAATCGCGCATTGCCCCATTTGTGTAATAAGAAATCACCAAACCGTTCAAAACATTTTTTTCCTTGACACTGTCTTTAATAATTATAAAACTTTGAGACGATTGCTTTTTACCGTTGTTATACCAGTATTCAGCTTCGCCAGAAATCATATCTGCTTTATAATTAATTTTTTCTTTTGGCAATCCATTGTCAAACCATACCTGCCACAATCCGTCTTTTTTATCCTGATCATAATTAGCTTTTACCCTGGGGGAACCGTTTGTAAAGTTTTCGAAATAGTTTCCGCTCAATACACTCTTTTGTTTTCCGTTAACGGAAATAATGGTGTAATTCTTTTCAAATTGTTTTATGCCTGACGAATACCACTGTTCCCATTTTTTGTCGGGCAGGTTATTGGTGTAATATTTAGAAGAAGTTAATTTCCCGGTCACATCCCATTCGTATTGAAACCCATCTTTTACATCAGCAGTTGAATTTTGCTCCGATGATTTTGTTCCGCCAGGATAAAAAGAAAGTATGTTTTTTTTATTCCCTGTGGAAGTGATGATTTTTTGAATGTTTTTAGCGCCCGGATAAAAAACTGTGTCAACAGAAGTGGCTTGTCCAGATGAATTTGAAATCATAAAGCCATAAAACACGAAAACTAAAAGATAGCGCATTCAAATATTTTTAGACGGAAATGTTATGGAACAAAAAAATAAAGCAATTCCAATTTCACAATATGCTTAATTAACTATTGAGTATTTGATTTTGGAAAAGTATAAAAAAAACTCCAAAACCAACTTGGATATCATATCTCGTTTTGGAGAATAGATTTGGATAATGTGAAAGAAAATTTAGTTTCCTTTTTTATCCAGCATCAGGATTTCATTTACTACTACTACGGTTACATATTTCTTAACACCTTTTTGACTGGTGCAGGTTTTGTTTTTATCATTTGGATGGAACCGAAATTTTATTCCCTGTTTCATCAATTACAATTTTATAAATATTGGTTTCCCTGACAGAACCATTGTCGTTGTATATTGTACTTAACCCTGTTTTTAATCCTTCCTGGTAAATACAATCTTCAGATAATTTTCCATTTTTGAAATAGCTTTTATATGCCCCCTCACGCAAGTCATTTTTATAATTATAAGTCTCCCACATTTCTCCTGTATCATAATATTTGACATAATATCCTTGCTTAACTGAAATTATTGAATCGTTTCTGTTGATTATTTCGTACCGAGTACTGTCATTGACTTTCCCGTTTGTATAATAGATTACCTGCAGTCCTGTTTGTAAATTGTCTTTATAAAAAGAGACCGTATTTTTTCTTCCGTTATAATGATAATCAACCTGAACACCGTTTTTTAAACCATTTTTAAATTGATAACGTTCTTTGGGTTTTCCATTCTGGTGGTTTGTGATATATTTTCCATTATATTTCATCCTCGTACCGTATATGGAATCCTTGTATCCATATAGAGATTCCTCTCCGGCAAAGATGCCATTGCTATACCACAATTTCCTTTTTCCGTTGTCATAACCGTTTTTTAAATGGTAAACGTTATTGATCTGTCCTGTTTCAAACCAGATTTTATACAAACCTTCCCTGTGCCCATTAATATAATTGCTCCGGTCGCGTTTAAGCCCATTGCTATAATATCTTATAAACAATCCATTTAACACACTTTTTTTTCCAATGCTGTCTTTAATGATTATATATGTTCTAATTGATTCTTTTTTTCCATTCTCATACCAATATTCCTCTTTTCCGGAATTAAAACCTTCTTTGTAATCTATCCTCTCTTTACGAAACCCATTTTCAAACCATGTTTGATATAAGCCATCCTTTTTACCTAAAATGTAATTGGCTCTGGTTTTGGGCGAACCATTCGAATAATTCTCCATATAAATTCCATTCAAAACACTCTTCGGTTGGCCTTCAACATAAATAATGGTATAGTTTTTTTCATATTCCTTAATCCCTGTTGGAAACCATTTTGCCCACTTTTTATCAGGCAGGCTATCCGTGAAATAGCTTAAATAAATTAATTTACCCATCTCATTCCAGACGGCATTAAGTCCATTAGGTTTATTTCCGTCTAAATTATTCTCCCAATTTTTTATACCGTCTTGATAAAAATAAACCATGTTTTTTTTATTTCCTATTGATGTTATTATACTGCCAGTGTCTTTGGTTCCACGATAGAATTCTATAACAGTAGAAATAGTTTGTGTAAACGAAACAAAATGGAGAATAGAAGAGAATAAAAAAATAAAAGCACATCGTTGAAAAATCATCTTCAATAAAAAAGAACGAGTATCAAAAAAATTAGTCATTGCATATTGAACTTAAGGGCTAATAACGAAAATGATTAGGGAAAAGTATAAAAAAAAACTCCAAAACCAGCTATGATATCATAGCTGGTTTTGGAGAACAGGTTTGGATAATGTGAAAGGTAATTTAGTTCCAAGGTTCTTTACAAAGCTAATCAGTCCTGCTTTTTGATAAGTGAAACTATTTAGAAATGGTCAATCGGGCTGGCATCAATCCTTAACGCACCTTATACTCATCCCATAGTTTTTCGAAACATGCGAACGGAAGACATCAGCATTTTTATAATCGAGGTAGCGGTAATACGATTCATTGTCGTTGTGTTCAGTTGCAGCCCACCAAAAGCCAGTGGCAAATAAACCTGGATCGGCCCATACACCATTGAAGAGCCGGCAACCTCCTGCAAGTGCGGTGAAACCACTTTCGTTTTTTGCCCATACATCACCATATCTTGTCCAGCCAAGTGGAGCTTCAATTTTTAATTTTTCTCCTTCATTGATTCCACGCCAGCTGAATTTATCCGCTTCGGCTTGACTCATGCCCAGAGACATTTCCAATGTTTTCCATTCCTCATCAGTAGGTATATGCCAGCCTGCAGGAGCTAAGTTATTGGTATCTGTTACTGCATACCAGTTATAAAGCAATCCGGGTGCTGCCGCATTGTTATCATAAAGACAATATGCAGGCGTAATATTAACCCAATCTGTTGATGCTTGTGATTGTGGTATAAGGTTGCCGTTACGGTATTTTTTTACTTTCAGATTTTCTGCCATCCACCATTGGTTGCCGATCTTTACAGTTTTATAAACATTGTTATCAATATCTGTAACAGTTCCGGTTTCAAGTGCCGGAGTAGTTTTTGAATCCTCTTTACACCCTGGTGCAAGCATTATTAATAAGGCCATGAGAATTAATAAATATGTGAATTGGTTTTTATTTGTATTCATTTTATTACTTGAATAATTAATTTGAAATCGGGGACAACCCTTGAAGGAATATGCGTCAACTTAATTTTTGATTGAATAGTAAAGTCTAGTAGGGACGGCACATTGGTAGTAACCAATTTCCGATTTGATGAAGTTCCGTAGGAACAATATATTTATTTTTCGAGTCATCGTTTTCATGCGTAGAACATTTCGTCCCTACGGGACTTCCGTTTTAGGCAGGTGTTTTTTCTACCAATATGCCGTCCCTACGGGACTTTCAGCCTATCCAAAATTGTCTTGTCCTTAACTTGACGCTTATGCCTTCAAAGATTTAAAACCTTTAAGGGGAAGGTGAGAGAAATTATTTTTTCATAAACTTTTGTGCAGCCGTGTTATCACCTGCGTATAAACGTAACAGGTATAAACCGTTTTCCAATTTCGATATATCTATATCTTCAATAATATTTCCTGATACTTCTCCCATGTTTTTTTCAATCACCTTAACGCCAAAAGAATTATAGATTGCATATTTAGCTACTTGAGTATCAATAAGCGGAACCTGTAATGTTATCTTGTAAGAAGATGGATTAGGGAACAGACTAAATTCTATTTTCCGATTTCGTCCTGATATCAAATCAGGACAAACTACAGCAAGATCACGATCATTGCAATAGCCGGGGTAACAGCAAAGCGTTGGAATATTAAAGTTTGCATCAGCACTGTAGTTACATGCTGCTGTGTCAGTGCAGCCGCAAACAATTAATGTTTTGCATGAATCATTATTTTCACAACCATAAGCTGCATCATACTCAAGATATTTCGGATTCTTACATCCGCATACAGGAGGATATTTAAGAGCCGGACTTATTTTTTCATCCGGCAAAAGCGTATCACCATTCGCTACATATTTTACAACCGTAGTATTGGTGCCATCAAATTCCTCCACTTCCAAATTAAGCTCAAAAGAAATTTCACCTTTGGTAGTTAGTTGTGCTACTAATACTTTATTACTAACAGGATCGACTCCTGCCACTCCTGCATTTTGCTGAAGATATGCATCGTTGCTGATAAACTGCGAGCCAACATTCACCGTTCCGAAAATGGTGGTATCATCACCCGAAAAATCAATGAAGCCATAGTCTGACCATTGTGAAAGTATTGTTGTATCAGTCATTAATCCATCTGCAATAGTAATCGGTATTCCTGCTTCAGTATCATTATTAACCAACAAACCTCCGGAGATACCCGCACTTCCTCCCCAATTTGGTCCACCTAATAATGAACTGTCAGTATCATCAGTTTTTAAAACACCTGCCTCTGTTTTTGTAGCGCGACCAATGGTTATCCAACTGTCGAGAGCAAGGAGGGGATTATCAGGAAACCATGATGTTCTGTTCATGAGATAACCGAAGTAAGCAGTAGGGCGATCATAATTATTATAAAAATTTTCAGTGCTTGATATTTTCAAAGCATGGTTAACATCACCATATATTTTCCTGATTTTTGAACCGGGTTTCAGGTCAACGTATATCCTGTAGGTTTTTGAACCCGGCTCAAGTACCTGCACTCCTGTAACATCAGTTGAATCATTCGCATCAGAGACATAATACGTTTCTACTATTACTTTTTCAATTTGCGCATGAGTTGAAAAGGGAAGAAATGATGTAAATAAAAATACGATGAATAGAATTTGTTTCATGGTGCCTCGAATTGGATGTTAGTCATTAGTTATTGTTTGGATAAATTGTTATTTGTTATTGAGCTACTATTGCTACTGCCACTACCACTATCACTACTACTACCACTACTACTACCACTACTACTACTACTACCACTACTGCTACCACTACTGCTACCACTACTGCTACCACTGCCACTCATCACTACCACTCCTTTTTAAAGCTTATAAATCACACCCAGTTCATAATTAGTTCCGAATGAATATTTATCATAATCTAAATTTGTTCCATCCGTATAATTATAGGATCGTACAATTGAGGTGTTTAAAACATCACGAATGGTAAGGCTTACAATAAAATGTCTGCCTAAGTTTTTGGAAACTTTAAAGTCTAACAGGTTCCTTGGTTGCTCATAAATATCTGGCACTTCCTTATTGTCAGAAGCAATTACCAATCTCTTACCTTGTATATTATAACTTAGTGTAAGCGTAAGACCGATACTATCAGCGTGGTAAGATAAAATTCCATTTACAACATAAGGCGCCTGTCCGTACATAGTGCGCGTTAGTGTATCAACGGGAATGTAATTTTTAATCCCGCTGGAAATTTCTAACCGGGTTCGTACAAACTTAGTTTCAGAATTGGCGAGAGTTACATTCGCATTCAAATCGAAATTCTTTGTCAATACTTTTTTGCCTTCAAGTTCTATACCTGCAACATGCGACTTGTCAACATTTTGCCAGCTATATCCATTTGATTTGACTAATTCAATATGGTTTTTAAAAGCTTTGTAGAACAAACTCACCGATACATTATCTCCTGATTTGAAGTACGATTCTAATCGTAAATCATAATTGTTGATATGCACCATTTTAAGATCTGAGTTTCCATATACAAAAGATCTGAACTCATAATCGAAAGTGGCAACATCGCTTAATTCTCTTATACTTGGGCGTGCAACCGATTGGCTGTAATTTGCTCTCAGATTTATTTGCGATTGCTCATTATCCTTAAGTTTATAGATGGCGTTAATACCTGGCAGATAACTGGTTTCATTTAATTTACCGGGGTTGGCTACAGGCAATCCGCTATCATACGCTCTCCTTGGATCATTATATGGCAGACCTAAAGAATCAAACTTAACCACATCAGTTAATATATCAGCTTTTTCAATTCTTAATCCTCCTGCAAATCGCAGCTTTGTAGTAATCGAATAATCTGCCATAACAAAGCCTGCAATTATTTTACTGGTACCGAAAGTATGGTTGGCGGCAGAAGCACTTTCACTGTAATAAAAATCCATCGTATTAAAATTGTGCCCATTTGCATCAGTATAATTACTGATTCCGAAATGACTCAAATCAAAATATGCATCAAGGTCATCGTTATGTAAAGGATAAACTACTGCTCCTGAATTTACAATGTAATCGTATTGGTCATTAGTTTTGTTATTGCTTTGATAAGCTCCGCCAAACTTTAGTTTGCGAATGAGATCAGGTTTTGCGCTCAATGGAAATTCAAAGGAAACATGAGAGTCAAATAAATCATCAGACAGGTACCGGTAATACCTGTGAATTCCTTCTAACGTGGTAGCGCCTATCTGGTAAGTGTTACTAACCGGGTCTTTTGAATATTGCAAATTCTTAAAGTCGGGAGCTTCACTTTTTCCATTGGTATAAGATGCATCTAATTCTGTCCTTAATTTTATTGAAGGAATGTAGTGCGATGATTTGTATTGATAAATCAATTGCTTACGCTCCTCGTAATATTGACTTTTAGTTATAACATTATTAGATATATCCCTGTCGTCAATTGCATTTCTCGCCCTGTTGGTTCCTGTTAAATTAGGCATAAACAACACTGAAAAACTATTGTTTGGATTAAGCTTGTAGGCAAGGTTTATCAAACCGCTCCAGCCATTTGTTTCAACAGCCACTTGCTGGTTCACTGCAGAAGTAACACTTGGTATAAGGTTTCCGTTAGCATCACCAACCACACCCGCCCTGTTGGCAGTTGAGTTGGGATCATAAAGATTTGACATGCCATAACGGAAGCCCACCATAAATCCGAGTGGTCTTTTAAATAATTGTACCTGGTTGCCTATACTAAGACTTTGTGTAAAATTTAAAGGTGTTTCTCTTGTTTGAGTATTCCAGTTGTTGGCAAATGACTGACCTGAGTTGGCTGCATTTGCATTTAGCGTATTGAAAGCCTGCCCTTTGTATGTTCCGTTTTCATAAGCTGATTTTGCGGTGGTATAAGCTTCCTGATCATTAATCTGTGCTATGCCTAATAACCCCAATTGAACCAATCCTAATTTATAATATGTCTCGTTCCAGGGCGTGGTTTCATTTACACCAATTGAATTGTAATAACTCTCCAATCCTAAAGCCACAAATTCCTGGTAAGGATTAGGGTTAATGGTTGCAGGATTAAAATCGCTATGATTATGGCCCCTTAAATTGTTGTCATAACCCATCCAGTCAGTTGAACTGCGTTGTGATGACAATACAGTTGTAAGTGTTGACTGATTATTATATCCGAATTTTGTTTCTACATTAATTGCAAGCTGCTCGGGATAATCTTTTGTTTCCACTGAAATGTATGCTCCCGCCCAATCACCTGCCAAATCAGGGCTTGCAGTTTTTGTAATCATAATGTTGTCAACCAAACTGGCAGGAAAAATATCCAGCTTAATATTATTCGTAAAAGGATCAAGCGTTGGAATTCTCAGGCCATTGATTGAAGTTTTTACATAGCGATCGCCAATGCCACGCACGGTTATAAAGCCGCCATTGTTAGTTGAAACACCTGATACACGGGCTATGGCTGTAGTAACATTTGCATCACCGGTTTTTTTCATCGTTTCCGATGAAACGTAATCAATAGTTGTTGCTGATTTTTTCTTTATGCTTTCTAAATAATAATCTTTCGCCTTAACAGCCTTAGCAGAAACTTCAGCAACTTTTATTTCCTGCGATGAAGGAATTAAGGTGAAATTTTTTATTAAAACTTGCCCCTTTGCAGGATTCACGACCTGTTCAATGGTCTTATAGCTGATATATGAAACAACTAAAGTTTGAGCTATAGAATCATTTATCTTAAGCGAGTAAGTGCCATCAAGATCAGTAGTAGTTCCAATGCCATGGTTTGCTTTAAGATAAATAGTTACACCTATCAGGGATTCACCATTGTTATCAGTTATTTTTCCTCTTATGGTTCCCTGGCTAAATGAAATTGAATAAGTTATTATAGTAATTATTGCTAACAGAAATAGTTTTTTCATTTAGTTGTTTCAACAATAAAATAAGGTGTTTTTAAAAAACCATTTCAATAGTGGATGAAAACTTTTGCTTATCAATTCAATTAATCCTTGATGAATTTTTTTGATGAAGCAACACCATTCGATACCAATTCAATGATGTACTGCCCTTGCGCAAATGATGACATATCAACCTGGTCAAGATATTTATCTAAAGAAGTTCCAAGATTTTTATGGAATACTATTCTTCCGTTTATATCATAAATTGTATAACTGTTTTCATTGCTTTGTTTAGAAGGAATAATCTTTATAGTCAATAAATCTTTAACCGGGTTTGGATAAACCAGGAACAATGGAATGTCAGGAGTATTATTACCGATACCCGATGTACCTGTAGTGTCAGGATAGATAAGACTTGGAATTTGTATTTCATTAGCAACAGGATTTTCTGCAACATAATTCTGCACTCCACCTGTTGGTGTTCCTATCTGGATATTTAACTTGAAAGTGAAAACGCCATCGGTTGTAATTTGTCCAATCAAAACTTTATTGTCAACAGTATCAGGACCAATAGCACCATTAAGAGCAGCCCATGAACCATTTGAAGTTGAGAATACAGGGCCGTTAGTACCGTCATTCTGATTATTAAAAACTTCAATCTCAGTTGCAATTCCAACTTGTGTTACAGGCTCTGGAGTTCGTGCGGTAATCAAAATAATTCCATCCTGAACACTAATGGGAATTCCTGCTAAAGTATCTGCATTTTGTAAAACCTGTGGTGTAAAAGAATTTACATTGGTTGCAGCACCATCATCATAAACTTTCATAATTCCAAAGTTACCTGCACATGCAGCACCCACTGATAACCATGAATCAAGCATAACAGTATTGGCTTTAGATTGCACCTTGGTATAAGTTGGTGTGGTTGCACCGCGGTCTTCATTATTAAAAAACAATGTTGAAGTTTCAAATCTTACTTCGTGACCCGGTACACCGTAGCCTGCCTGGAATTTATAACCGGGCAACAAGTCAGCATATATTCTGTAAGTTACCGAGCCGATAGGAAGCACACCGCCATCAGCATTTGCCATGGTGTCGTTAGCATCAGAAATGTAATAGGTTTCTACAATAACATTTTCCAATCCGTTTTGAGCACGCATTGAAACGCAAAACAAGAGGAGGGAGCCCAGGCATAAAGTAAATTTTTTCATAGTGTTTGTTTTAACTGATAAATGATGTTTAAATGCTATTAATTGGAGTGAATATTTCTCGTCTTAAAACGGTTCAAATGTCTGTATAGAAAATTTAGTTCCGATAAAACACATATTATCATTGGGTTAAGTTTGGATAGGTTTTCAACAATTAACAAACAAAAAAACTTAACATTAATTTTATATGACACATGTGGTTTTAGTTTCAAAAAGAACTACCTGTTTAATTTTTTAACTTACTGTTTTTCACAACTTTTTTATTGTTGTTAGATGAAACTTTTTCAACAGGCATGGGATAAGTAAGACATGAGAGTTGAATTTCATTACCGACAGGATTTTTGGCAACATAATTTTCAACGGCACCATCCGAAGCTCCAAGTTGAATATTTAATTCGAATGAGAGCGCGCCATCTGTAGTTAACTGTGCAATTAAAACTTTGTTATTAGGATTAGGACCAATAGCACCGCCAAACGAAGCCCAGGAACCATTTGTGGTAGAAAATGCTTTTCCATTAGCTCTGTCATTTTTATTTCCGAAAATCCGAATTTCATTTTCAATGCCAAATATCGAAACAACAGATTGTGGTGATGCTGCTTTAAGTCCATCACGATCTTTTAAGGGGATACCCGCTAAGGGATTGGCATTTTGCAAAACTTGCGGAATATCAGTGTTAACAACAGTCCTTGCTGTATCGTCTTCAACTTTAAGTATCCCATAGTTACCTGCAGAACCTGCTCCAACTGACAACCATGAATCAAGCATAACAGTGTTATTGTTCAATTGCTGCCATGGAATATCATTTGCCGTAGTTGCACCAAACTCTTCGTTATTAAAAAATGAAGTGCTGGTTGCTATGCGAAGTTCATGACCGGCCACACCATACGCAGCCTGGAATCTGTAACCTGGAAGTAAATCGGCATATATTCTATACGTTACAGAACCGGCAGGAAGGTGTCCTCCTTTTGGTGCTGCAGCATCAGCGGAATCAGAGATATAATATTTTTCAACGATTATATTTTCCAAACCATTTTGTGCATTCGCAAAAACACTGAAGAATATGAGTAGCAATCCGGAAATAGTTTTTTTCATGTAAGCTGTTTTTAGTTGTTGTTTAATGAACAATGAAAAAACCCCGCCACTGCTGGCAGGGTTTTAATATTTAATATCTTCTTATTGTAAAATCAAACGGCTGTTATACACTACTCCATTTAAATTTATTCTTACAAGATAAAGTCCTTTAACTGAATTGTTACCAAGATATATTTGCTTGCTCAATTCGCCATTTGAAAATTCTGCTGTATTGCTGTAAACATTCTGACCCAGCATATTTATCAATTCAATATCTGCAATGCCATCTTCAATTCCTTCATTACTTAAATTTAAAGTAAATGGTCCGTCTGAAGGATTAGGATAAATTGATATTTGCATCTCTGGTTGGTGAGCAATCTCATTTCCTGTTTTACAATTTATGGTTACTGTTTTTGATGCAGAAGTTTTAGAACAGGTATTAGCATTAGTAACTACTACCTTATAGGTTCCTGCTGTTTTTGCAGTATAATTCTGCAATGTAGCTCCGCTGAGAATTGCCGTACCCTTCTTCCATTGATAGCTTAAACCTGCTCCGGCATTGGCTTGTAAAACTACACTGTCACCAGCGCAGAATGTCAAAGGCCCTTGTGCTGTTACGGTTGCTGCCGGCAAAGGATTTGCAGTAACTGCTACTCCGGCAGTAGAAACTTTTGTACAACCGTTTGCATTGATTACAACAACTTTATATGTACCTGATGAGGTTGGCATATAACTGATGTTAGTTGCCCCTGCAATATCTGTTGTTCCTTTTCTCCATTGATAGGTAAATCCTGTGCCGGAATTTGCTGTTAGCGTTAAAGGGGTAGTGCCTGAACAAAAAGTGGTAGGCCCGGCAGATGTAATTGATGCTGTTGGTAAAGCGTTTACAGTTACAACAACACCTGATGAAAGTTTTGTACAACCGCTTGCATTGGTTACCTGCACTTTATATGTAGATGAGGTAGTTGGTACATAGCTGATGTTAGTTGCTCCTGAAATGTTGGTTGTACCTTTTTTCCATTGATAGGTAAATCCTGTGCCGGAATTTGCGGTCAGCGTTAAAGGAGTAGTGCCTGAACAAAAAGTGGTAGGCCCGGTATGTGTAATGGTTGCTGCAGGTAAAGCGTTTACAGTTACAACAATACCTGATGAAAGTTTTGTACATCCGCCTGCATTTGTTACCTGCACTTTATAAGTAGCTGATGTAGTTGGTGCATAGGTGATGTTAGTTGCACCTGAAATGTTGGTTGTACCTTTTTTCCATTGATAGGTAAATCCTGCACCTGCGTTTGCGTTAAGTGTTAAAGGATTAGTGCCAGAACAAAAAGTTGTAGGCCCTGCCGGTGTGATGGTTGCTGTTGGCAATGCATTAACCTGCATTATAATTGCATTTGATGTAGCCGGGCTTCCTGCTACACCTCCAAGATTAGAAGTCATTACACATGTAATCTGATTTCCGTTTGTCAATGAAGTATTAGAATAGGTTGCACTGTTTGTTCCAACGTTTATCCCGTTCTTTTTCCATTGATAAGTTGGACTTGGACCTCCATTAACAGGCGTTGCAGTAAAAGTTACATTGGTTCCGGAACAGATTGCACCTACAGGATTTGCGGCTATAGCAACCGCAGCAACAGCGGGATAGGTGAGAGATGGAAGTACAATTTCACTGCCTGCGGGATTTTTAGCAACAAAATTTTGAACACCTCCTGTTGGTGTTCCGATTTGAATATTCAACTCAAATGATAAAGTGCCATCTGTTGTTATTTGTGCAATCAGTACTCTGTTGGTGGAGGTTGGTCCAAAGGAACCATTAAGAGAAGCAACTGATCCGTTAGATGTAGAGAATAAATTGCCGAGCTGACTCGTAGCATCAAAGACATCAAGTTCAGTAGTGAGTCCCACAAAAGTAACGGCCTGCGGTGTGCCGGCAATAACGCCATCTTGCGTAGTTAATGGAATGCCAGCCGCAGGATCGTTATTTTGCAAAATGCCATCAGCATTCACAATATTACTAACCCCGTTATCTTCTGATTTAGGTATTCCAAAGTTAGCGGCTGAGGCAGCACCTACTGACAACCATGAATCCAACATAACTGTATTATCAGGCAACCTGTTATTGCCAATTGCATTAGGTGTTGTTGCTCCCCTGTCTTCATTATTAAAGAATGAAGTAGTGGTAGCAATTCTGAACTCATGACCCGGTACACCGTACGCTGCCTGGAATTTATAGTTGGGCAGCATGTCAGCATATATTCTATAGGTTACAGAACCAACAGGTAAGGTACCAATACTTCCGGCAGCATCGGCAGCATTGGATACATAGTATTTTTCAACTATTATGTTTTCTAATCCATTCTGTGCATTAGCATAGGCGCCTGGAATAATTAATCCTAAGGCAAATAGTATTTTTTTCATAGTAAAAAATTTTGTTTTGAGGTATTTGATTATATGTACATGATTGATTAAAACATTTAATTGGACTTGCAGAATAATAAGTCAGTATTAATCTGCATTTTTAAAAACGCCCAAAAGTCTAATCGCAAAATGTTGTCATGTTAAAAAAATCATTACCATTAGGTTAAATTTGCAAGTAACACGGGATAGCATCCCGTCCCCGATAAACGAATTATTATCATTAATGTAATTACTCGCCAACTTTCGGAAAGTTGAAGGAAAACGGTAGAACATCTCTTCCCCCGATAAACGAATTATTATCATTAATGTAATTACTCGCCAACTTTCGGAAAGTTGAAGGCACTTTCCGAAAGTAAAGTTTCAGAGGAAAATTCTTACTCATGTTATTCCATTATTCCTTAATTCTATACGATACGCGGAATTCATCTTTCAACCTTCACCAAACTCTGTCAGACTCCATGCTTCTGCTTTTGCACTGAACATAGGTTTAACAGTAGTCCATACATTTTTAAAAAAAGCAGAAAAGCGATAGTGATTCAAATCACTTTCATTATTCCATTTGCTTATCGTGAACACAACATTGGTTTGCTGCACATCAGTATAAACCTGCAACTCCATGCATCCTTTAAAAGTGATGATGGTTTTTTGTGCTTCGGCATACACTTTCGCAAACTCATGAAAGCGAGAAGGATTTATGGTCAGCCTTACTATTCTTGTTATCATTAAATTCAATACGTATGGTACTGCCATACTTCATGTTAAACATCTGGCTGGCGCGGCCTCCGCATACTGCAATTTCTAAGAAGCCTGCATCATTAACCATTGCAAGCAATTCGCCCTGCGGCACTTCGTCATACCACTTACTTATTTTTTTGATGGTATAATCTCTTGACTTAATATGTATGGAAAAGTTGCGTTCGCCTTTTACAAAATCAAATACGTGATGTTCAATGTTGGTTACAAGATTGCCATATTCATCAGTATAAATTACGTGGCCAATAATATGCATGTCTTCAATAGTTGGCACAAAATAAGTACGCTCCATATATTTATCAATTGGAGTACCCAATTCATTTAAAGTTTTCCCTTCGGTAAGTTCACTTAAAAGTGGAACCAGGAATTTAGTGAGCTGTTGTTTGGTAAAATCCGTATCGCTGAAAAGGCGAAACATCTGTGTAGGTTTTTCTTCAAACACCATTGAAAAAATTCCACAGTCGAAACCAATAAAAATATGTTGCTGATATGCTATGGCAATTAAACCGTTAGTGGGATCAGTTCCTGAATCAACTCCAATGAAATGAATGGTGCCATCAGGAAAATTTTTCCATGCATTGCGAAAAGTATAAGATGCCTGCAGAATGTTGTACGCAGCAATGAGATGACTTATATCAACAATATTTACATCGGGAATTTCTTTGTACAAAGCACCTTTGAGCGCGCCAGTAAAGTAATCTTTAAGGCCCCAGTCGGTAGTTAATGTAATTATCGGTTTCAATTGAAGGATTTACGAATTACGATTTGGGATTTACGATTTGCGAATTACATTATAACTTGCGGCCAAATTTAAATACATTTGAAATGAAACAAGCATTTAAAAATTAACTTTGCTAACAGATCATCAGTAAAAGTGGTTGGTGAAAAAAACACTAACCACATGCAGTATCACAAATCGTAATGTCCACGCTCACCCCGTCCCGCCAATGGCGGGCGCAGCCGCACCTGTTACACATAAAAAAATCGTAAATCAAAAATCGTAAATCGTACATAATATTGAAAGAACTATTAATCCCAGTTGAGTTTACCAACCCCGTTGAATTTTTTGGCGCCAACGATGCCAACCTTGAATTACTAAGAAAAAAATTTCCTGCTCTTAAAATTATAGTGCGGGGCCACGAGCTTAAAGTTAAAGGCAATGAAGAACAGCTTACTTTATTTACAGAAGCATTTGATCAATTGATCGAAGTATTTGAACGCAGAGGGCGACTGCCGCAAGAAGATGCTGAATCCATATTACAATTAAAAAGTGATGGAGGTAAAGGGGCACCGGTAGCGGCAGGGGTAGTCGGAAATGGTAATCTACAGGATGTTTTAGTTTATGGACAAAATGGAATCATCGTAAAAGCGCGCACGCCCAACCAGAAAAAAATGGTAGAGAGCAGCGAGAAGAATGATATTGTTTTTGCAATCGGTCCTGCCGGAACAGGTAAAACCTACACTGCAGTTGCATTGGCTGTGCGCGCATTGAAGAATAAAGAAATACGCAGAATTGTATTATGCCGTCCCGCTGTAGAGGCTGGAGAAAATCTTGGTTTCCTTCCGGGAGATTTAAAAGAAAAGATTGATCCTTACCTGCGACCGTTGTATGATGCATTGTTTGATATGATACAAAATGAAAAATTGCGCAGCATGATTGAGAATGGAATTATTGAAGTGGCACCACTTGCATTTATGCGTGGCCGCACATTGGATCATGCTTATGTGATTTTAGATGAAGCACAAAATGCAACCGAGAGCCAGTTGAAAATGTTTCTCACACGCATGGGTCCTCATGCAAAGTTTATTGTAACAGGCGATGTAACTCAAATTGATTTGCCGCGCAATCAGCCATCGGGTTTAATTCAGGCCGTAAAATTATTGAAAGACATAAAAGGCATTGATATGATTTATCTTGATGAGAAAGATGTGGTGAGGCATAGATTGGTGAGGGATATTATTCATGCGTATAGGGTTTGAAATTTGAAATTTGAAATTTGGACATAGTCCCGGACTTTAATCTAGGTTAAGGTTGTGTATGATGTCAGACACCTAAAGGGTGTCAGACATCTTTGTGATGAGAGAACTTTCGGAAAATTTGCTATTTGTAGTTGGTATTTTTTCCCCCATACGCATAATCGCTCTTAGGGTTGAGTTGTCTGCGTATAACCCTCGGAGGGTTTTTCAACCCTCCGAGGGTTAGTGGAGAGCAATAAATAAATTCAAAAAATAATAACATGAGCATCAGGACAGAAATTCCAAATCTCAAACAACAAGCTTCAAGTGCTTTCTTCTTTCCAAAGTTGAAATCCTTTTATCGCGGCAAGGTGCGTGATGTTTATGATATTGATGATAAATACCTGGTGATGATTGTGAGCGACCGCATCAGTGCATTTGATGTGATATTGCCCCGGCCTATACCTTACAAAGGACAGGTGCTCAATCAGCTTGCTGCATATTTTTTAAATGCTACAAAAGATATTGTACCTAACTGGGTGCTTGGTGTTCCTGATGCTAATGTTACTATAGGATTAAAATGCACACCATTTAAAGTGGAGATGGTGGTGCGCGGTTATCTTGCTGGACATGCAGCGCGAACCTACGCAAGTGGTCAACGCACTTTATGCGGAGTGGCAATGCCTGATGGAATGAAAGAGAATGATAAATTTCCTAACCCCATCATTACACCAACTACTAAAGCTGATGAAGGGCATGACGAAGATATTTCGAAAGAAGAAATTATTAATCGCGGAATTGTAAGTGTTACAGATTATGCAATGCTCGAAACCTATACCTTGAAACTCTATGAACGCGGAGCAAAAATGGCTGCTGATAAAGGTTTAATTTTAGTGGATACAAAATATGAGTTTGGGAAATTGAATGATACAATTTATTTGTTAGATGAAATTCATACTCCCGATTCATCACGTTATTTTTATGCTGATGGTTATGCAGAAAGACAGCAACGTGGTGAAGAACAAAAGCAATTATCAAAAGAATTTTTGCGCAGGTGGTTAATTGAAAATGGTTTTCAAGGTTTGGAAGGCCAACAGGTTCCGGTGATGACAGATGAAATAGTAAACGAAGTGAGCGAACGTTACATCGAACTATTTGAAAAAGTAACAGGACAAAAATTTATACCAACTGATTATGCAAATCATCCTGAAACTACTCAGCAAAAAGTAAATGAGTTTTTAGAGACACTGAATTAAAAACCTTTTAATCCGTAATTTTTATCAGTATCATAGACCTTTCGTCAACATTAAAAGTTCCAACGTTTGTTTTAAAGCGAGCTTCAATGGCCTGGGCTCCATTAACAGTGATCAATGCCTGTGTATTGATATCAAATCGCTTGGTTAAATTTCCAGCATTGGTATTGTAACCATAGCTTCGCTGAGTATAAGTTACGATTGCACCTGCTGAATACAATGAGACTTGCATTTGCTGATCGGTATTAGTTCCGCGGCCTGAGGCAGAAAAAGTAACCCTATAAGTTCCTGCTGCCGGAGTTGAGGTCATACCTGTCATCAAAACATAGGTTGTTGAAACAGTGGATGTGGAAACAGAAGTTGTATCCTGGGTATTTATAATTCCGCCACCAATGTTATATGGAGTTATTGCTACACCTGCCTGGCGATACACGCCATTTTGAGTATTAATGTCTGCCTGGCCGGGTGAAGCTACATTTTGATTGTCCAGTCCATAAACAATACCTCGCGCTGTCATTGTTGCAGCATAAGTATTTCCAAAAATGAAATTTCCATTTTCTGTCTCCACATCTAAAATATTTAAAGTAGAATCCTGGTCAACTAATCTGAATATAATATCTCCCAGGTTGTCGCTTGAATTAACAACAAGACCATTACTACCGGCTACATTTCTTACAATCATCCTGAATTTATTGGGTGGCAATGTAGTCTGCCCAACTGACATAAATCCTGTATTAATATCATTTCCTATTACATTCAAATTTGTTGATGGGGTAGCAGTTCCTACTCCTAATCTTGTGTTGGGATTGTCCCAAACCAGTAATGATGCATCGCCAAGCTGGCCTCCTGCGGTTGAGTTATAGTAAACCCCGCCTACTGTTGTAAATTTTGGTAATATGATATTGTTAGTGCTATTGCCTATTGTAACATTCTGATTATTTGCACCGGTATTAATATTAACAGCATTGTTAGTACCCGCGTTTATATTTACTGAACCACCTGTACCGCTTACAGTACTGCCACCTGAAATATTCAAAGCTCCGCCAATACCTGTACCTGTTGCATTGCCTGCTACAAATGTCAAGCTCCCTCCGCTTATATTAGTACCTGCTCCATTAGGCCCGCGTACGGTATTCCCTAAGGGGCCGGTGGTTCCATCTTTACGGCCAATGATAATATTTTTGCTGGCGCCTTCTATTCGCATGGCCTGGTTAACAGCAAGCTGTCCGCCATTTACTAAAAAAATAATATCTGAATTGATATTTGCTGTTCCTATCAGCAGGTGACGTGAATAAGTATATAAATAACCATCGTTAGGCCCTCCGAAATTGTCAACCCCGGGAGCATAAGTAGAACTGTTAATACCCATATCAATATAGTTTGTGGTATCAGTTCCATTATCGGCAGTGGCCACATAGTCTGCTGATGAATTGGTTCCGCTATTGGTGTTTTGAACATTTACCTGCAGATAGCCTGCTGTATTTCCTCTGAAAGTTGCTAATGTATTTGAAGTTGTATTACCATAGTCAACAAGCAAGCGTTCAGGGTTGATGGGATCAAAAGCAATTGACCCGATACCCACTAAACCTGTTTTTGTAACCCTCATTCGTTCAGAGTTATTAGTTATAATGGGTAAATCGTAATTAGTAATGGTGCCAATAGTTTTCATAGATGGCACCGAATTGCCATCTAAAAGCCAACCTGTAGCGCTTGTGGTAAATGGTATCCATGCTGCGCCATCGTAATAATAAAAACCTGCGGCTCCATCGGTTTGATATATTAACAAACCTGTGGCGGGCGTAACTACAGCCGTTTTCTGCGCCTGTAACATACGTGGAACAAGAAAACCTTTTGATGTTGAAAAAACATCAAGCATGGCAGATGTTACCGGGGCATGTGCCACATCGCTTATAGCAATGCTTTGTGCTATGGCGCTTGCAGTTAGTGCTGAGAGTATTACTATGCAGAGAATATGTTTTAATGACTTCATTATCTTAATTGAAAAAAAGTGAACTTAATCAGTAATTTTAATCACGATCATTGATCTTTCGTCCACATTAAAAGTTCCAACGTTTGTTTTATAACGTGCCTCTATGGCCTGCGCTCCGTTAACCGTAATCAATGCCTGTGTACTGATATTAAATCGCTTGGTTAAATTTCCTACATTGGTATTGTAACCATAGCTTCGCTGAGTATGAGTTATGAGTGTACCTGCCGAATATAATGACACCTGCATTTGCTGATCGGTATTAGTGCCGCGGGCTGAGGCAGAAAAAGTAACCATGTAAGTTCCTGCTGCCGGAGTTGATGTCATACCTGTCATCAAAACATAAGTTGTTGAAACAGTGGATGTAGAAACAGAAGTTGTATAATTGTTATTTTTAATGCCACCACCAATGTTATATGGAGTTATTGCAACACCTGCCTGGCGATAAACACCCGTTTGAGTATTAATGTCTGCCTGCCCTGGTGAAGCTAAATTCTGATTGTCCAGTCCATAAACTATACCTCGCGCTGTCATTGTTGCCGCATAAGTATTTCCAAAAATGAAATTTCCATTTTGTGCCTCCACATCTAAAATATTAAAAGTAGAATCCTGGTCAACCAATCTGAATATAATATCTCCCAGGTTGCCGCTGGAATTAACAACCAGGCCATTATTATTGATTTCATTTCTTACAATCATCCTGAATTTATTGGGTGGCAGCGCGGTTTGGCCTACCGCCATATACCCTGTATTAATATCATTTCCTACTACATTAAGGGTGGCTGTGGGAGTTGCCGTTCCAATGCCTAAGCGGGTATTGGTATTATCCCAAACCATTAGCGATGCATCGCCAAGCTGGCCCCCTGCGGTTGAGTTATAGTAAACCCCGCCTACGGTAGTCCATTTAGGTAATATGATATTGTTAGTGCTATTGCCAACTGTAACATTCTGTGTATTAGCGCCTGTGCCAATATTAGTTGCATTGTTAGTACCTGCATTTACGTTTACTGCACCGCCCGTTCCGCTTACAGTACTGCCACCTGAAATATTCAAAGCTCCGCCAACGCCTGTACCGGTTGCATTGCCTGCTACAAATGTCAAGCTGCCTCCGCTTATATTAGTACCTGCTCCATTAGGACCGCGCACCGTATTACCGAGAGGGCCTGTTGTTCCATCTTTACGACCAATAATGATATTTTTGGTAGTGGCATCTATGCGCATGGCTTGGTTAACAGCAAGCTGTCCGCCATTTACTAAGAAAATAATATCAGAATTGGTAGAAGCGATTGTTCCTATCAGTAAGTTACGTGCATAAGTATATAAATAACCATCGTTAGGCCCTCCGAAATTGTCAACACCGGGAGCATAAGTAGAACTGTTAATACCCATATCAATATAGTTTGTGGTATCAGTTCCATTATCGGCAGTGGCCACATAGTCTGCTGATGAATTGGTTCCGCTATTGGTGTTTTGAACATTTACCTGCAGATAGCCTGCTGTATTTCCTCTGAAAGTTGCTAATGTATTTGAAGTTGTATTACCATAGTCAACAAGCAAGCGTTCAGGGTTGATGGGATCAAAAGCAATTGACCCGATACCCACTAAACCTGTTTTTGTAACCCTCATTCGTTCAGAGTTATTAGTTATAATGGGTAAATCGTAATTAGTAATGGTGCCAAGGGTTTTCATAGAGGGCACCGAATTGCCATCCAATAGCCAACCTGTAGAGCTGGTTGTAAATGGAATCCAGGCAGTTCCATCGTAATAATAGAAGCCTGCTGCACCATCGGTTTGATAAATTAATAAACCTGTGGCCGGGGTAGCAACAGCAGTTTTCTGCGCCTGCAACATGCGTGGAACAAGAAAACCTTTTGATGTTGAAAAAACATCAAGCATAGCCGATGTAACCGGGGCATGTACCACATCGCTTATAGCAGTGCTTTGAGCTATCGCATTTGCAGTTAGTGCTGAGAGTATCACTATGCAGAGAATATGTTTTAATGATTTCATTTTCTTAATTGAAAAAAATTGGGAGTTAGATAACTGATTTTATATTTAAAATAAGAGTATAAAAAATTGATTTTTTACCACCATGTTAAAGTGCTGCCAGCCTTTGCAACTATTGCGCTTGATGCAATTTCGGAGGCAAAACGAATTGTCACAGTACCATTAGCAGACGGAACAACAATACCTTCAATCTGTGCGATATTACCGGTAGTAAATGGTGAAACAGTGTTGGCCGCAGCCGGCTGATCATAAGCCACCTGGTAATAAACAGTTTCTCCAACCGAAGAATTGGGATAACGGGAATTATAAGCCAATAAAGTTGTGGCCGGACCACTAATTGACCATCTTGAACCGGTAGTAGTCGCTGCAGCTGTATAAAGAATAGTTGCGTGAAAACGATAAGTTACCCCTGCAGTTACCGCAAAACTTAATCCGGTTACATTGGCAATCGTATTAGCTACTGCACTGTTGTTGGTTACATCTGCGCCAAGCGTTACTATATTTATTGTAGGGTTATTCCATGTAGGCGCTGCTGCTCCATTTGAAGTCAAAACCTGGCCTGTAGTACCTGTAGCGGTGGCGGCAATTTGACCATTAACTGCATTCGTATAAAAAACACTACCTACTGTAGTAAATTTTGGAAAAAGTATATTGTTGCTGCTACCTCCTATTGTAACATTCTGGGTATTGGTTCCGGTATTAATATTTATAGGATTGTTGGTACCGGCATTTATATTAACTGCTCCGGCAGCACCTGTTCCTGTAGTTCCGCCATTAAGATTTAAAGCTCCACCGGCTGCGGTTCCTGTTCCGTTACCGGCAATAATGCTAAGGCTGCCGCCTGCTGTATTAGTGCCTGATCCATTCGGCCCGCGAACGATATTGCCGATAGGACCTGTTGTTCCGTCTTTACGACCAATAATAATATTTTTGGTAGTGGCATCTATCCTCATGGCCTGGTTAACAGCAAGTTGTCCGCCATTTACTAAGAAAATAATATCAGAATTGGCTGAAGCTGTACCTATCAGAAGGTTACGTGAGGAGGAATATACATAGCCATCATTGGGACCACCGAAGTTTTCAACTCCTGGTGCATACACGGAGCTGTTAATTCCCATATCAATATAATATGTGCTGTCTGTACCATTATCTGCCGTAGCTACAAAGTCAGTTGAAGCACTTGTTCCGTCATTGGTATTTTGCAGGTTAATCTGAAAATAATCATTTATGCTTCCTCTGAAAGTGGCAATTGTGGTAGAGGTAGTGGTTCCGTAATCAACCAGGAGGCGTTCAGGATTAATAAGATCAAAAGCAGTTGAGCCGATACCCACCTGACCTGTTTTGGTAACCCTCATTCGTTCAGAGTTATTGGTTATAATGGGAAAATCGTAATTAGTAATGGTGCCAATGGTTTTCATAGAGGGCACTGAATTGCCATTTAAAAGCCAACCTGTATCGCTTGTAGTAAAAGGTATCCACGCAGTGCCGTCATAATAATAAAATCCGGCTGCACCATCTGTTTGGTAAATTAACAAACCAACAGCAGGGGTAGCGATAGCAGTTTTTTCGGCCTGTAACATGCGTGGTACAAGAAATCCTTTTGATGTTGAAAAAACATCAAGCATGGCCGAAGTAACGGGGGCATGCACCACATCGCTTATGGATGTGCTTTGTGCTATGGCGCTCGCAGTTATTAATGCCAGTATAAGGGTGCAGAGAGTAAGTTTTAATGATTTCATTTGGGGAATAATTAAAATCTCAGATTAAAATACATTAAATTATTTGTAAACAGGAGTTTTGCTTACGCTAAATAATAAAATTTATAGGTCAAAGATAATCATAAATTCGTATTTGCAAATGAAATTTGTTAAATTTTGTGGGTAAATGTTAAATTATTGTGGGTGGGTGCTTATTTTACCACCGGCTACACCAGTGGCTATTCACAGCCAACCCCCTTCGGGGTTTTGAGTCTTCATGATATGAGTATATTCCATATAAATGCCTTAAAACCACCCATTTACGAATATCTCCTGCCCATCAGCGCCAATCTCTTGCTCCGCAATCGCTATCTCTTCGTCATTTAGTCATGCTTTGTGTTCATCTATTGCATCTTCGTGTGCAGCAATGGCATCTTCGTGTCCATCAATCTCCATCTCCCGTCCTGCAATCCTCAACTCGGGTCAATAAATCCCTCGCTCTTGCTCGTCCATCACATCTTCCTGTCAATAAATCGCTATCTCTAATCAATAATCCTCTATCTCTTGTTCATAATTATTCAACCATCACTTAACTGCAAGAGATAAAATGGGTTTTGACATTAAATTCATCCCGCGAAAGCGGTTTAAATAAGTTTATAACAATATACCATCATAATAGTAGTTTGTATCAAAGTAAATATTAAATTTACCATATAAACATTTAAAACAAAAAATAAAATGACAAGTTCACAATCAGACCGGTTAGACATGTACGATGCTACAGTAGAGTATGTGGAAACAACTAATGCCATAAGCAGCACACGCGCGGGTTTAATGGCGGGTAAAAACTCGCTTAAAACCACAGTGGCGGATATTAAAGCTAAAGCAGCAAAACAAGGGAGGCAAACAGGAGGTATAACGGATGACAAAGCTGTGCTTAAAGAAACGCTTGCCCTCAAGATGTTTGCAGTAACAAGCGGAACGGCAGGTTATGCGGCAAGCATTAATAACAATACGCTGAAGGAGGAAATGAATTATTCGATTTCGGAATTGCGGAGGTTAAAAGATGATACGATTGAAACAGTAGTGGCCAATATAAGCACTATTGTAACCCCGGTACTTGGAGCAGGGCTCACAGGATTTGGAGTGGATGCAGCAGCAATGACAGCTATGACTACCGCTAAAGATGATTACCTGCTTGCAAAAAATAAACCGCGGGAAGCAAGTGTAGTTAAGAGCGCACAAACAGATGCGCTTGTACCATTATATGTGGAAGCTACGCGTATATGCCGCGACATAATGGATAAGGCAGCAGCAACACTGAACGCAACACAAGCGGATTGGTATAGTGCATATCAGAATGTGAGAAAGATAGTGAATACAGCATCAAGGCATACTACCGTAGAGGGTGACTGTTTAGAAATGGTAACGAATACGCCTATATATAATGCGACTGTTACTTTGACAAGAACCGGTGAAACGGATATTATTGCACATGCGGATATTAACGGACACTGGAAGGTGATACCTATAAAGCATGGTGTGTGGGCATTGAAGGCAACGCACCCGGATTATAATGACGTAACAATGGCTGCATTTGAAATTAAACTTGGACAGAGTGTGATAAAGAGTATAATAATGGAGCGGAAGTAAGGTTATGATTTGTGATTTTAATAGTTAGAAGATCAAACGCCTCCCGGGTTTTTGGGGGGCGTTTTTTTTTACCACATAGCTACACATAGCCAATATATGTAATTGTTTGAACCAGCATGGTTCGTCAAACTCACCACAAGTTTTTTAGGATTAGAGACAATTGAAGGATTTTGGCAGGCAGATGTAAGTTGCACCACCAGCGAAACGCAGGCGGGTAGGGCGGTAACTTACCCTGATTAATAAATACCTCTTTATAAATGGGCTAAGTGTGGCATGAGATAATCAGTGCGCAAAAATTCATCTATCCTGTTTTTTAATACTTGGAGGAGTGCAGGCTTTGACAAAAAACCATCAGCACCCATTGAAATTGCTTTCTCTTTATCCTGTTCACTAATTGAAGTAGTGTAAATTATTATGGGAATATGCTTGTGAAGCCGCGATTTTTTCAAATGCTCCAGGCATTCAAAACCATCCATAACAGGCATGTTAATATCAAGAAAAATTATGGAGGGCAAGGGCGGTAACACAATATAATTTAAAGCTTCGCGGCCGTTGCTTGCAATGTCACATTCAAGTGATGAGCTTAATTGTTTTATTGCCTCAAGAAAAAATTCCTGGTCATCGGTATCATCCTCAACCAAAAGAATTTTAGAGTGTTTGTAAATATCTTTCATTGTTTTTGGGTATAAGGTTAAGTTACCCGAAAATTTTATCCGGTAACAAATCTTTTATAAAAAACAAACTGGAAATCAGTAATTGAGAGTAAATGTTCCGAGGGTTTTTCGACATTCTTTTTACTGACTGGCAATATAGGTCAAATGTAATTATACATTTTACATTTCCAAGAATTGTTAGAACAAAGGAAACTATTTACCGATTTGCGGCTGCTTAGTTTTTGGTGCCGGACTTTTGGTTTTTCCATTTGCAATACGTTCAATTTTTTTGGCTATGGCCTCGGGAGAAAGAACAAAATCTATGCAACCACTTGCGATGGCGCTGTAGGGCATATCAGGCTGCACTGCTGTGTCGGGCTCTTGTGCTATAGTAATGCCACCATCTTCTTTAATAGCGCATAGTGCTTCGGATCCATCACCATCATAGCCTGATACTATTACAGCTATAATTTTACCGTCCCAGTGCTTTGTAATGGATCTCAGAAAAACAGTAATCACATTGGGCCATCCCCTGGGCTTTGATATGGGCTTTAAGCGGAACTCATCATTGAGAACGTGCAAATCGTGCTTTGGCGGAATTATAAAAACATGATTTGGCTTAATGTCTAATTTTTCGGTAATGAGTTCAACCGGCATTTTAGTATATTTTGGTAGAATCTTGTGGAGATGCGTGGCAACAGATCTCAAATGATTTACGATTATGATAGCAACACCCATATCGGCCGGAAGATTTTTTAGTAAACGGGTATAGGCGTCTAAACCACCGGCCGAGCCACCTACACACACTACAGGAAAATCTTTTGCCGGGGTATTATCTTTTTTAGATTTCATAAATATGTTTTATTATTTTGAAATTCAGATTGCAGTAAAAGTATAATGATTTTTCGGAAAATTGCCTTTTCCTTCAGTCATTAATATCTGTTTTGCCATTTTTATAAAGACGTTTGGTTTCCGTTTGGGCATTCTTAAAGAGTATCCTTAATATTTATTTCGCCACAATAATTTTATCCGTAGCAATCATTTTACCATCGGCAATTATGCGGTAAATAAATTGTCCATCAGAAAGTTCCTGACTGTTCACAGCAGTTTCGTTTGATTTATTATTTAATCTTGATTTTTTAACAAGGCTGCCCTCCATATCGTAAATCTCAATGAAAACACTTTTGGCATTTGCAGGCAAAATGTATTTGATATTAAAATGATCGGTGGAGGGATTTGGAAATGCTTTTGCCTGTGTATTAATAACTCCGGGATTATACGCTATACCTGCGATTAATCCGCCATCACATTCAAGACAGGGCAACTGACCAGGAAGGTTGTAAACATCAATAGTAAAAGTCCATCCGGCTGAATAATGAAATTTAAATAACATCAATTTGGTGTTAGTTCCATCTGGAAAAATACCAGCCGGAATAAATCCGGCAGCCGAAATGTCAACAGAAGAGCCAGCAATTTGAGCACTATCCACTTCAAATAATATGTTAGCATTTTCATTACAAATTCTAATAGCATTTGTAACGCCATCAGTATAATTAACAGCATATTCAACCAATGTATCAAGATCAAATAATGTTTCTGAAACAAATTTAATGTCATTTACAGTTCTTCCTGGCCATGACGGTATGGTTATAGTTTTAAAGATTGAATGATCAGCATTATATAAGGTAAAGTAAGAGATTGTACTTGCTGCATGATGTACATGCACATATTTTAATCCTGATAAAGATAATTTAACTGACCTGTCGGGAATGTCAGTTGGATAAACATGATCCAAAGTTATTTGTGCTTTCGAAGCTAAAGAGAATGATAATAGTAATACTGTGATTAAGATTTTTGTTTTCATTTTATTATGGATTTTATATTTAAGACAAAGATAAATTTGTTTAGATGCTGCGATGATTTTTTTTTGTGCGTGCGTAGAGACGTTGCATTGCAACGTCTCTACAGAATGCAACGTTTCTACAATGCAACGTTTCTACAATGCAACGTTTCTACAATGCAACGTTTCTACAATGCAACGTCTCTACAGAATGCAACATCTCTGCAATGTCATATTTCAGTAAACACAAAAAACCAATTATGGAAAAACATAATGTGTGTATCTATTCTTCAAAACCCATAACACATATTATTATGACAACAAACATTTATTCGAATCAATGGTTAGACCAGGTGTTCGAGCAGCGCAACAAAAAATACGGAGCATACGTACTTCGTCAAAAAGCAGATGATTATACTTTAACCGGTTTGTTTGCAGCCGTGTCAATTGTAGTGGCAGTATTTATCACACCTATGATTCTAAATATTTTTAATGGAGATGCTATTCCTAAACCAATATTTGATCCAACCATTTTCACAGTAATTGATCCACCTGTATTTATTCCACCTGTGGAGAAAATCCCTACGGTAGAGACGTTGCATAGCAACGTCTCAGCACCCACCAACGATATGATAAAACCAATGATTGTAAATAATGATGATCAGGTTGATGATAAACAACGTAAAGATTTAGACAATGATGATCCTAACAAATTCAATGTATCTCTAAACGGAACAGGTAATCCGAATGATACTGCAACAGGGTTGGGTACAGGTAATAGTGTACCTTCATTCGCAAGCATTGATACAAACATTTATCGTGGATCAGTTGAAATTATGCCTCAGTTTCCGGGAGGAGAAAATGCCATGTTGAATTTCTTAGTCAGCAATTTGAAATATCCACGAAATCTTATTGATAATAATATAACAGGCACCGTATATCTTTCATTCATTGTAAACAGGGAAGGTGATGTAACAGGTATAGATGTGTTGCGCGGAGTGCGCGAGAGTAAAGATTTTGAAAATGAAGCCAAACGGGTTGTAGCCATGATGCCTAAATGGAAACCCGGAAGACAGAACGGCCAGAATGTTAGTGTTTGCTTTACGTTACCTGTAAGGTTTTCGTTGAGGTGAATTTTCCTGTAGAGACGTTGCATTGCAACGTCTCTGCGGTCACCTTATCTCAATATCCTCCTTAATAATTGAATCAATAGGAACAGAAAAAGTATCAATAGGCAAAACAAAATTTTTAGCAGGACCGATTAGTTTCACTGACGGTTGAAGACCAGCGGTATCTGCAGGTGTTATCCAGTTGCGTCCCACCATCTTTGAAGACACTAATCTGAAATATCCTGCAAGAAAAGGTTTCAGCGTGCCTGTTGAATCAAAAGAATATTTAAAATATTTAGGATGAGGAATAATGCTTGCAAGATAAATGCACTCGGGCAAATTCAAATCTTTAGGCTGTTTGCCAAAATAAAATCCTGATGCTTCACCCACACCATATACATCAGGTCCCCATTCTATTACATTAAGGTAAACTTCTAACATGCGGTCTTTACTTACCAAACCATTGTTTTCAATTAGCCAGACTATCAATGCTTCTTCGGCTTTGCGTGAAACAGTTTTATCACGACTCAAAAAACAGTTTTTAACTAACTGCATAGTGATAGTGCTTCCACCGCGCAAAAATCTTTTCGCTTTATAATTGGTAATGATAGATTCGCGAAAAGCATCTTCGTTAAATCCGCGATGGTACATAAACGAACCGTCTTCCGAAGTCATTACAGCATATTTAAGATATGGACTTATCTGATCTAATGATGTGAATACAGGGTTCTGGGGTCCTACCGTAATTCTGCGAACTAAGCGATCCCCATCCATTGCCTCAAATACAAAAGAGGTATCAATGATTGTATAATTTTCTGCACCAAATTTATTAATGCGAAAATTTTTCTTCTTCAATGATGAATCAAAAACTAAGCTGTCCGGATTATCTTTATCTATTTCAAAAGTGAGTTGATAAGATAAAGTGCCCGAAGTTTTTATTCCTTTAAATGTTCTGAACATGCCACCGGGCAGCGCAGTAAAAAATGAATCAGCAGCCATTTCGGGCATCTTTACTTTGAGTGCAAATAAATTTTTCGGTTTGTTTTCATGCTTTGCATAAATATTAAATA
>JBDTRM010000202.1:0-4060 GCA_039931675.1 Bacteroidia bacterium | reverse complement strand
AAACGTTCGAGTGTGGAATTGAACCGCAGGGTAATGCACGCATTCCGTTTTCAATTAAGTATTTTCTTATAGCAATCCTGTTTGTTTTGTTTGATGTGGAGGTAATATTCATGTACCCCTGGGCAGTTAACTTTAAGGAGTTGAAATTGTTTGGATTTATGGAGATGCTTGTATTTATAGCATTATTATTGGTTGGATATTTTTATGTTCGCAAAAAAGGAGCATTTAACTGGGAATAATTTTCTTAAGGATTTTAGAATAGATAAAGATTTGAAAAATGAGTGATATAATAAAAGCCCCCGAAGGATTTGAAGGTCATGGTTTCTTCGCAACCAAGCTTGACCAGGCCGTTGGCCTTGCGCGCAAAAATTCGTTGTGGCCGTTACCATTTGCAACGTCATGTTGCGGAATTGAATTTATGGCAACAATGGCATCGCATTATGATTTGGCGCGATTTGGTTCTGAGCGATTAAGTTTCTCTCCACGCCAGGCTGATTTACTGATGGTGATGGGAACAATTGCAAAAAAAATGGGACCTGTATTACGCCAGGTCTATGAACAAATGGCTGAGCCAAAATGGGTTTTATCAGTTGGCGCATGTGCAAGTAGTGGAGGCATATTTGATACTTACAGTGTATTACAGGGAATAGACAGAATTATTCCTGTTGATGTTTATGTTCCCGGATGTCCTCCACGCCCCGAGCAAATTTTAGATGGCATTTTGAAAATACAGGAGTTGGTACAAAATGAGTCATTGCGAAGAAGAAACTCTCCAGAATACAAGGAACTAATGGCCTCTTACGGAATTCAATAATCAACCCTAAACTTCAAAAAATAAATGCAGACCCCTGATTTAGCCACTTTTGAATCACAACTGAAAGAAAAGTTTCACAATAAAATTGAATCTGTAGTTCAGCTTTATGATATAGTTTGTGCAGTTGTTGCATTAGATTCAATTAAAGATGTTATAAAATATTTGCATGATGAGCAAGGCTATACTTTTCTAACCACCATGAATGGAATGCACTTTCCTCATGCAGTCGAAAAGTTCGGAATGGTTTATCATCTGCATAATCTTCCTCAGAATTTAAGGGTGCGGTTGAAAACATTTAGCGCAAGTGAACATCCTGTGTTTCCATCCATTATGGATATTTTTCCAGGCGCAAACTGGATGGAACGTGAGGCTTATGATTTCTTCGGATTTCATTTTACAGGTCATAAAAATTTAAAGCGTATTTTAAATATGGATTCAATGGAAGGCTGGCCCATGCGCAAAGAATATCCCATAGAAGACCAGGCAAGATTTGATAAAGATGATAAGATGTTTGGAAGGTGAGAAATAAATTAAGAATTGAGAATTTAAAATTGAAAATGGAATGATTCAACAAGGCTTAACAAACTTACAATTAGAATTAATTAAGTTGTTTCAATTTGATTTGACTGATAAGCAATTATTAGAAATAAAAAGTATGCTTTCGAAATATTTTGTTGAGCAGTTAGATATGGAAATGGATAAGTTGTGGGATGCGAAAAAGTGGGATGAGAAAACTATTGAAGAATGGTCGCGTGAGCACATGAGAACAAAACAGTCTTTCATTAATAGAAGTTTTATTCCTTAAATTAATGGCTACTAAAATAAATTTTATTCCTCGAAATGAGAATTCCCTATTTAGGGAGTCTAATGGTAACGATTATACCATTTCTAATGAAACAAATTATAGAACGGATGATAGAGTGGTAGATGCAATTTTAAGTCTTTGTATCTATCTGAAATGTCAATATGAAATTACGAATCGAGTGACTTTGGAAATAAATGTTAGAAGTAATAATAGTGTATATAAGGTGCGTTCATTTTCTACAAAATTTATTAAAGACGGATATTACTTTGAATTGGATGCTTCAACACCTTTAAATAAATATCAGCCTCGTTATTATAAAGACCCTTCATTTAATATGTTTCAAACTAAATATAGGAGGAGACTTTGGACTGATATAAAAACCATTAAGGGATTGGATATCAATGCTGATTTATTGTTCAACATTTTGGCTAAAAATCATAAGCTCGTCTATAATCACCTAAAGGAAAATGGCAAAAACATTCATAATATGTCTGAAGTGATTGCGGAATTTGATGAAATCAAATTAGGTGAAAAATTTGGAGAAGAAATAATTAAAAAATTATTTACGAATGAATAATCAAATTGATAATTCAAATACAGCAATAGAGCATCAGGATTATACCACATTAAACCTTGGTCCAACTCATCCGGCAACGCATGGTATTTTTCAAAATGTGTTGAAGATGGATGGAGAAATAATCAGGGATGCTGAGCAAACTATTGGTTATATACATCGCGCTTTTGAAAAACTGGCTGAGCATAAACCATACAATCAAATTGCTCCGATAACGGACAGACTCAATTATTGTTCATCACCTATAAACAATATGGGTTGGCACATGACGGTTGAAAAATTGGCGAAAGTTCAATTGCCAAAGCGTGTTGAATATTTGCGTGTTATTGTAATGGAACTTTCGCGAATAGCCGACCATATAATTTGCAATACTGTAATTGGTGTGGATAGCGGTGCGATGACAGGCTTTCTTTATTTGTTTCAATGGAGAGAAAAAATTTATGAAATATTCGAAGAAATATGCGGAGCTCGATTAACAACTAACATTGGGCGTATAGGTGGATTTGAAAGAGATTTTTCTCAAGTCGCGTGGACTAAATTAGAAACATTTTTAAAGGATTTTCCCGCAGGATTAAAAGAGTTTGAAAACCTGTTGGTGCGCAATCGTATTTTCATGGACAGGACTATAAAGTGTGGACCCATAAGTGCTGAGCGTGCATTGGCTTATAGTTTTGCAGGACCAAATTTGCGTGCAGCAGGAGTTGATTATGATGTACGGGTTATGAATCCTTATTCTTCTTACGAGGATTTTGATTTTATAATTCCTGTTGGCACCAATGGAGATACCTATGATAGATTTATGGTGCGACAACAAGAGATGTGGGAAAGCCTGAGCATCATAAAACAGGCTCTTGAGAAAATGCCAAAAGGCACAGAGTTTCATGGCGATGTTCCTGAATTTTATTTGCCTGATAAGGAAGATGTATATACAAAAATGGAAGCGTTGATTTATCATTTCAAAATTGTAATGGGCGAAATGGATGTGCCTGTCGGAGAAGTTTATCATGCAGTAGAAGGCGGAAATGGGGAGTTAGGATTTTATCTCGTAAGCGATGGTGGAAGACAGCCTTATCGTTTGCATTTCCGCAGACCATGCTTTATATATTACCAGGCTATTACTGAAATGATAAAAGGCACCTTTCTTTCAGATGCAATATTAACATTGAGTTCAATGAATGTAATTGCTGGGGAGTTGGATGCTTGATTAAGTTGGCAATATGCAATTGGCAAAGGGCAATTAAAATTAAAAAGTAAATTGAGATGAATTATAAAGACAGAATTATCGCTAATCCGAAAGTTATGCTTGGCAAACCTGTTATAAAAGGAACCAGGATAACAGTTGAGTTAATACTTACAAAACTTTCAGATGATGATACTGTTGAGGGAATTCTGAAATCGTATCCGCACATAACCCGCGCTGATATTATGGCTTGCATTGCTTACGCTGCTGATGTGATTTCTAATGAAGCAATGTTGGACGTTGAGTAATGATAATTGTTGACGAAAATATAGAGGAAGAAATTATTAATGTGCTTCGTCATCTTAAAATTGACTTTGTTTTAATAAGAGAAGATTTCAGTGGCATTGATGATTCTGAAATAGTTGAAATGGCTATAGAGTTGAATGGAATTATTTTGACAAAGGATAAAGATTTTGGAGAATTGTTTTTCTCGCATGGATTAATTGGTTCAGCAGTTATATTTATTCGAAATAAACCCGCTGAATTAAAAGAGATAATTGTTATTTTAAGAAATTTGTTTTCAATAGATTTAGAATCCTTTAGAAATAAATTTACTGTCATTACAACAAAAAAAATCAGGGAAAGAAATTTATAAATGAACAATTCAAACAACATAAAATTCTCAGA
>JBDTRM010000201.1:0-10450 GCA_039931675.1 Bacteroidia bacterium | reverse complement strand
TTGGTGATGACGGATAACTGCCCGGATGGTTTTTAGCCCCGATAGTAGCGGATACCCCACAGCACCGCACGCGTTTAGCGGGCGGGGCGAGGAGTAGCAGCGGATAGCGGGAATAGCTTCAAATAGCTTTTATAAAAGTGAATTATTTTCTTCCCGTAATTTTAATCAGCAAGTAAATGAGTCCAACTAATGGTGTGAGTAAAAGGTTTATAAATGTCCACAGTAAAAGTGTTTTTCTTTGGTTGTCGGTTACAAAGGTGATGGCGAAAGCTACTATGAATGCTATGCCAACATAAAGGAGGATGTCGCGGAAGGTTATGACCAATACAGTTCCGAAAAAGGTGCTGGTACATCCTGAAATAAAAATAACTGAAAACAGTAAGGGGAAAAGTAAGCGATAGTTTTTCATTTCATCCTTGCAATTACATGCGATATTTCATCTGCGCTACCAGTTCGATAAAGTTTTTATTTTTCTTTATTTCAGGATTCCAGCAAAGATCCATCTGCATCAGGTCAATGGTTTCAATTATAGTTGAACCTTCTTTGTGATCCTGGTTTGCCAATATGAAAGCGGTATCTGAAATGGCGAGAGCATTTTCAATATCGTGGCTCACAATCACCAAAGTATTAAGCTCACTCAATGTAGAAATTGAAAGGAGCAATTCTACAACTTTGTCTTTTATAATGGGGTCTAAACCTGAAAAAGGCTCATCGAGTAAAATAAATTTGTTACCCGTAAGAATTTGCTGAATGATGCTTACCCGCTGACGTTGCCCACCGGAGAGCTGCATGGGATATTTTTTGAGGTGTTCTTTTAATCCAAACTTATCAGCGTAATCGTGAATCAATTCAGTTTTTTGCTTGTCTGATAGTTTATTCACAGAACCATTTAAGCCGATTTTTAAATTATTAAAAATGCTTCGGTGATTAAATAAAATATAGTTCTGTGGAACAACACCAACTTCGCCTGCTGAAACAGGATGCAAATCGGAATCAATGCGAACTGTGCCAGAGGTAGGCTCAAGCAAACCAGAAAGAATTTTGAATAACTGAGTCTTGCCGATACCGCTTCGGCCGATGAGCGAAACCACCTGCCCCTGCTGCATACCGGGACGTGTGATATTATGAATTTCAAAATTAATATCTCTTAATATGGGGCGGTCGTAGTTCAAAAAAACCTTCTCTACCTTTAGTATTACTTCTTCTTTTTTATACATTTATTTACGGAGTTGCAATTTGGTGTAAGGGAAAAACCAGAAGCGTAATTGTTTTAGCAGGTAATCAAAACAAACACCGATCGTAAAAATGATAACGAGAATTGCGAATACAGTTCCGAGGTCAATGTATTTATTTGACTTGATGAGCATGGTTCCTAACCCGCCTTCGGACATGTTAAGCCCTTCAACCATGGTAATCATCATCCATGCAATTGCAAAATTCTGACGCATTACTTCAAACACTGAATCTAATCTCCCTATTATAACCACTTCTAATAAAGTACGCCAATTGCTCATTCGCAGCGTTTTGCATAATTCATATTCCTGTTCATTAATGTTATCAATAATGGAAAGAAATGAGGTGACGAAAAAAGGAACAATACCAAATATCAATAAACTCATTTTTAAATTATGACCATTGCTCGTCAACAGCGTGAAGAGAAAAATTAATCCTGTTAAAGTAAGATAGCGACACTTAATAATAAATTTTGCAATCGGGTTAAAGATGGGAATCAATGATAAATAGCAAATAATTAGTGCAATGATTATTGAATAAAACATTCCTTTGGTAGTGAGTGACAAGCTGATAAACAGGTTATCATAAAAACTATTCGAGCTTAAAATTCTGATAACAGACTGAACAATTTTTATTGGTGTTGGGATTAACCCGCCCACAGCAAGGAAATGCCATACAGAAAGAGCAATGCAAACATCTATAATAACAAGTATTGAAAATGTTTTGTTATTAATTTCTGTTAACGGATCAAATATCTTCCTGAGTAAATTCATTTTCGATTTATTGACCTAATACAATTTGCACACGCCTGTTTTGTGCCTTTCCTGCTGCAGTTTTATTATCGGCTATCGGCTGTGCTTGCCCGAATCCTTTTACTTCAATTCTGTTTGTTTGCAAGCCTTTGCTTATCAAATAATTTTTAACAGCGTTGGCTCTGTCTTCAGATAATTTTTGATTTGCATCGGGATTTCCTGTGTTATCGGTATGTCCATAAACTCCCACTTTTAATCCTTCGGCAACAACAGAGCTTTTTAATATTTCATCCAGCTCATTATATGATTCAGGCTTGATAAGTGCACTCCCGGTTTCAAATTGAATCTGGTATGATTTAGATGAAACTTCGCTGGTCATTTCTTTTGAGTAAGTTGTTTTAATCGCTTCGCCCGTAAGGAGTTCAGGATGATTAGAAATTACAGATTGAAGAAATGATTTGTCAACCACTTTTTGATATGGTGGATAAGTCGCCATCAATTCGGGATACATTTTAGAAAGAATATCACCAAATGTTGTGTAAACAATTTTATACCTGTCTATTCCATCTTTGCCCATTCCAAAAGTGTTAGCTGCGTCTTGTATATTAAATGCCATTGAACCACCTAACGGAATAGATAAACCCTGTATATCTTTTTCGGTTTGACCATTATAATAGGTCAGCCAATAGTTGCCGTCTTGTTCATTATAAACTTTTGCAGAAACATCGGCAGCAAATTTTTTGGCTTCATTAAATGATCTAACCTGGTCGCCTGCCTGACCCAATGCCATAATAAGATTTTCAATATCGGTGCGATGATCGTAAGCGAACTTTTTAATAGTGATGGTGATGTTAGGCATCTGGGAAGAATATTCTTTGGTTGAAGCAATGCTCACCAGACCACCTTTTTGCTTGGCAATGTTAACATCACCGGGAGTCCAGGTAGCAACAGCATCAACACCAACGGTTATTTCTTCGTTTAATTTTTTACCATCTTTTACGAGCTTCCTGTTTTCCTTATAACCGGTTATATACTTATTGCAGGCATCTAAGAAATCATTGGCTGCTATTAAATTGATAGCATCTTTATCATAAGTTGTTTCATCAGGGTTTACTTTTAATCCGTTATCGCCAGCCCACTTCAGCAATATATTCATATCGCCATCTCTTAAATAACATGCACATGTTTTACCAAGCGCTGCTTTAGGATTGGTCTTCCATTCAGGAGGTCCCATTACTTTATCTTCGCCAAATGATTTACCCATTGCATAAAAAGCGATGGGCTGATATTCAGGACCCAGTGGCTCTAACTCTTTTGTTAAAGCTGCAAAAAAAGCAGGCATTCCATCGCCCATATAGGAAGCAAAAACTCCTGGCGCATTCGCATTATTTTTATAATCCTGAGCAAACTTTACAACGTCAGCAATTGATTTATTACAGTCGTCCTGCCTGATAATATTAATCTGCAGATTTGCTTTATCTATAAGCGAACCTTTGGTAGTTAATGCTCCGCCATTAGCATACATTAAAGGGAATTGGGCATTCCATGCCATTACTTCCCAGTTAATTTTTGTTCCGCCATTTACCGATTCTTCGGCAGTTGGTAACTGTAACAGAGTTGCATTTCCCCTGAGCGATGCCTCAGGTGCATCGGGCAATGCAAGATGACCTATTTCTGTAGAAACCTTTGTTTCTTTAGGTCTGTTATCCCACCAAAATACCTTAGCGCTAAAAATGGCTGCTACTACTAAAAGAATAATTAATATTTTACCTGATGTTTTAATTTTCATAAATAGTGATGTTTATTAAGTTTAATTTTATTTTAAAAGATCGTTGTAGTTGGTGCCTGAAATGCTTGCAGGTACAGGATTGCTTGTGAGCTTATAACCACTGTCAGGATTAACACTTTCAAGTAATCTCAATCCTTCTTTTTCATAAGTTGCATTATCCAGGTCAATGGATTGCATAAAGTCAGTTGAGTAACTTATTGCTTTTTTCATGTTGGCAAGTTTGCCTGCAATATCTTCTTTTAAAAACTCCATTGATTGTTCAACTAATAATTTTTTCTCTGGATCGCCTTTGAAAATTTTTAATGCTGAACTTAAAGCCCGGTTACCTGAAGTTACAGATTTATAAAGATCCTTTTTCAACTCGAGTTCATTCTTTGCATCTTCAATTAAATAAGCACTGTTCTTATGAATCTTTGTAAGATACTCTCCTATTCTCGACAAGTTATCGCGTATAGGTGTAAGTTGAGCGATATATTCATTCAAACGCCCAATTTGCCTTGTTGCATTTCCCAATTCGGGCATCATGTTTTTTTCTTTAGCAGCCTGGGCCTTGGTCATTAATTTATTTAATTCATCTCTCTTCTCTTTTATTTTCAAGTCAATTTTTTCCTTTTGAGCATCCACTTCAGTTGATTGATTATAGAGCTTTTCTCTTTGTTCCTCCATATCGCCTAAGTAATCTTCGGCAATAATAAAAGGATCAAGTTCAATCACTACACCAACTAATTTTTTCATCAGTATTTCGTAGAAATAAAAAAAACTGAGGCGAAGTTTCCGGTTTGTAATCATGTATAAAAACATGGCAAGGCAAACCAATGCAATACCAAAGTTTATGGTATTCCAGACAATGGTTGTCAAAATAGGGATTACAAAATACCCGACAATTGCAATAATTGCCAAACCAATCAGCGTTCCGAATTTACCTGCCGGCCTGTTCCAATATGATTTTAATTCTTGTGATGAAGTTGGAAATATTTGTGTATCCATTTTTTAAAGTGTTGTTTGAATTTTTTGAATATCAGTAGAAATTTTATTAAGTAAAGCGCGACAGGCAACCTGGTACCCGTTTTTATTCCTGGTTAATTTGTTTTCCTGTTCGGTTACTTCCGCTTTTAATCTTTCAATCGTAATCTGCGCTTCACTAATCTCTTTTGTAAGCTTTTGAATCTGGTCAGAATTTGTCTTTATTTTTTTGTCAAGGGCCTCTAATTGGTTTTGTCTTTGACCGACATCTGATTTTAGTTTTTCATTCAAAGCATTGTCAAAATTCTGGTGATCGCGCTCAATAATTTCCTTATACTTATTTGCAGTATCAATCAGTATATTTTTCGTAAGCCCCTGGATACTGAGCGATGCAAATGTGGCCGATATGCGTGCACTCTCATCTGCGATATGCATTTCTAACAATTCCATGGTTTTAGAAAATTCAAAATAATCAGGTCCCGGTAAATTTGCTTTTTCAAAAAGTGCATCAAAATAATTTTCAAATTTTTCTGCCTCTGCATGATTATCAGGATTTCTTGAAACTTCTGGAGTAAGATTTGCTAATTGAGTGAAAGAAGATGGAACGGTTTTGTTCCCCTGATCATCAAATTCAACAAATACACCCAATGCTTTTTTAAAAAAACTTGCCATGTGAATAAAGTTTGGGAACAAATCTAAACGATTTATTTTATAATGGTATCCGGTTAGTAAACTTCTTCATTTTTTGGCAAAAAAAACCTCACCCGAAAATATCAAGTGAGGTTTTCTATAGTATTCTAAATTAAAACTTACGAGTTCATCGAAATCAAAAACTCTTCGTTGCTCTTTGTTCCGCGCATGCGTTCGAGCATAAATTCCATTGCTTCGAGCGGATTCATATCTGCAAGGTGATTGCGGAGTATCCACATTTTCTGCAAAATTTCTTTGTTCAAAAGTAAATCTTCCCTGCGCGTACTTGATGAAACCAAATCTATCGCGGGCCATACACGTTTGTTTGAAATCTTGCGGTCGAGCTGCAATTCCATGTTACCTGTTCCTTTAAATTCTTCAAAGATTACCTCGTCCATACGGCTGCCTGTGTCAATCAATGCTGTAGCAATGATTGTGAGCGAACCACCATTCTCAATTTTACGTGCAGCACCAAAAAAGCGTTTTGGTTTTTGCAAAGCATTAGCTTCTACACCACCCGATAAAACTTTACCTGTTGCAGGTGCTACTGTATTGTATGCACGTGCAAGTCGGGTGATTGAATCTAATAATATCACTACATCGTGTCCACACTCTACCATTCGTTTTGCTTTTTCCAAAACAATATTTGCAATGCGTACATGCCGTTCAGCAGGTTCATCAAATGTAGATGCCACCACTTCGGCACGTACACTGCGCGCCACATCAGTTACCTCTTCAGGGCGTTCGTCAATCAATAATATAATCAAATAAACTTCAGGATGATTGGCTGCTATGGCATTGGCCACTTCTTTAAGTAACACTGTTTTACCGGTTTTAGGCTGCGCAACAATTAATCCGCGCTGACCTTTGCCTATCGGTGTAAATAAATCCATCACACGTGTAGAGTAACCCGACATGCCTGTGCTAAGATCAAATTTTTCGTGAGCAAACAATGGTGTTAAAAAATCGAAGGGTACGCGGTCGCGTATGTATGCAGGGTCTTGTCCATTGATAAGATCAATCTTAATCAAAGGAAAATATTTTTCGCCTTCACGCGGAGGGCGCACTGCACCTTGTATGTTATCACCTGTTTTTAGTCCAAAAACTTTTACCTGCGCTGCCGATACATATATATCATCGGGCGATGGCAAATAATTATAGTCTGCCGAACGGAGAAAACCATGCTTGTCTTCGGCAATTTCAAGTACTCCTTCAGTGGTTATTACCCCATCAAAATCAATATTTACTTCAAATATTTTACGCTCGCGGGGCTGTTGGTTAGCACTATTGGCGTAATTAAAATCCTGAACAGGTTTAGCTTCTCTTGGTTCGGCCACAGGTGATTTTTTCTGTGCCACCGGAATCGGTTGCCTTACTTCCTCTACCGGTTTACTGATGCGCACAGGAGGCTCATCATCTTCCTCAATGGCTACACTTATGCGCTGGCGCTTGGGTTTGTTACCATCACCACTCTCTTGTGAAGGCTTAGCTGGAGTAACCGAACCTCCAATCAGTTCCGGTTCCGGTTCAACTACAGGAGCTGCAGCTTCCTCAACCACCTTAGACTTTGACGCTGGCGTTTCTTCTTTCGCATGCTTAGCTTCCTTAGCAGGTTTTTCTTCTTTGGTAGCTTTGACAGCGCGTTTTCTTACCGGTTTCTTGGTTTCTGCTTTCGCATCGGCAGATGGGTTTAATGCCTGGTGATCCAGTATTTTGTAAATCAGGCCTTGCTTATCCTGGCTTGCAAAATCTTTCATACCAAGTTGTTCAGCAACCTGCTGTAATTCCGACAATGTTTTGTCGTTCAGTTCTAAAATGTCGTACATGAATATTAAATAAAAAATTTAAATAGGAAAGAGTTATTCAATAGAGATTGAATAATTCAACTAAAGAGCGTTGGGATGTGTTGCTTATATGTGTTTTGGAATTATGGGATTTGGACAGTAAAGGTCCAAAGGGAGTTTTGAAGAACGAAAGCGAAAAATCAAAATGCTTATCTTAAAACGTTTGCAATGATAACATAAGGATTTGTTCTGTGCAAATATTTTTTTCATAGAATTTTGATTTCTAATGCGGTAAATCTTTTTTGCAGTTGCAGTTCAATCACTTTCTTTGCGGAAATTTGAACAACTATGATTCAGCGTATTCAATCCATTTATCTTTTATTAGTGATTGCAATTTCGGGTCTGCTTTTTATTCCTCCTGCGGCTCCTATTTCTTTTGTAAAATCGGCAACAAGCAATGAGTTTGATATTGTACTGAATTTATTCTCGCTTAAAACACGTTGTGTCTCTATTGATCAGCCTGTTTATTATATGTCGCTTATTATATTTAACAGCCTCATTATTTTATTCGCATTGTTTGCACTTTTAAAATTTAAACAACGCCCTTTGCAGGTAAGATTATGTTACTTCAACATGCTATTGGTTTTACTTTTATTCGGATGCATGTATATGTTTACTGATATGATGAAACATAAAACTGCCAACCCAAGTGTGATTTATTTATTAGGATTTTATTTGCCGCCTTTGCAAATCATTCTTTTGTTTTTAGCTGCTAAGGCAATTAATAAGGATGAGAAATTGGTGAGGAGTGCGGATAGGCTGAGGTAGGCAGATGGCTGGATTTGTTTTTCTGAATCAATAACGGGAATTTTCAAATAGTTGTTTTGGGTGCGTGATATTTTTTACTTTTGAAAAAAGCTTCACACGCCATGAAAAAAATATACACAGCAATCTTCATTATCCTCAATCTGATTTCAATCAATTATGCGATTGCACAATGGGAACACATTAAATCATTTACCGGTGGTAATACAACGTGTATGGCTAAGGACGATAGCATTGTCTATGCCTGCGTACAAGGATTTGGTTTAGTAAGAAGTACTGATGATGGCAACAATTGGGTTCGGTTAACGGATACCCTTTTTTCTAAAACCGCTACAAGCATAAGTATAGAAGGGAGTAAAATAATATTGTGTCAATTCGATTTAACTTATTTCATATATTCTCTCGACTCAGGACTGACATGGCAAACTTATTCTATGTCAGTATTCGGACCAAACAACTCATTATCTGATGTAAAATTTTACAAGAAAAAAGTAATTGCGACTGACTGTAAAGGAAAGGTATATAAATCAAACGGTATTGGTTTTATTACATGGAAAAAGAGCACAATCGGTATCTCTAGTAATCAAATAGAAATAGTCGATGGAAGAATTTTCTTGGTTCCAGGAGGAAACTCTTCCGACCATTCTTATTATACCAGTGCAGATACTGGTAAAACATGGACTATTTTAGGATCTGTAGGATTGAGTTGTTCGTCATTTACTGCAAAAGGCGATACACTTGTAATTACCATTCCTACCAACAAAATATATATAAGTACAAACTTTGGTGCCTCGTGGGTTCCCCATCCTTGCCCTGCAAGTCCAATTGACAAACATCGGGTAGTTTACCTGGACAATGATACACTCTACTATTTAGGAGAGGATACTATCTTTAAATCTTTCAACCTTGGTACAACTTGGAATTATTGCTCAAACAAAGCAGGTCTTTCAGCAACCACACTTATTAAATCTGCAGGTCACTTCTTAATCGGCTCTTCTGAATACGCTTGTTTAAGATTTTATCCGGCTTACAATACCATCTTCAAAAAATCTGATGGCATTTATGGAAGTGTAATTAAGAGAATTCGTCAAAAAGGCGATACACTGTTTGTCGCTACCGAACACCTTTTTTGCATTTCGTTTAATAATGGTAGATCATGGAATTATTCATCGCCTTTTGGCAATTATTCTTATTATTTCGGTCATACCATAGATTTTGACAATAACGCTGTATATACCAATTTATATAACAACATTGGCCTCTTTGTTTTAAAGTCTACAGATTGGGGGTTGACTTGGATAATTCATGATACTGTTCCATGTGATTTAATGAAAATATTATGTTACAATAATGAACTCTATTGTGCTACCGGATGTGGAGTATATAAGAGTTCCGTTCAGGGGATCATCCCAATTAAGAAGATTAATAACCAGTATTTATTTGCCTATGGTATTGCAATATTCAACAATGTTCTATTTGCATCAAGTTGGGACTCCATTTATTCAGCGGTTCTTGATACCAATCCCCAATTTGTGATTACTACGATTGGTTTACCACATTCCAATAATTTTCAACAGATTATTGCAAATGATTCTTCTGTTTTTATTGGTGCTGCCATGAAAGGAGTATATCGTTATGAATCACCCAATACGGGCTGGAATTATATAGGATTATTTGGCAAGCATGTGAGTGATTTTGCAACATATAATAACGATGTATATGCTGCATCAGGAGTTAACGGAATAACCATTTTGCAGAATTACACAGGCAGCAATTGGAATCCGGTTAATTTCGGCCTTGATGGTTATAATCCCGTGCATGTTAGTGCAGGCGACAGTTTTATTTTTTGCGGTGGTGATTATCACGGGCTATATCGCAGACTGCGTAGTGAAGTTCTGACTTCTGCAGGAATCAGTGAAAACAGCAGCCATGAAAATAGTTTTTATTTATCTCCCAATCCTGCCAGTGATGCAATTAATGTTTCAGGTATCACCAATTCAACAAATGCATCCCTGACACTTTTTGATATTACAGGTCGTATATGTTTTCAGAAAGTTATTTCATTAAAAGGCAACTTTAATCTGAACATTAATGTTTCTGAGTTTTCTGATGGAATTTATTTTTTGAATTTGGATGATGATAAAAAAAGCTGTTCACAGAAGGTTATGATTGTGCATTAATCAAGTGTTCCTCTCAACCCCATTTCAATTACTTCCAAATCGCTGATTAGTTTTCCGTTGATTGTAAGTCTTATCATGGTTCTTACTTTATGCAAGCCATGTTTGCCGGCTGCACCGGGATTGATGTGTAACAGGTTATTCAACGTTTTATCACGCATTACTTTTAATATATGTGCATCATTTGTCAGACACCTTTTCGGGTCTCAGACAAATTTGGTCGAGGGTTTCTCGTAA
>JBDTRM010000200.1:0-3208 GCA_039931675.1 Bacteroidia bacterium | reverse complement strand
ATCAGTTTCAAGTTAGCAGTGCCGTTCAATCGGAGCGCAAGAGTTGCGTATAACGTCCTCAGGGATTAACGAAGTAAAAAATAATTGGGGTTTGAAACACAACTGCTCGTACTTGTTCAACTGTTTGTTTGAAACACCACTGTTTGTACTTGTTCTCAATGCCCAATTATTTTTTATTTCGTTAATCTTTATGTTATGCGTTCGTGCCTTTCGCGCTATCGAAGTCCTAACGCTTCAGTCGTGCACAACAGTAATTTTCTTTCCATAATAATTTTTTCCGTCATTCACTTTCACAAAATAAACTCCCGCGCTAAGATTTTGAAGATTGATTTCTTTTGTTGATTCATTAAAAGTATTTGCTTCAAAAATATTTTCACCAAGCATATTTAATATCTCAATGTTGCATTTTAGAATTGATTTATCAAATACAATCTTAAAAACCCCCGCATTAGGATTAGGATAAACTTTAAATGTTGATTCACTTTTGTATTCAGTTATACCTGCAGGGTTACAAAAGTTATTTGAAACTGCTCCATTAAAATATGGATTTGCCATCAAAGATATTTGAGCACCATTTACCACTCCATCCCATGTAGTGTTACCTTGGACATTTGTATAGTTGCCATCAAATTTATAGTAAGCAAGGAGTCCTGTTTGAGTTGTTGGATTTGGAAGGTCGTACATATTACTTGCAATTTCAGTTTGGGTACGGACAACATTCCAAATACGAACCTCATCAATATAACCCAAAAATTGCTCATTGAAACCATTAGCACGATTTCCAATTATTGCATTTAAATTGTTTAAGGCAAGGTCACCTGACCACGCAACAGATGAAACTTGTACCCCGTTAAGAAAGAATCTCATACTATCTCCATCATAAGTTCCTGCAACATGATAGATAGTATCGGGGTATAAACAAATTGGGTTTAAAAGTTGCTTAAAGCCCGCGTTAGTTCGCATTTCAAAACTATGGACCCTTAAAAGATAATTGTTAGTATTTGGAGAAGAATGTTTAGAAACGATGTCGCTGGAGGATGATGCAGTAAAAGAAAAAAGTGCCTCAACAGTAATTGAATCTCCACCAACACCCAAGTTACCGATAGTTACTCGATTCATATTAGCCCCATTTGCAAAATTTACCCATTGTTGCCCAAATACAACTGTTGAAATTGAACCTATTAAAATTGTTATTAGTATGGTTTTTTTCATAATGATTGAATTTGTTTTTGTCGCCTACTCTAATCAGTTTTCGGCTTCTCCGTTTATGGTTACGTTATTTGTTTTGCTTGGTCATTGCTCTACAGTATTGATTCCGAGCAACTGTGGCATGACGCATAACATATAAATATGCGCTACAAACCTAACAAAACTTTCGCATATCTACACGGTGTGGTGCGGATTAACGCAACTCCCCTCAAAAACAATCTCTCCCGCGCCTCATCCCCCGAAAGGGAAAAAAATATGAAACTCCTTACCCCACCCTCTCCACCACCCATCCATTCTTATTCACCGTTTTCATCACCACAAACTTTTTATCGCTTGTTTTCATTATTTGGTTGGTAAACAAAAGCGGGGTGTGAGCCTTCCATTTAAAATCTTCGCGGGTTATGTGCAGCAGTTCGCCTGGGTGCATTGTTTCTATGAGGGCGCGCACAGGGTGTTTTTTGCCCATTGGTTTGAGGCCGAGCTTGCGGGCTTCGTCTGATGATATTTTTCGTGCCATATAATTAGTAATTTGAGGTAAGAACGCTGAAGCCGGAGTAAGGAATACTGAAGTAAGTAATGTGAATATAAATTATCATTAGGCGCAAATTAATTATCATTAAATGATGGTAAAGATAAATATATTGATAAATAAGTATCATTAAGATATAATTAAATATAGATAAATGAACCTAAAGTTTTATTAAGAGAACAATATTCAGCGCTAAGCGTAAGATAATTTATCATTAAGTAAACAATCATTCCGTTAAATAATCATACCATTCCTGCTATTTTAATTATTATTCCATCCCCGTAAGGAAATAATCCTTATGAGAAAAGTTTTCCACAATATGAGTAATTACCAAAACATTTAGTTAATATCGCCATTCTAATAAATATAAACATTAATCAGCTACCGGTATGTATCATTCCGGCAGCAAAAATCCTCACACCAATGGCTGACGAAATATTACGCGCTTACCGCATGGAAGATGAGCTGCTGCTCACCCGCGCCCAAACACAAAAAGATGCCCTCAATACCGACCTTGCCGCCTTTACAGCGCGGTTTCCATGGCTGCTTACGGCTTTCGTAACTGCGTACCAAACCCAAATTGATACTGCCGAAGCATTTCCCGAAGATTTTACTGTGATGACCGATATTAAGGTGCTTACCGCAGATGTGAACGCCTCGGTGGTGGAGGGTAAAGACGGACTGAACATACTTTTTCTCTACAGCGAAATAACCTATCCCACCGACATTGTAAAGCAGCGCATATTCGGGCAAGACCGCATGGCCAAAGCCCGCACCGACCAGGAAAAAATGATGAACCTGCTCCAACATGCACATTCGTTTGCCAACAAAACTCCCTACAAAACCGACCTGCTCGCCAAGGGATACACGCAAACCGAAATAGACGCGCTGCTCACCATAGCCACTAACATAGGCAGCAAAAACCGCCTGCAGGAAGACGCCATTTCCAACCGCCCCGTTACCACCCAAGACCGCATATTGGTTTACAACCCAATATATGCGCGCATGCAGTTGGTATATAAATGCGCGCAGGTAGTGTTTGCAGGCAATGCCGCCAAAATAAGCCAGTATCGTGTTAACCCACCCCAAACCACAGCCACCACCACCGCCATAGTACATGCAAGTTCGGTGAGCGATGGCACCTCGCTTGGCGACCTTTTAATTACAGTAGCAAGCTTGCCCATAAGCGCCACCACCGATAGTGACGGCAATTGCTCCTTAGACCTTGGCACCTCGCCACCCGACAGCATTGACCTAATAGTAACAGGCCCCACCATAAGCGACCAAACCTTCAGCGGTTTCGCAATAGTGGCAGGCGAAGAAAATGTGATTAGTGTGGAGGTGGTGGTGTAGGGGCAAACCCTCGTGGTTGCCCTTGTTATGCAAACCCTCGTGGTTGCCCTTTGCGGGGATATTACCGCTTTCGCGGGAGTGTACGTCTGAAGGGTATTTGCCGCAGCGTAACCCCAA
>JBDTRM010000199.1:0-22869 GCA_039931675.1 Bacteroidia bacterium | reverse complement strand
CTTCGGTAGTTGATATTTATGACAACAGCACCGGTCTCTGGACAACTGCGAATCTATCTCAAGCAAGAGGTAATTTAAGCGCTACCGCTGTTGGTACCAAAGTTTTTTTTGCAGGAGGGTCTTTGGGGTTTCCTACTGTAATTTATTATTCTGTAGTTGATATTTATGATAATACAAGTACAGGTATTAATGAGAGTAACAAAAATGAAAGCATTACAATATATCCTAATCCAACAACCGGCAACAATCAATTGACAATTGATAATGGTCACGATTTATTCGGGATGCAAATTGAAAATGTTGCAATTTATGATTTGACCGGAAGGGAAGTTTACTCCGAAAATCACCAGACCCCAACCGCTAATCCCGAGATTATAATAGATGTTTCAAAATTTCCAGCGGGCGTTTATTCTGTGCAAATTCAAACAGCAGATTTTATGGTAACGAAAAAACTTGTCATTGAAAAATAATGTGAGAGTGTAATTGAATGATAAATAAAAATAAACGGGGTAGCTGAAAAAAGGTTCAAACACCCACCATAAAAAACTACCTATTTCGGGTAGTACAACCTGCCGCTGTTGATTATACTTTTGACAAATAAATTTTCCAACACACAAAAATAAACGGGGAAGCTGAAAACCAAAAAGAGTAAGCAAAAAATAAATTTTATAAACACTAAAAACAAATTAAAAATGAAACAACAACTACAAAAAAAGCTTTACGCTTTCATCGTTACAGCAATGATGTTTTATGCAAGTGCAACTGCACAAATTATTTACACAGATGTAAATCCTGATACGACTCTTTCATGCTTTGGTGGTTCATGTACCAAATCATATAATCTTGATTTGAATAATGATGGTACGGTTGATTTTACGTTATATACCTCAGCTCTTGGTGACACTTGCCCCGGTCATACTAGAAGGCGAGTTTATGTAAATTCTCAAAGTGGAAATGCAACTGTTACACTTATGATGAATGCCAATGATTTAATAGACAATAATCTTGCTTTTAATGCAAGTATTGGCACCTTACGAAGTAATACTAAGCCTCCGGGGCTCGTATGGACATCCTGCTCAGTAGGATGGGGCAGTTGGACAAGCACATCAGACCATTATCTTGGTTTACAACTTACAGTTGGACCCAGCACTTATTATGGTTGGGTACGTTTGAATGTAGCTATCTATCTGCAGGGTCCGGGTGTAGTATCTTTTATAGTAAAAGACTACGCTTACAACTCCATACCTAACCAACCCATCCTTGCCGGACAAACAGTTGCCACTGGAATTGCTCCCCTCTCTTTTGGAGAGGTTGGTGTGAGTCTTTTTCCCAATCCTGCCAACAACCATCTCACCATCGCTTTACCAAGCAACAACAAAAAAGTTGATGTAACCATCACCGATATTACCGGAAAAATAATTTATAAATCCTCTGCATTCGAAGCACAAAAGATTGAAGTGAATACAGAAGATTTTGCAACAGGAATTTATGTTGTTCAAATTCAAACAGCAGATTTTATTGTAACGAAAAAACTTGTAGTGGGAAAATAAAGTTCGTTTATATTTGAATGATAAATATTCATAACAACAGAAGGGTTTTCACACAACAAAAAATAAATATTAAGTCAAACAATAAAACCAAAAATGAAATGAAAAAAAATCTACTCATCTCCATCATCGCATTTATAATGCAAAACCAATGCACCGCCCAAACATTCGATACACTATGGGCAAATCGTTTTCAAACAGTATTAGACAGTGTTGTTGCCGCTAACAATATTAAAGGGGCTTCGGCTGCTGTGCTATATCCCGGGCAGGGTATATGGACTGGGGTTAGCGGCATTTCATCAGCAGGTGTTCCGGTAACTGCCGATATGCGCTTTGGCATTGGTAGCAACACCAAGTTATTTATTGCTACGGTTATGGCAAAGCTGCAGGAACAAGGCGTGCTATCGTTGGATGACCATTTGTATCAATGGCTGCCGGCTTATCCATATATTGATTCCACTACAACTATACGCCAGTTACTCAATCATCAAAGCGGCATTTTTGATTTTCTGAACGATAATCCCAGTATGTGGAGCGATTCTATCTGGGCCGACACCTCCCGTTTCTGGACACCACAGGAAATTCTTGCAACAATAGGACCTCCGCATTTTGCTCCCGGACATGGGTATTCTTATTCCAACACCAATTATCTGCTTGCGGGAATGATTATAGATACCGCTACAGGGATTTCCTGGGTTCAGAATTTGCATAATATCATTTTTAATCCGTTGAATATGGACAGTACTTTTGTGGGAGCATTTGAAGCACCTAACGGACCGGTAGCGCATGAATGGGTTAACAATACAACTGAATTAATTAATTCGCCTATGACTGCTGAATATAGTCAGGCAGCGGGGGCCGGGGCATTACTTTCAACTGCGGGCGAAATGGTTCAATGGTATAGCGCTTTGTTTAGTGGGGCAATTATTGCTGATTCTTCTCTACAAGAGGTAATTGATTTTGAACCTACATCCTTCTATGGCCTCGGTGTAGCCGTAGGGGATTATAATTTACTTCATCTTAATTATAATCATACAGGCGGCATGCTTGGTTACATATCGCTTATGTGGTATGATGTGCAAACCAAATCGGTTCTTTGTATTTTAACAAATGGCGGTGTAACTGATTTAAACCTGGTTATTGTTCCAATTATAAATGTGCTTTATAATGATTATCCCAAGCAACAAAACGATGCAGGCATTATTTCAATTGTCAGTCCCTGGGAGAATGGCTGCAGTGCAACAGTAACTCCATCAGTTTCGCTCACAAATTTCGGAAGCGATACACTTACTAATGTTACCATTAATTATTCAATTGATGGAGGTGTGCCTGCTGTTTTTAACTGGACAGGTACGTTAGGCACAGGCAACCAGGTTGCAGTAACGCTTTCGCCAATTAGCGCAACTAACGGCTCTCACATATTTGCATGTTATACTTCCTCACCTAATGGAGGCACTGAAGGATATACCTATAATGATTCTTCAAAAAGCAATTTTATTGTAAACACTACTGCTGCAGCGTTTGCTCCATTAACTGAAAACTTTGATGGAGCTGTTTTTCCTCCTGCAGGATATGCTCTAAATTCTAATTCGATAATACAATGGGGACAAACATCATTAGCTCAATTCAACGGTACATCTTCGGCAGTTAAAAATAATTATTTTGACGGATTTATTGGCGCTCAATACGACCTTGATTTACCCATGATTAATATTACAGGCATAGCCAACGCTGCACTTGGATTCGAGTATGCCTACACCAATTATCCGGGATATTATGATTCACTCCGGATATTAATTTCATCGGATTGCGGTGTATCATGGCAAAGCTTGTTCTATAAAGGTGGCAATGGTCTAAAGACTGCCCCAACTGCAACAGATGTTTTTTATCCAACTTCCAGCCAGTGGAAGCATGAAACTATTTCGCTGGCTGCATATACCGGTGAAGTTTTGATTCGCTTTCGTAATATCTGCGGTTATGGAAACAATCTTTATATTGATGATGTGCATATTGACCAGTCAACGGGTATTGGCACTATTGCCATTAGTAAAGCAGGAATAAGCGTTTATCCCAATCCTGCACAAAACGAATTGAATGTGCAGTTTGCAGGCATGAACGGAAATTCATCCCTGAAAATAATTGACATCACCGGGCGCATAGTGATGGAGAAGACAGCAGCAATCACATTAAATCAATATTCCGAAATCCTTGACATTTCGAATTTGCAAAACGGTATGTACCAGTTAACAATAACTACTGCAGATAATAAAACAATCACCACAAAAGTGATTAAGCAATAATTTAAAAAATAAACCTTTTCAAATCTCGGTGTTCATACATCGGGATTTTTTGCGTGGATAAAAAACTACCCCTGCTCTTCCAAGGCTACCCCTTGCTCTGGTCAAGTGCTACCGCAGGCGTCCTCGCCTGTGTGTGCGGCAGCAAACGGCCTTTGATTTATCTCGTTCCTGTTATGTAGGTCACTTTGTTACTTTTGGTTCCGGTTAATCGGAACAAACATTAATACTGGCACCTGTGATTAAATACATATATGGTATAAGTTATGGAGAGGTTTTTTCAGGGACTGGCGTTGGCTGCAACCCTATGCGGACACTGCAAACTTGAAACTTTACTGCTTGACAAATGACAGACATACAATCAAAACTTACGACAGCAGACAGTAAAGGAACATTTTTGGAACTCATAGTTGAGGACATTTTCAAAGACCTCAATTTTCAAAATGTAAGGCGACAAAAAAGTGGAAGTCAGTATGGCTATGATGTTATCGGACACAAAGACAATCAATGTTGGAAAGCAGAATGCAAAAACTTAAACACCGAAGCTACAATCAATGACATTGCTCCAAAACTTGTTTGGCACATAGACAGCGTTTCCATTGACAGGTTTGTAATTGTTTCAGTAAACGGTATAAGCAATGACTTGTATCATTTGCTTGAACAAAAACTTTTTTCCTTTCCAATTGAAATTTGGTGTGGCGACTTTTTAGAAAAACTTATTTGTGAAAGTCCAAATGCACTTAAAAGATTAGGACTTTCTAAACCCGACACATCAGAAATTCAAAACTCTGCTCCCTTAATTTTTCCAGCCAACGAACTAACATTTAATGTTGTTTACAGAGGGCTTCCATTCTCTTACGACTATTTCCAACTTGATGATGAAGTTATAAAAGCATATTCTGAAGTTGACTTTCGGTTAACAGCGACAATTGCAAACAAGACAAACAAAAATTTTATTGTTCAAGGGATTAAAGTCAAAACTTTAAAGTTTGAAAACACAAATGGATTAAGAGTATTGAGACAGTATAAACAGAAAGGAATAATTACACCGCTTAAATTGACATTCATTCCGAAACAATTTTCCGAAGGTGAGGTTGAGTTGCTTTCAAAAAACCTTCTTGAAGTTAAAAGTAACTCTAACGAGTTTCTTGAATTCAAACTTTCACAGAAGTGCGACAAAGGATACTATGAACTAATCTTTGAAATTAACTGCGTTGAAGGAGGTAGAACCTTTTCTCTTTACAGTCCGATTTTCCAACTGCATAAAAAGAGTTTCAAAAACGACCTTCTAAATCTTTGTGTAGTTGGCAAGTATTACGACACTCCTGTTTACAACATTCTAAACTTAGACGACAAAACTTGGTTCACTATAAAACGAGAATATCCAAACTGCTTAAAATTTCTTGGACCAACTGACAACGACACAGTTCAAGAAAAGGAAAGCGACAAAACTTGGACGATTAACTTATTGAAAGGAAAGCGAAGTAAATCTGATGGCGTTTACTCTTTAGATATTAAATCATCACGGCAAACAAAACTTCTTGCAGACCTTAAAATTCCAATTGAAGAACACATTTATACATTAACAGATGTTAAACGGGAAATATTGGGATAGCATTATGCAAAACTTGACACGACATATCTTCGGACGAAAAAGTTTTGTGCTTCTAACAAACTTCTCTGCTAACTTTGACGGACATCCCCTGCTATGGTACAGTGCTACCGCAGGCATCCTCTGCTGTGACAAGAGGCCTTTGATTTATCTCGTTCCTGTTATATAGTTCACTTTGTTATATTTGATTCCGATTAATCGGAACAAACATAAATACAGCCAACAGTGATTCAATACATATATGGTATAAGTTATAAAGTGGTTTTTTCAGTGACTGGCGTTATCCGTAATTTTTTGTCGCCATGAATAGACTACTTGTGAAAAGCTAAATCTATTGATGGCAGTAAAAACAAAAAACAAATATCATGAACAAAACAATTTACAATCTCATCATGTTTTTTTCAGTCAGCATTCAACCTCTATTTGCTCAATGGAGTGAAGTGGGCGGACTGAATGGGTTGGCAGCAAATAATACTATAAATTCTGTTTGCAGCGATCCATCAGGGAATATTTATGCAGGGGGATGGTTTACCAATAGTTCGGGAAAATATTATGTTGCCAAATGGGATGGCAGTAGTTGGAGTGAGCTGGGCGGGTTGAATGGATTGGCGGCAAATAACCAAATACGTTCTGTTTGCAACGATGCATCAGGTAACATTTATGTGGCAGGAAGTTTTACCAACAATTCAGGAAATTATTATGTTGCCAAATGGGATGGAACTTCCTTGAGCGAACTGGGCGGATTGAATGGACTGGCAGCAAATAATGTCATATTTTCTCTTTACTACGAGGCATCGGGTAATCTTTATGCATCTGGACTTTTTACCAATATTGCTGGAGATTATTATGTCGCCAAGTGGGATGGCAGTAGCTGGAGTGAGCTGGGCGGACTAAATGGATTGGCAGCAAACGACTGGATACGCTCTGTTTGCAGTGATACCTCTGGAAATATTTATGCCGCAGGGAATTTTACTAACATTTTGGGAAAACAATATGTTGCCAAATGGAGTGGCAACACCTGGAGTGAGCTGGGTGGACTGAATGGGTTAGCGGCAAATTGGTGGGTAGGTTCTATTTGCAGCGATGACTCGGGCAATATCTATGCAGCGGGACTTTTTACCAACGATTCGGGAAATTGTTATGTTGCCAAATGGAATGGCAACACCTGGAGCGAACTGGGCGGACTAAATGGCTTACCAGCAATTTATTATTATTGCATAAGCACTGTTTGTAGTGATGCAGCAGGTAATATTTATGCATCCGGAATTTTTGAAAACAATTCGGGAAATGATTATGTTGCCAAATGGGATGGAAGCAATTGGACCGAATTGGTTGGACTTGGAGTATGTCAGGAACTATATACGCTCTGCAGCGATGCTTCGGGAAATATTTATACATCAGGAATGTTTACCAACAGTTCGGGAAATTATTATGTCGCCAAATATTCAACCGGAACTGGTTTGGAAAATGTTTTTTCAGGTGATGAGGTGCAACCTTTTCCCAATCCTGTTACAAATGAATTAAACCTTAAAGTAAACAGCAGCGAACTTTCAGAAATTATTCTGTACGACATTTCTTCAAGAAAAATTCTTCAAGAGAAATTTACAAACTCTATTTCTATTAGTACAAAACATCTTGCAAAAGGAATTTATATTTACGAAGTAAGAAACAAAAGCGGAATGATAAAGAAAGGCAAGGTTGTGAAAGATTGAGAGTACACAGTTACATAGCGTCACTTTGCCCAGGCAATTAATTATCTTGCAGCCTACAATCTTGAAATAGGTATGCTGATAAACTTTGGCGCATTTAAACTCGAATTTCACAGGCTTGAAAATAAAAAATTCAAATCACATTCATCATAGTAATCATCATTCATCACAGTTCAGACAATGGTAGCTTCTAATCCTTTCATTTTAAAACTTCAAGCTATACACAGGCTGACTCAAACATGCACTGCATGTTTGCCCCCCGCTTGACAAGGCTATCCCGAGACGCTACCGCAACGCCTCTTGGCTTGTGGTTCGGTAGTCTGAGTTTCCCGCTGCTTAGCTTCCTCCCAATTCCTCACAACCTCCCTCAAGCGCTCTCGCACGCCTCCTGGCTTGCTATCGCTGTGGTAAGGTCTCTGGCTTACCCGGTCTTGCAGTGCAATTAGTAGAAGATGCGTATTGCTAACCCACAATTTCTTATCGTTGTGTATTACTCCATCACAACATTCAATGAAAAAAATAATTGCTTAATGTTAATCAGCTTAAGTATATGTTAAGAAAAGCATATTTCATTCCGATAGCTATCGGAACAGACTTGCGTTAAACACCAGCCGGGAGGATGGGCGGTATGGGGGCTATCAGAAACCCATTTAGTGGTAGAGGAGGGCAAGCGATTTACCAATAGATTAAATACTTATTTAAACTCTTACATTTACATTTGTATTTTAACAAAAAAAAACTTCATGCGTAAATATTTACTCTTTACGGTTTTAATATTTTTATGTTCGCAGCTAAAGGCGCAACCCAATCTTTTGCCAGGTATAGGAATTGGTGCGCTACCTTCCGATAATGATTCAGTTTGTTATATCCCCTGGTATCTCGGCAGTTTCTATACAAGCGGATTGCAAGCCGGTGATACTGCTTACGATTTTACATTGTATAATCTCAATGGCGACAGCCTTAACCTGGAAACCGCGCTTAGTAACGGACACCCTGTACTGTTGATTGCTGCAAGCTATACATGCCCTGTTTACCGCGGTAAAGTTCCGGTCATTAATGATTTAATGAGTACTTATGCAGGGCTGCTTGACGTTTATATTATTTACACCATCGAAGCGCATCCTGATATTGACACCAGCGTTTATTTCGGTTATGTGCATACAGGAACACAAAACATACAGGCGGGAATTTTATATCACCAGCCGACAACTTACGGAGAACGAAAATCGGTTCTTAGTGACATGCTCGCCAACATGACCACACTTGCTCCCGTTTTTATTGACGGACCCTGCAACAATTGGTGGAGTGTTTACGGACCTGCACCAAACAATGCATACCTCATTGACACTAACGGAATTATTTTTGCAAAGCATGGTTGGTTTGACAGGTATCCTGACAATATTTATTGCGACATTGACAGCTTGCTTGGAACTAATAGTGGTAACTGTACGGGCACATCAGGCACCAGTAACTATACATTTCAATTTACTTCTGCCGACACTGTATATGATATTGCCGGAACAACTATTTCTGTAGATGCAGAATTAACAAATACAGGATCACAGGATATTTTAATTTATGCGCGGAGATTAGAAAATGATATGCCAACCGGATGGGCATCATCTATGTGCATTGACGTTTGTTATTCCACTTCTACTGATTCAGTTGTATTCCTTTTGCCTGCAGGAGCAACGCAAGCCATGCATGTTTATTTTTTTACATCCTCATCAATGGCTGATACAGGGCATGTTAAAATGGGATTCAAAAATCTGAGCAATGTTTCAAACAATAATTTTATGCATGCTTTTGGAATTACTACTGCAACCACCGGGATTTCTCCTTCAAATAATTTAAATTCCAGTTTCTCTGTCTTCCCTAATCCTGCTACCTCAGAAATTAAAATTAATCATTCAGCACTTTCAAATTTTGATATAGAAATATTCAGCACGTTTGGCGAAAAAATTCTTCAAACTAAAAACCAAAACGTGATAAATGTTTCAAAATTAAATCCCGGAATTTATTTTCTTAAAATAGATAATGCGGTGAGGAAGTTTGTAAAAGAATAAAATGAAGCATATTGTTAAACTTAGTATGAGTATTCAGGATGCAGATAAATGAAATTTTAAAATGATTAACAAGTTAAACCTTCACAAGAAAAGAAGTCTTACCGGTTGAGTTTACAATACATCTTTTGTACAAAAAATAATTAAAAAAAATGAAAAAACTACTACTTGCAACAATTCTTTTGCTCGCCAGTTTAAACATTAATGCCCAAAATTGCGCGAACACTTCCGTTGGTTATCCTCCCCTTGCAGATTTGGGAACCAACTATTGGCAAGGCTCCCAGGGCGGCTTATATCCCAATGGTTCTAATTACAAGCCCGCTGCACATAACCTGGCGGGGCTGAGCATTGCCCAAAACATATTGCCATTGGATACTGCCGGAAATGTTGACCTGGTAAATGGAAAAGTGGTATGGCTTTCAGTCGGCATGTCGAACACCACCATGGAAACACAGGTTTTGATTCCGATGGTGGATACGTTTTTATTAAAAAATCCGAAGCTTGTTCTGGTTGATGGTGCACAGGGTGGACAAGACATTGTAATTATTGATGATGTGAATGCTGTTTTCTGGAATATCATTAGTCAGCGGCTTGTTGCACTTGGCTTAACTTTTAAACAAGTGCAGGTAATCTGGTTTAAGCAAGCAGAGAAAATGCCAACTGATACGGCATTTGCAAGTTATCCTGATTCACTGAAAGAAAAATTTAAAATTGCCCTTCAAATTGAAAAGAGCAAATTTCCGAACACCAAGCTTGCCTATTTGTCAAACAGAATTTATGCAGGCTATGCAACATCGCAACTTAACCCTGAACCGTATGCATATTATGCAAGCTGGAGCGTGAAACGGTTAATTGAAGACCAGCTTAACGGTGACACATCTCTTACTTACTCAGGCGTTAACCCGCGTGTTCCCTGGCTTGCATGGGGCGCTGATTTGTGGGCTGACGGCACAACCCCACGTTCTGACGGACTTACCTGGATTTGTCCCGATGATTTTAATAATGACGGAACACATCCATCCAATCCTTTAGGAAGGCAAAAAGTTGCAAACCTTCTCTTTAATTTTTTTACAACCGATTCTACATCTGTCCCCTGGTTTTTAAATCAAACAACATCGGGAATAGACAACATTCAAATTCAAAATCAGATAAGAGTATTCCCCAATCCTGCAAACTCCATTATAAACATTTCATCTGATAATATCCTGAATCAGATTTCAATCTGTAATTTGTTAGCGGAAAATATTTTAAACCTGACTACTGATAAAAAAGAAACCTCAATTGATATTAGCTGTTTATCAAAAGGAATTTATTTCATCAAAGTTACAGCCGATAGAAATTCAATAACACAAAAATTAATCATTCAGTAGTAATTACACAGGAGCCTATATCCCTGCTCTTCCAAGGCAGGCGTCCTCACCTGTGCGTGCGGCAGCAAACGGCCTTTGATTTACCTTGTTCCTGTTATGTAGCTCACTTTGTTATATTTGATTCCGATTAATCGTAACAAACAAAAATACTGCCACCCGTGATTAAATACATATATGGTGTGAGTTATTAAGAGGTTTTTTCAGGGAGTGGCGTTATCGAAAAGAATAAAAACAACAGGCATATGAAAAAATTACTTTTAATTCTTCCAACAATTATCCTTTTTTTAAATAGCTGTGCTCAATCAAAAAAACAAGAAACATTTGAAGGGACTATTACTTATAAAATCGCTGTTATGACCAAAACCGACAATGCAAATTACAATGACTACCAAGCACAAAAGTATGGTGACAAAGCAAAAGTGTACATTTCAAAAGATGGTAGCTTTAAACGAGAGTATTTGACAAGTGGACAAAAGGGCTTTGTGTTTTTTACTTACAACGCTTTGACAAATAAATGTTTCACAAAATGGAGAAATATTGACACTATATATTCTTCAAATTGCTCTGAGAACAGCTTAACACTTGTAGAAGAAAAGGACTTGCCTGGTGAAACTATTTTAGGACAAGCGTGTAACGGTTATTTTATTTCAGGTGTTGACCCTAGAGGCGGACAGCCTGTTTCGTTGACTTATTTTTATCCAAAGAACAAAGAATATATTAATCCGACATTGTATAAAAACTACAAAGACTTTTTCTACAATAAAGTAATTGAAAAAGCGAAAGCTCCTTTCTATAAATTAGTAATGGATATGGGAAAATATATTGTGACATTTGAAATAGTAAATATTGAAACTGGTTTAATAACCCAAGAATTTATAAAAATACCGACAAATATTCCAGTAAAAGAAATGTAAAATGGCAGAACTTAATTCAATTAAAACCCCTACTCTACCCAAGTGCTAAAGGCAGGCGTCCTCGCCTGTGCATGCGGCAGCAAACGGCCTTTGATTTATCCCGTTCCTGTTATGCAGTTCACTTTGTTATATTTGATTCCGATTAATCGTAACAAACATAAATACTCCCACCCGTGATTAAATACATATATGGTATAAGTTATGAAATGTTTTTTTTAGGGGCTGGCGATATGTGTCATTGTAAATAGAATTATGAAACAAATAATTTCAACATTATTCTTAATTTTTTTCTTAATTATTAAGATATATGGACAAGATAAGGTAACTGAAAAATATCCAATTGACATCAAACTTGAAAAATGTTTAAGTATTGACAGTAACTATACGACTTTAGGTATGGTAAATTGCACATTAGTTGCATTAGACGAGTGGGACAAAGAGATGAATAAATATTATAAATTGTTAATTGGGAAATTAAATGAAGATGAGAAAGAAAAACTCAAAAATTCTCAAAAAGAATGGTTGGCATTTCGTGATAAAGAGATAGAGTTTTCAAATCTTTTATATGATAATATGCAAGGAACAATGTGGCATATATCAATGGCTATGACAAAATTGGATTTAACAAAACAACGTTCAATTAATTTGAAGATTTATTTCGATACGATAACATTTGATAAATAAACCCCTGTTTTGGTCAAGTGTTACCGCTGGCATCCTCGCCTGTGCGCGCGGCAGCAAACGGCCTTTGATTTATTCCGTTCCTGTTATGCAGTTCACTTTGTTATATTTGATGCTTGTAAATATAAATACAGCCACGCGAGATTAAATACATATATGGTATAAGTTATAAAGAGGTTTTTTTACGAACTAACGTTGTGCGAAATTTTAAAACCCAACCTTTTGTGAAATGAGCAGGATTGAAAAACGACTGGAACAACTTGGACTTAACTTAACAGAAGCTAAGCCGCCCGCAGGAAATTATCTTAGCAGTAAAACTGTCGGGCAACTCCTTTTCGCATCAGGCAGGGTAAGCGGACTTGTTGGAGAAGTTGGAACAGAAGTTTCTGAAGAAGAAGCTAAACAAGCTGCCAGAGATACTGTTTTAACAATTTTAGCGATTATCAAACAAGACATAAAAGACTTAGACTTAATCACAGGGGTTATAAAAGTTACCGGATTTTTTCGCTCTTCTCCGGCTTTTACTACTCAACCTAAAGCACTTGATGGTGCATCTGATTTATTAATCGAACTTTTTGGAGAACCCGGCCGCCATGCAAGAACCGCAACTGGTGTTGCACAACTACCCTTTGGCGCTTCTGTTCAACTTGACATTATATTTCAATTGAAAGAAAATATTTAACAAACATATATACGTGATAAACTTCCCCGCTATAGAAAGACGTGGCCATGTAGCAATGCCCGGCTCTTCCAAAGTTTCCGCAGGCGTCCTCACCTATACGTGCTGAAGCAAAAGCCTTTGATTTATCTCGTTCCCGTTATGTAGTTCAGGTTGTTATATTTGATCCTGATAGCTATCGGGACAGATATAAATACAGCCACCGGTGTTTAAGAATTTAAGTATATAGTTTGTTAATGAAATCTGATGTGTTTGAATTTTAATAAATATACCGACATCATTACTTTTTGATTTGGCTGCTTTATAGTTTGAATATTATTTTATCGGCAAACTATAAACCAATCGTAAATGAACAAACGGACTGCTTTTATATTTACCATTGGCTCTGTTTCTGTTATCACCAAAATAAACCAATGGAATAGTGAAATCAACTTTTTGATTTTCGGCAAACAGTGCATAGTCTTTAGTTAAGGAATATCCAACACGTCCTTCTAAAAAAATATTCTTCAAAACCATAATGTTTGAAAATAAAGAAAGATCAATGCTGTTTCGTTCTACATAATAATTTTCAAATCCCGGTTGGTATATTCTATACGAAGTGGTAAGCCCTACAAAATGCAAGCCGGTTGAAAATTTTTCTGTTGGCTGCACATATAACTTACCATATACGGGAAGCAACCCTGTAAATTTTAACTTACCGGTAATCTTCCAATCCAGGTAAAGAACAGGCATTAAGTATGGCCCGAAAAACTCCTGGTTATAAAGCAGTCCAACACGATAAGTAAAATCTTTGCTTTTTACTTTTTCATACATCACCATACCGCCCAATTGAAATGATTTGGAAAATGAAGCATTAAAGTCATTCATATACCGGGGCATAGCAAGTACCTGCAAAGATTGTGTGGAATTGAATTTGTGAACATAACCGGTGCGAACAATAAAACCATGCAGATTAAAATTTTTAATGGGCGCTGAATCAGTCGGAAAATATTCGTTAGGTATTGAAAACGACTGGTAATCAACAATGGTAATCCAAACAGAAGAATCTTTAAAAACAATGGGCACACTTAAATTTGCTACTATTGATGATTCGTTATTTTTCTCTGGATTGGCCGCAGTAGCTTGCATAAAATTATAATTGCCTCCCACATAAAAAACATCAAAGCGGTTTTGTGCAAACAATGTTAGAGTGATGCTGATTAATATAAAAGTGAAAATGAATCTCTTCATTAAAAGATGCTTAAAAGTTTAAAATAATGGTTTGAAAGATATTGGTTTTTTTGATTCTGGTGATAAGTGAACACATCAGAATTACTGACTGCAAGAAATTAACGAAATACAAATGACGAATCCACATTGTTATCACCCACCGACTGAAAAATAAATTTAGCTTTGACAAAAAACTTTTACATCATCAACAAACAGTAAACGTAACATGAATAAAGACATACAAGCATACAACGATTCTCAATCAAGTGAGGAAAGGGAAATTTGCAACTTACTTTCTTCGGAAATCGGTCGTAATTTGCCCGAAGCAGAAAACAAAATCTGGCACGCTCATCCTGTTTGGTTTTTAGATGGAAACCCAATTGTTGGATACAGCAAATTGAAGAACTGTGTTCGATTGCTGTTTTGGAGCGGTCAGTCTTTTGAAGAAGAAGCTTTGCACAAGGAGGGCACTTTCAAAGCAGCCGAAGCGCGCTACACATTGGTTTCAGAAATCAATAAAAAAGATTTAAGCCGGTGGCTTAAAAAGTCTAAAACAATTCAGTGGGATTATAAAAACATAATCAAGCGAAAAGGAGTTTTGGAAAGATTGAAATGAAGTCAAAACAGTTGTGAGTTTTATGAATACTATTTCCCCGGCACATTAAAAATAAATCCAACTCCAAAAACATTTTCAATACTTAGTTGAGAGTCTTCTTTCAGGTACTTGCGGATTTTGGTGATGAATACATCAAGGCTTCGTCCGAGAAAATAATCTTCCTTGCCCCAAATTTCTTTTACCATTTCATCACGCTTTATTACATGATTGCGGTGATTAGATAAGTAGTTAAGTATATCACTTTCCTTTACGGTGATTCGTTTTGTTGCACCGCCTATACTTAAAGATTGATTATTAAAATCAAATGTATAATTCCCTATTGCAATAATTGCTGGCTTACTTCCATTTATATTATCTGCTCTGCGAACAACAGCTTTTATTTTCCAGAGTAATTCTTCTTCATCAAATGGTTTTGTTATATAATCATCTGCACCTAAATCATACCCTTTCAATTTATCTTCTTTAAGCGACTTTGCAGTGATAAAAAGAATTGGGATTTTTTTATCCTTTAACCTGATTTCTTTTGCGAGGCTGAAACCATCCATCTTTGGCATCATCACATCCAATAAGCATAGATCAAATGGATTACTATGAAATGTTTGTAATGCCAGTTCTCCATCTTTGCAAAGCTTTACTTCAAAGCCTTCAGTCATTAAGTAATCAACCAAGAGAACTCCCAAATTAAGGTCATCCTCAGCAAGTAATATTTTGAACCTTTCTTCAGACATTTGATAATGTAATTATGAATGTTGTTCCTTTTCCTTTTTCGCTCACCAATTCAATGGTTCCTCCATGCAATTCAAAAATCTTTTTTGTGTAGGCTAAACCCAAACCAAATCCTTTCACATCATGCACATCACCTGTAGAAACCCTGAAAAATTTATCGAAAACTTGCTTCTGATATTTTTGTTCGATACCGATACCATTATCTGTAACCGTAAGAATTAAATTTTGGTCACTGTTAGATGTTTGAATAGATATTTCAGGTTTTTCTTTGGAATATTTAATAGCATTGTCAATGAGGTTGCACAAGGCATTTGTAAGATGTGTTTTATCGCCCATTATCACAAACCTCTCCGCATCAAGATTTAATTTTACCTGACCTTGCTTGTTCTCTATCTGTATGCTGATGCATTTTAATGAATCATGGATAAGCTGATGAACATCCAACTCCGTTTTTTGCAAAGGAATTTCGCCTCTTTCAAGGGCAGTCATGCTTAACACTTGCTCCACCTGCAATCTTAACTTCTCATTCTCTTCCAGTATTATCCCTGAGTAATGTTTTATTTTTTCTCCCTGGCCGATGTTTGAATCCTTTAAAATCATCTTACCTGCTAAAGCAATATTTGTTAAAGGAGTTTTAAATTCATGAGTCATATTATTTAAAAAGTCTGTTGTGTGCTCTGATATTTTTTTCTCTTTCACGAGCGATAGAATAGTTCGCCACGACATAACAAGCACAACAATTATCAGGATAACAGAACTAATGAACGGTATTCCCATCTCTGCCAAAATAAATTCTTCTTTTTTGGGGAAGACCAATTTCAATTCAAGATTGTTTTTTGCAGCATCATCTCCTATGCACGTTTGATAGCTTCCCTGTTGATTCGAATAGAGGTAATTTGTACTGCTGCTTCCAAATTTAACTGCTACAGGAATGGGTTTGACTTCGTAATAGTAATCAATACGAATGTTGTAAAACTTCATGTAATAGTTAAACAACGAATCTATTTTAGGGACTTCGCTGCTGCCGGTAGAAATCTGCAGATTCTTGCAAGCTTCTTTATCCAATGAAAGCGCATCGGCTGTTTTTGAAAGAACCATGTTAGCCTTTTCATTAAACAATTCTTCTCTCATTTTGGCTGTTTGCAAAATCCAGTTCACTTGAATAATAAGCACTATTAATAATGCTATTGAAGAAATTGCAATAAATAAATAGCTCCTGTTCAGTTTCATTTGAGTTGTCAAAATTAGCCATTTTCAATCGTGTTCAATCTGCAATAACAAGTCAATAACAGGCTAATAACTACTCAGTAACAAGAGTGCTTTTAAATAATAACTTGCTTTGTAATATAAAATTTAAATCTGTTGTTATGAAAATCCATTCCATTCTGCTAATCACTTTAATCTCTTCCTGTAACTTACAAAGCCAGACACATTTAGCCTATATGGCTGCGGAGAGCGATAGCAGTAAAGCCAAAGTAATCACTGCAGGAAAAAAACCAAATAATAGTCTGTGGGCTACCAGTTTTTACTTAAAGGCTTTAAGCAAACCCTCGCCTTATGGCCCCGGTGGATTTGTTAGCAATATGTTGCAGGACAAAGCCGGAAACATTTGGTTTGGTACCTGGGAGGGAATCTTTCGGTATGATGGAAAATTCTTTACTAATTTTTCTGAAGTCAATGGACTTAGTTATGATCCGGTTTTTAGTATTGCAGAAGATAAAAACGGAAACTTATGGTTTGGCACCTGGCATCATGGTGTTTATCGTTACGACCCTTCCGCAGTCGCGACAGGTTCAAAGTCCTTTACCAATTTTACAACGAACGATGGATTGAGCGATAATTATGTTTACAGTATTTTAGAAGATAAAGATGGAAACATTTGGTTTGGTACCGATGGAGGACTCTCTCGCTATAATGGAAAATCTTTTACCAATTTTACAACTAAAGAAGGTTTGAGTCATAACTCTGTATATACTATGTTAGAAGATAAAAACGGAAAACTCTGGTTTGGCACCGAAGGCGGAGTCTGCTACTATAATGAAAACTCCTTTACCAATTTTACAAATAAAGATAACAAGCCATTTACAAACGTTCGTTCTATCGTAGAAGATAAAGCAGGTAACCTTTGGTTTGGAAGCCAGGATGGTGTTTGCCGTTACGACCCTGCTGGTCCTTCCGATAGCTATCGGAACAGGACAGGTAGAAAGTCATTTACTAATTTTACAACCAAAGAAGGTCTCAGCCATAGTTTTGTCTGGAGTGTTTTAGAAGATAAGAAAGGAAGCATCTGGTTAGGAGTATGCGATAATGATGGTACTGGAGGAGGTTTGTCTCGTTACAACCCTGCCGGTTCTTCCGATAGCTATTGTAACAGGGCAGGCGCCAAATCATTTACCTATATTACCGAGAAAAATGGCCTCATCAATAATCGTGTATTTTGCATGTTAGAAGATAAAGAAGGAAATATTTGGTTCGGTACTTCGACAGGGGTTTGTCACTATGATAGAAAAACATTTACCGATTTCACTAATAAAAGAAATGGGTGTTAAATGATAATGTGTGCTTAAATATATTCGAATCTATTTTTGAGACTTTATTACTGCATGATTAAATTTGCAAATTCTTACAGGTTTCCTTATCAAAATAAAATTTAAAATAATAAATCATGAAAAAGTTAATCCTTGCCTTAGCAGTCATTTTATTTTTTGGTCTTACAACTTTTAACACGCCAAACTGTAGCGCCCAGTCTTATACGTATAATTGGATAGCTGGTCTTCCAGGTTTTCCGCGAGTTAATCCTCCCATTTCTGCTCCGGATTTGAGGTATGAAGTTCGTACAAATTACCAGTTTCCGGTTAACAATGAAACGCTGAGCGAAGCCAAACTCATCAGCGATATTGTTACGGGTTACCCCATAAATTGGATAACTTCCTATGATTTTGTAGAAATTTTAGTGACCTCCAAAAGTAAAGCTATAAAAGCTGTTAGTACAAGTGATGTTCTCACCACAGAGCAAAAAAGCCTTTTAAATAAAATTGACATGGGTACAAACATTGTTGTAAATGTTAAGTATAAATATAACAACCCGTTTTCAAATGAAATTGAAAATAACGATATACATACTACAATTACCGCAGTTCCTGATAACCAAGCTGAGTATGTTGGCGGATATGACCAAATGACAAAATATTTGAATGAAAAAGGTATTAAGAAAACTTTTGAAGCAGGTCCCAAACAATTTCAAAGGATAGCGGTCGGATTTACCGTTAATGAACAAGGAGAAATAACCAATACTAAAATATTAACCTCATCAGGAGATTCAAAAACAGACAAATTATTAATAGAGGCAATTAATAAAATGCCCAAATGGAAGCCGGCAGAAAATTCAAATGGAATGAAAGTTAAGCAGGAATTTAAATTTAGTTTTGGTATGCTCGGTGGGGATGGTTGCTAAGCCTTAACAGTAATTGAAGAACACTCCCTGTCTGTTCTAACTATTTCGGGAATCAGGTAAACATTCATTTAATGCTTTTAAAACGATGAAGAAAATCTATCACCTGTTTTTGTTATTAATTTTTGTCTCTTCCGGCAACGGACAGAACAAAACACACTTGCCAAAGGACAGTACTGATAACTATCAGGATAAACCTAAAACAGTTACCAGCGGACAACCAAAAATGATAAAGACTCAGGGCACCGGGTACAGTCAAATTGGTTGTGGGTTAATGGATAAAGCGGGCAATCTTTGGTTCGGCACATTAGGAGAAGGAGTCTATCGCTACGATGCCCGCCTGAACGACTCAGTCGGGCAGGGTAAATCCTTTATCAACTTTACAAAGAAAGATGGACTAAGTAATAATAATGTGAATGTTATTATTGAGGATAAAGCAGGAAATATTTTGTTTGGCACTGATAGTGGCATCTGCCGGTACAATGGCAAATCCTTTACTAGTTTTACAGTGAACAATGATGCGAGCAAAAAACATATAATAAGTCTTTTAGAAGATAGTGAAGGTAACCTTTGGTTTGGAACTATGAATAGTGGTGTTTATCGTTACGATGTCCGCCTGAATGATGAGGTCGGGCAGGGAAAAACCTTTACTGAATTTCTAAACGAATTTATTATAGATATTTTACAGGATAAAACAGGGAGTTTATGGTTTTGCTCCTGGGAACGTGGTGGGGTGGGGCGATATGACCCTTCGGCTCCCCTCAAGGAAGGTGGAAAGTCCGTTACCAATTACAAGCCATCTACCAATTATTATCTGCCACCAAAAGATAATCCTGGCAATTATTTGAAACCCTATACTCCCAATCTGCCGCAAGACAGTATTACCGATGATATGATTTTTTCAGTTTCAGAAGATCAAGCCGGAAATCTTTGGTTCGCCACAAGGAGACACGGAGCTTGCCGTTATGACGGGAAGTCCTTTACAAATTTTACAGAGAATAATGGCTTTTTAGATAAGGGAATGTATTCTATTCTGGAAGATAAAAACGGAAACCTTTGGTTCACAACAGAGAAAGATGGTATATGGCGCTACGACCCTTCGGCTTCGCTCAGGGCAGGTGGAAAGTCTTTTAAAAATTTTACCACAAAAGACGGTCTGATCAATGATTCCGTTTTTATTATTATAGAAGATAAAAGCGGAAACCTTTGGTTCGGCACAAGAGACTTTGGCTTGAGTTGCTACAATGGAAAATCCTTTACCGATTTTACAGAGAAAGATTCTGATAAATAACCAATGTTTAAATGCATTGAAAGTGAAATATAATTCACTTCTCTCGCTGACAAAATAGTTTAAACAAATGCAATCATCTTGTAAGTGGAAATAATATTATATTTTGAAAAATTTTTTCCACATGTGAAATTTAAATTTGAAGGTGGGCGAATTTAAATGAAAACATTTTTTCAATTTTAATTATGAATGCAGCAATACAACAAACAGGAATCTATATTTGCGAAAATGATTCGTAAAATAATCCTGTTTTTATTTCTGATTGGTGCAACACTATGTGCATTGTCTTTTTTGTTAGATGGTTGCAAAACTGAAAAGCATCAAAACAGCAGTGCTTTATTAAACAACACTCCAAAGTATGTTGGATCAGTTACCTGCAAAAGTTGCCACAGCAAAGAGTATAACGATTGGCAAACATCGCATCACTTTAAAGCGATGATGGCTGCTAACGACAGCACAATAGCAGGCGATTTTAATAATTCAACTTTTATTGCGAATGGAATTACCTCACATTTTTTTAAAAGAGATAAAAAGTTTTTCATCAACACGCAGGGTGATGATGGATTGAATCATGACTATCAAGTTCTATATACTTTTGGTGTTGAACCGTTGCAACAATATGTTATTGCATTTCCTGGTGGAAAGTTTCAGATTACAAGACAATGCTGGGACACAGAAAAAAAGAAATGGTTTCATCAATATCCCGATCAGAAAATTCCGCATAATGACTGGCTGCATTGGACAGGCAACGGTCAAAACTGGAATACGATGTGCGCCTATTGTCATTCAACCAACGTGCAGAAAAATTATTCTGTTGACAGTGATTCGTATCACACCACTTTTAATGAGCCAATGGTAAGTTGTGAAAGTTGTCATGGTGGGGCAAGCAATCACGTAGCAATTATGCAGTCGGATGATTATCTTAAAAAACATCAATTGCCTGATGGTAAAACGGGAATACTGCACAGAGGTGATTCAGCAAATGTGATTACAACCTGTGCGCCATGCCATTCACGCAGAACAGAAATTTTTCCTGTTGTTGCATCTGAAAATTTGTTTGACAATTTTATTCCGCAAATTATCAGCAATGAATTTTATCATGCCGATGGGCAGATCAATGAAGAAGATTTTGAATACAGTTCATTTGCTCAAAGTAAAATGTTTGCACATGGTGTCGTTTGTACCAATTGTCATCAACCGCACTCAGGAAAATTTAAAGCAGAAGGAAATAAATTATGCCTGCAGTGTCATGCACCAAAATATGATACAGAGCAACATCATTTTCATAAGATGAACACCGAAGCATCGCAGTGCGTTAATTGCCATGCGCCTTCAAAAGTTTATATGGGCAATGATTTGCGAAGAGACCACAGCTTCCGCATACCGAGGCCAGATCAGTCGGTTACTTATGGTACACCCAATGCATGTAACAGCTGCCATAAAGACAAAACAGCGCAATGGGCTGCAACAAAAGTTAGCAGCTTTTATGGTAAAGAAAGGCTCTATCATTTTTCTGATGATCTCATTCCGGGCAGTTTGAATAATCCAGAAAGTGAATCGCATCTTATCAAATTATTATCCGATACATCGCAACCTGAAATTGCGCGGGCAACAGCAGCATATTACCTTGGAAATATTATTACCAATCCAAGTGCTGATGCATTGCTCAACAGTCTGAAGGATAAAAAAAGTTTAGTGCGTTATAATGCCGTTCGTTCATTAAACGGATTCCCTGCACAGTTTTGGAAAGAAGCAGTTGGTAATTTGCTCAACGATCCTGTTCGACCTGTGCGTATTGCGGCAGCAGATTTATACATGACTTTGCCTGTTGCAGAAATTGATGCAAATAAAAAATCAGCATTCGAAAATGCTCAAAACGAAAATTATCAATTCATTTCTAACCAGGCTGATTTTGCAGTGGGCAATATTGCTCTTGCAGATTATTATGCAGCAAAACAAGATCATAACAATGCAATTAAATTTTATAATCGTGCATTGAAGAAAGATAGTTTGCTTAATCCCGCACGATTGAATTTATCATCATCACTCAATGCATTAGGTAAGAATGATGAAGCGTTCCGCGTATTGAAAGAAGCTTCGATAATTGAACCCGGCAACGATCGCATATTTTACAATCTCGCATTACTTTATTATGAAATGAAGGATGAAAAAAATGCAACCGGCTGTTTTGAAAAATGCCTCAGTCTTAAAACAAATAATTCGCATGTGTTTTATAATTATGGATTGCTTAAACAACACGAGGGGCAAGCTGCAATGGCCGAAATATTATTTCTGCGCGGTCTTGCAATTGAACCGCAATCGTTGGAAATAAATTATGCACTTGCTATTTTATATTTGCAGCAAAATCAACAGGAAAAGGGAAAACAACGCATTGAATTATTGAAACGCCTGGCACCCAATGAACCTTCGTTTCAAAAATTGTTTAATGCAATTTAAGTTCCAATTTCTGATCGTAGCTAATCTGTTTCCGTTTTGGGTAAAGCAAAAATCTAAAGTAGAATGTAGTATTTTGCATTTACTTTACATTCAAAGCAGAGGTCTTGTTTATATAAATCTATGCTGTATTTTTATTGAACAAAAAGAAAATAAATTAGTGTGCTACTGATATTAAAAAAGACAATTCGTATTCTGAAGTACGTTCTTTTGTCTTTAGTTTTTTTGATTTTACTTTTAGTCGGTGTAATCA
>JBDTRM010000198.1:0-13753 GCA_039931675.1 Bacteroidia bacterium | reverse complement strand
AATGATGAGGTGGGATTAGGAAGTACTTCCACTGTTTCGATATTGCCTGCATCTGAGTAGTTGTTATATGTTGGCGTTCTATAAAAAATCCTGTCGCCATAACAACCATTAAGCATAGCCGTAAAATTTACACCTGACTTAGCTTCAAAGCCAACAGAGAGTTTAACAAAATTTGCAGCATCGTAAGCCAATAAAGCATTGTTTGATAGTTGCGCATTTGAAACTATTGAATTGGAAGCCTGCCATGAATAATTAGAAGTTGATGTTCCTGTAAGATTCCAATCGGCAATGCAATCGGATAATTTATCGCAATGCAAATAGTTTCTGTCATTTTGTGCAGCATCGCGCATACGGTCTATTTGACCCTGCGTGAAATAATTCTGACATCCATTGGCATAGCACATTATGTTTTGCGGGTCGGGTACATAAGCCGGATTGCCACAGCCATCATTGCCTGTTCCGTTATAGGTGCAGGTAGGTTTATCCCATAAGTTAGGGTCGGCAGGTGTATCGCAAATGTAATCGCCATCGGTATCGCAATTGTAGCAAGAGTTTGTGTTATCGCGTGTAATGTTTTCTAAAATGGGATTACCATTATTGTCTGTTCTTGTACTGAAAGTATGTGCCAGGTTAAAATAATGACCTAATTCATGTGCAAGCAACCATTGGCTGCCAATTCCATTTCTATTCATTATTAACCAGTCTTTGCATTGCGAAAAACGCCATGAGGGAAAATGTGACCAGTTCCAGCCGCTGCTCACTGTTACATAGTAGATATTAATTACACTGTCAATATTATTTGCATTGCATAAATTATATTCCGGGGTGGTGGCACCACAGGTATCCACCCAGTTAATATTCATTTTGATATTGTATAACGAATCGCTTTTAATAATTCTTGGCGGACCGCATTGATAAAACTGAATACCTGCAGGCGCGTATTTGGTATTAGCTGCCTTCAGTTCATCAATTGCATTTTGCTCTGTTATTCCACCGGTGCCGTTTGATTTTTTCAACAAATGAAACTGAACCGGAAAATAATAAATCCCGGAAGGAACTTTGTTTGCGGAGCTTCTTTTATTAGAACGTAAAACACTTTGTTTATACTCTTCTTCCTGTTGCGGTGTAAAGTGTTCCTGACCGCATTTGGGTTCGTTCGTTTCGTATTCAACCTCAGAGGGCTTGGCAGTCTGAGCAGCCACCGGTGTTACACACATTGCGTATAAGCTAAGTGTTAGCACGCTTGTTTTTATTAAAGTAGCAACAGATTTCATTTTACCGTTTGTTTTTAATATTTATGTTTAAATGAGTTGGGTTACTTAGCTTCTAATGTCTTTACTTTTTTCTCCAGCGCTATAACATATAACGTAAGCTCTTCAATTTTTTCCATCATGCGTGCTTGCATATCACCAACTGATAAGCCATCGTTTTTAATTGTTTCAGCCGAAGGTATTCCCGGCAGGTGTTTATGCTCATTGATGTAATTTTCCACTTCGCTTAGCGACAAGCAATTGTATTGAGGCGCGAAAACATAATCGGGCCAGTTAGCCTGTAACTGTACTTTCATTTCTTCGCACATAATTTTTCCTTTTACTGACAGTTTGTAACCTGATGCAATATTACCGGTTCCTATACCTACGTTACCTTTAATGTACATGCCATCGGTGGGACCATTTGTGGTGCCGCCAACACTTACACTGCCATTGCTGTTTACTTTTAGCTTAGATAAATTATCTATTTGCACGGCAAAAGCTGTTTCGCCCACAGGGCTGTTAACATGCAGAAATGCCGGAGTAACTGATGGTATGCCTATGCTTACTTTATCAGAAACATGAACCTTACCTACAAAAAAGCCTGCATAGTTAGCGCCTGTACCGCTTGCACTGCCATAAACACCATACGCATATTTATTCGTAACCGAAGTTGCAACTCCATACACCCCGTAATTAAAAGTACCTCCATCTGCATACCCAAAAGTGCCCGTGGATGAACTGCCAGTGCTTGTGCATGAAAACTTACCGCTGGTGGCGCTCCCTCCACCAAGATTACTGCAATCCATGTATATCCCATAAGAATCTATCGCCCCGTTATTGTAAGATGAGGTTCCATAAATGCCCCAGCGCTTATCGGTTGAATTAACATGAAATTGTCCTGTGGGTGTTGTAGTTCCAATACCAACTGAACCGGAATTTTTCACTACCATGCGGTCTAAACTGTTGGTTTGAATTCTAAAATCGGCATTGTTCAACGTGCCGATAAATTCAGTGGGTAATATGTTGTTATTGCCCGATGTGAACCAAACGGTATTGCCACCTGTTTGACCAAATAAAGTTGTGGTGCCAAATAATCCTATTGACACTGCTAAGAGGATGTTTAATTTTTTCATTTTGCTGAGAGATTTAATTTTAAATTATGGCTCAAACGTATAGCATGACAATGCGCCTTGCCTTTCCCGATTTGACAACTATGGTTTTGGGTTTGTGAAAAGGGTAAAATGGGTTGTGAGTAAATATTAAATTGCACCACATTAATAGTTAGTTGAAATGAAAAAATTTTGTGTCCTCCTGGTTACCTTATTTATTTTCGGCAATGTTTTTTCACAGACTAATCAAGCGGTTGATAGCCTCAATCAAATAATTGCTGCCACAAAAGTTGATACGGTGAAAATGAATGCATTGTTAAAACTGGGACAATTGTTTACCGGTGTTGATACCTCAGCAGGTTTTACAAGTTGTTATAAAGGATTAGAACTGGCTTATAAAAACAATGATGCCGCTTATGAAGTGGAATTTCTTTTACGATTAGGAAAACTACATGGCAACTTTAAAAATAATGACAGCGCTATATTTTATTTAACTGAAAGCGTTGAAAAACTAAACCCGCAAATGAACTCCTATTTGCAATTTGAAACGTATGCTGAGTTAGGAAATATTTATTGGAAGGTGGGCGATTATAAAAAAAGCATGGATGCCTTGCTCACTGCCGAGAAAAGAGTTGCCCCACCTGATGAAGCTTCAAAGCTCTCGCGAATTTATTACATAATGGGTGGCGTTTTGATGGATTTAAATGAACCCGAAAAAGCACTTGGCTATGCATTGAAGTGCATAAAAATTTTGGAGGATAACAATCTTGAATTTCAATTGGCGAAAACCTACAGCAGTTGCGGAGGCTTGTTTTTTATGACGGGTAAACATAAAGAGGCGTTGGAAATGTTTAGTAAAGGATTGGCACTTGCAATTAAATTAAATGATTTTCAATCATACACGCAAGCCACAATGAACCTCGGTAATTATTATAATGAAACAGATAATTTAGACAGTGCTTTATACTATTATAATTTATCGCGAATACGTTTCGAAAATATAAATAAGGTTGATAATTTATATCCAACGCTGTTAATGAATATAGCAGGCATTTTTGACCAGCAAAAAAAGTATGCTGAAGCAGAAGCAGCTTATTTACTGGCTGATAGCCTTGCAGGCTTGTACTCATTTATCCGCACTAAAATAAATATCAAAAAGTACCTGGCACAACTATATGCGCATTCCGGCAATTGGGAAAAATCTTACAAAGCTCTTGAAAGTTATCACCAGCTTAAAGATAGTGTTACCGATGAAGAAAGTAATAAGGCGTCACTGGAACTTGAACGTAAATACAATATCAGTGAGAAGGAAAAAGAAATAGCACTGCTTCAAAAAGATAAGGAGAAACAACAGGTTACTAAAAACGCCTTTATAGCAGTAGCAGTATTAGCGGCAATAATAGGATTGATTCTTTTTTTCGGATTTCGTAATCGCGGGCGCCTGAATAAACAACTGGGAGAAAAAAATAAGCTGATAGATGCTGAACGCAATCGCGCCATCAGAAGTGAGCAATTTAAACAACAGTTTTTGGCAAACATGAGTCATGAGTTGCGTTCACCTTTGAATGCTGTGCTTGGCGGAGTTAGTCTTGCCTTACAACAAAACGACCTACAGGCGAGCAAAAAGTATTTGGAAACAGCACAGCGGTCTTCGAAAAATTTACTCGGTATAATAAATGACATCCTGGATTTGTCAAAAATTGAAGCCGGAAAACTTACGCTTGAACAAATTCCGTTTAATATTTTTGAAGCAACACAGGATGTAATTAATTCACAAAGCATAAACTTGAAATCGGAGAAGCAACAATTGCATTTTAAAACCTTAATTGATAAAAACGCAAAAGTAAAAGCAGACCCTTTGCGATACATGCAGGTGGTAACCAACTTAGTAAACAATGCAATTAAATTTACTCCTGCCGGAGAAATAAATGTTACGCTTAATTATATGGAAACAAAAAATGTATTTGAAATTGTGGTGAAAGACGAAGGTATCGGAATGAATGAAGAGCAAAGGGCCGGACTTTTTCAAACATACCATCAAACTACAAAAACAACAGCACGCCAATATGGAGGCACCGGTTTAGGATTAGCCATTACCAAACAACTGGTTGATTTGATGGATGGAAATATTTCTGTAATCAGCCGGCATAACGAAGGAACAACTTTCACTGTTGAGCTTCCATTAGCAATTACCGGTGAATTAATAAATGAGGATGATAATGCAAGTGAAAATCTGCAACAACTCAGGCAACTTCAAAATATCAATTTGCTTTTAGCAGATGATTTAGAAGAAAACAGGATGATAACACGTGACGTTTTAAAAAGCGTTTTACAGGGAGCAGAGATAAAAACATTTACAAATGGAAAAGAGTTGATTGATTACGTGCACGAGCAACCTGACTTATCAAACACATGCATACTTACTGATTTAGATATGCCGGTGATGAATGGATTTGAAGCAGTGAAAATTATCCGTAATCAGTTAAAGCTAAATGTGCCTGTAATTGCATTAACAGCAAGTGTTTTTATTGGTGACGAAGAAGAATTTAAAGCAATGGGATTTGATGATATTGTAATTAAACCATTTGTAACAGCCCATTTGATTGCAGCTATTTCAAAGGCGATGAAGATTACAGTAATGCAGTAATATCTTTACAATATAGCTGCATGATTTTGCAACAACTCCCGCCCTGTTTTCGAAACCGGGATAATACTTTCATCCTGCATCACGAGGTAAGCATTATCACCTTTATAAAACTTTTTAATAAAAGCCACATTAATTAAATGTGATTTATGAATCCTTATAAATCCTGAATTTATTAAGCGGTCTTCAAAATCTTTAAGGGATTTAGATGCAACTACTTTTGTTGCATCATCAAGGTGAAGCGTAGTGTAAGCGTTATCAGCTTCGAGGCGCAAAAGCTTGTTTACCTCCACAAACAAAACACCATCAAGCGTACTCACTGTTATCTTTTTATTTTCTGAAGAGTTAACTTTAGTTTGTAAAATTTTTTCGTTTCGTTTAGTAATGATGCGGTCAATTGCTTTTGTAAGTTCACTTGCATCAATAGGTTTAAGAAGGTAATCTATGGCATCAGTTTTAAAAGCCTGCACGGCATACTTATCGTGCGAAGTGGTAAAAATTATATCGAAATTTTTATTCCCAATTTCCTTGGCAAGGTCTAAGCCCGATTTGCCGGGCATTTCCACATCAAGAAAAACAATATCAGGTTCGTTTTTTCTGATACATAAAAAACCATCAGTGGCATTATTGGCTGTTGCCACCACCTCCACCTGCAGGTTTGCAGCTTTACATAAATCAATGAGCATGTCAATAAAATGCTGTTGGTCGTCAATAATAACCGCACGTAAATTCATAGAAGAAATCAGTTATAAACCATAATGAAATTAAGAAAGCTTAGGAGGAGGTTCCATCACCGTGCCGCATTTTTTGCAAGTGCGTAAATTTAACGTGCGTTTTATTAAACAACAAATTTCATTTCATTATGTATCACTAAATAAAATGCAAAGCTCATACTCGCGCAAACCACCTGCGAGGCCGCAAGGCGGCAGCGGTTATTTATTTGATATGGATACTTGTTGTAGCGATGCTTTACCCGATTGGCAAATGTTAAGGAAATTACAAACTGAACTACAAAGAAAAAAAATGGCTTGGTTGTTTTTAACTTCGCTAAAACATAAAAGCAGTTTTCATTCACCTTGTCAGTGGTTGGTGAGAAGAACACCAACCACACGTAAAGATATCTCCTATTGTTAACTCCATTCTTTAGAACAACAACAATCAAACAATAAATAAAAGATAATTATTGGAAAGTAAATTACCCTTTAACCCAATCATAAAATTTCAAGGTTAGAGCAGTTCTATCTGGCAATCCTAAGGTGCCGCCATTAATTATTAGCGTTACAGCTTTAATCACATCAGCACCAACACCTTTATCACAAATAGCCCAAAGTCCTTTTTTATCAAAGAAAACTAATGCCGATTCAAAAGCATAATTGGTTTCCATTAAATCAGGGTTAGTCATTATCTCAGGCTTTCCCATCAAATCAGCAAATGTTTTATAATTGGCTTTTCCGGTAACCTGCAATGCCCCACGGCCTCGGTATTTCCAACCATCGCCCGAAGCTTCATCGCCATTGCCTATTCTATTGGCATAAGCCCTGTTAGCAATTCGTGTTGCATTATGTGCATATTCAGCAAATTCAGTTCCTTTAAAATGCGTGGGGAAAGTGTTTCTTAATCCTTGTTCTGAGTAATTCAATATTTCATGAAATTGATGAAACCCACCACACTCATGACTGGTTTGCGCAAAAAAATGAGCGGCCCTAAAGGGTGTCATTTTTAAATATTTCATTGCGGCTTTCATTGTGTTTGGCCCGAAATCTCCATCAGGATTAACTCCGCTTTTTGCTTGCAATTCTTTTAAGTCCATAGTTTTTTGGTTTTTAAAATTTTAATGTTTATGTGAAACAAATATAATTTAAATAGCTACCAAAATTAAAAGCAAGAAGAAAAAGAAACAAATATCCTGCACTTTAATTTTCATAAATTTCAATTGAGTTTTTCCTTACATTTCATTAACTATTACATAAACTCAATCCATTTTTTCTCGAAGTAAACAGTTGTTTTTTTGTTTGATTTGTCAATAACAACTGCTTTAATAAAATCACCTGATTGTTCTTGAAATTTTAGTTTCATGTTTTCCATTCCCCCTGTATCGTAATATGCGCCCAGCTCGCAACCGAATGGATTCTTTTCAACATCATTTGTAAAAACGGATAAAAGTAAAAGCCTTTTCGATTTGATATCCGGTTGCGCGTAACCAAAAACTCTGTGGTCTAACCTCATATTTGCAGTTAAAAAAATGGAGCTGTCACTTTTCATTATATATGCCTTGGTAATGTCATCACCCGAAGCTATTACACTTTGATTGTTTGCACGGTCAATACTATCAAGTGTTGCAAGCACTGCTAATAAACTGCCTTTGTTTTCTTTTGGTATGCTTATAGTATCCGCTTCCACAATTGGTGTTGAGTTAGTATTGGCCGCTTTCTGACCGCAGGCCGATATTAAAATCCCAACTACTAAAATCTTAATTATTTTTTTCATTTCGGTTTTTATAGCTCTCTATTTTAGACAATGTTAATATTTTGGTTTTAATAAATGCTTTGCAATTGCTATTTTATTCTCGTTTACCTATTCTGGTTATTCCATCGTAAAAAAACTGTAAGGGGGACAAAAAAACTTTTCTATATAAAGATTTTTAGCTGTTGAGTTTCTAATTTTTAATCAATTGCTGTTTTTAATATTCATTTTGGGTAACAATTGTAATCACAATCAAATTAGTAAAAATCGTTTTATTTTATCCCATACTCCTTCTTTTGCGCTGCCGTTAGGGGTTCAACATTCCCTTTCTTTAGAAAATCTTTTAAACTCATTGGAACTTCCCAAAGGCGCGCTGTATTATCATAAGAACCTGTTAGAATGGTTTTGCCATCCGGTGAAAAAGCAACAGAAGAAATCGCGTCTGAATGACCTTTAAATTCCTGAATTGTATTTCCCTTCAAATCCCACATGCGCGCTGTTTGATCATAAGAACCTGTAAGAATGGTTTTTCCACCGGGAGAAAAAGCGATAGAAGTAATCCCATCTGAATGTCCTTTAAATTCTTGAATCTTATTTCCCTTCAAATCCCACAGGCGCGCTGTTTGATCCCAAGAACCTGTAAGAATGTTTTTGCCATCGGGAGAAAAAGCGACTGAGTGAATCGCCCCTGAATGACCTTTAAATTCCTGAATTGTATTTCCCTTCAAATCCCACAGGCGCGCTGTACTATCCATAGAACCTGTAAGAATGTTTTTGCCATCGGGAGAAAAAGCGACAGAAGTAATCCAATCTGAATGTCCTTTAAATTCCTGAATCGTATCTCCCTTCAAATCCCACAGGCGCGCTGTTTTATCACCAGAACGCGTAAGAATGGTTTTGCCATCGGGAGAAAAAGCGACAGAAGTAATATGACCTGAAAGTCCTTTAAATTCTTGAATTGTATCTCCTTTCAAATCACACAGGCGCGCTGTTTGATCCCAAGAACCTGTAAGAATGTTTTTGCCATCGGGAGAAAAAGCGACAGAAGAAATCGGATCTGAATGTCCATGTCCTATAAATTCTTGAATTGTATTTCCTTTCAAATCCCACAGGCGCTTTGTACTATCAGTAGAACCTGTTAGAATGGTTTTGCCATCGGGAGAAAATGCGACAGATTTAATCGCACTTGAATGTCCTTTAAATTCCTTAATCGTATTTCCCTTCAAATCCCACAGGCGCACTGTTTGATCACCAGAACCTGTAAGAATGTTTTTGCCATTGGGAGAAAAAGTGACACATAAAATCCAACTTGAATGTCCTTTAAATTCCTGAATCGTATTTCCCTTCAAATCCCACAGGCGCGCTGTTTGATCATAAGAACCTGTTAGAATGTTTTTGCCATTGGGAGAAAATGCGACAGATTTAATCGCACTTGAATGTCCATTAAATTCCTGAATCTGATTTCCCTTCAAATCCCACAGGCGCGCTGTTTTATCAAAAGAACCTGTTAGAATGGTTTTGCCATCGGGAGAAAAAGCGACTGATGCAATCAAAGATGAATGTCCTTTAAATTCCTGCATTGTATTTCCCTTCAAATCCCACAGGAGTGCTTTACAATCATTAGAACCCGTTAGAATGGTTTTGCCATCGGGAGAAAAAGCGACAGAAGTAATCCTTTCTGAATGTCCATTAAATTCCTGAATGGTATTTCCCTTCAAATCCCAAAGGCGCGCTGTACTATCCCCAGAACCTGTTAGAATGGTTTTGCCATCGGGAGAAAAAGCGACAGAAGAAATCCCGCCTGAATGTCCATTAAATTCCTGAATCTTATTTCCCATCAAATCCCACAGGCGCGCTGTACTATCCTCAGAACCTGTAAGAATGTTTTTGCCATCGGGAGAAAAAGCGACAGAAATAATCGGAAATGAATCTCTTGCAACAATTTTATAAAATGAATTTTCTCGATAAATTCTTAGTGCTTCTTGCCATAAAGTTGAATCATGATTGTTTATTGAATCCGCATATTGAGCTAATCTCAAAGCTAATGTAGGATCGTTGTCCAAAGCATTCTTTGATTTCCACATGATGGAATAGCTAAGAGCATCGTTGGCGAATCTTTCAGCAGTTGCTTTTGAAAAAAATGCATAAATTGTAGCTGCAATTGCAATAACGCCAATAACAGAAATTACACTAGCGAAAATTCGCGTGCGCTTCAATTGTTTTTTCTGCTGTTCTTCTTTTTCCTTTTTATCAGTTTCAAATTTTGTTTTACTATTTTCTAAAAACTGAATTGTTTCCTCATAAGTATCATTATATCTCCCGGCCCATGTTGCATTTGGATTGTGGCTTGTGCGCCAATCCAATCCAATTTGCAATTCAGTTCCAGCGATTAAATCTTTTTTACCTTCTTTATTTAAAGTAGCAGCTTCGCTTAAACGGAGGTAAGTTTTTGCTGATTCTGTTTCTTCGTCAACCCATTTGCTTAATCTACCCCATTGACGTATTAAACTTTCATGCGAGATATCAATAATGGTTTGCTCGGTTATTTCAATTCCGGGAGGAGGCATTAAAAATGTGCGGCCCGGTTTTCTGAAAATTTCAACTATGTTTTTTAGTTCTTCTGTTGTTGCATCGGCAAGTTGACTTAGGTCTGTTATTCTGCTTGGTCTGCGTGTGCCGCGTGCATCGGCTGCCTTGTCGGTTAATGCTTTAAAAATAAGCTCACAGGTTTTCTTATCTTTTTCAGTTTTCAATTCATCATAAGCTTCGTTGGCATGATTAGATAATGCATCTTTCATAGTGCCTATCTTATCATAATCTTCAAAATCAATTGGCGCATCATTTTGATTTCTTTTATACCATGCATCCCATGTGCGCATCATAGCATGTTGCAGTATGGGCAATTGATCGGGATTGTTGCCCACATCATTTAACAACCGTGTTACCAGGCGTGGGGCTATAACAGCGCCACTTATTGCAACAGGCTCCGTTATACAATCGCGAATTTCTTCGCGCGTCATGCGTGGCACTAAATATTGTCCCTGATTTATGGCTTCGGGCAATCCATTAAACTCTGAACAATCGCCTAAAAAATCAGAGCGCATGGTTAGCATAACATATATAGGAAATTCACTTTGCTGTGCAGCAGTTAATAGTATTTTTATGAATTGTTGAGAATCGCTTCTGCCAAGTTTACTTTCCTTTTCATATTTCCTGAATCGAAAAATTTCTTCAAACTGATCTACCACAATCAGTAAGCTATCCGGTTTCTTTTTCGGTGCGGATTCTACGTTTGAATCAAATTGTTGATTATCATGAACCAATCCTAATGCTTCTTTATACACCTGCACTAAACCATTTTCACTTCGCCTTAAAGTTGCTTCAATAGTGGGTTTAAAAAAAGGATCGTTTTGATTTTCATTTTTTGAATACAAAGAACCTTTGTCGGCAAGTGCATCGGTTAAATAGCCCAATGGATTTTCGCCTGGTCGCATTAGTGCCACGCGCCAATTACTGCCTACTGAAAAAAATCCACTGAAAATATTTGGCAACAAACCCGATTTAACCAACGATGATTTACCGCTTCCCGATGAACCGATAACAGCCAAAAAACGATTGCCAATTAATTTGTTCGATAACTCTTCAATAGGTTTATTTCTACCGAAAAAAAGATAGTCCTCGTTTTCTTCAAAGGCCCGCAATCCAACAAAAGGATTATTAAGTTTACTATTGTTGTTGCTCATGGTTATTTAAGTTTTTGAAAAAAATCATTGAAAGACTCAGGAACAAAACCGGTAAGGCCGTTAATCAATAAAATATCAGGCGAGGTAAAATCTTTTTTATCGCCATCATCATCAGCCCCTGTGGTGTAAATTACTTTTGCTAAAAGAGGTTTAGTTAAACGGCTTAAATCGCCTATCATTTTATTTATCCACCTGTAATTACCTGCACCATAATAAATCAAAACCGCATCGCAGATATTCAAATTTTCATTGTGTTCATTTTGAAGTACAGCAGGCTCTCTGTCAAAATTAGGAACGATTACTGTGTAGCCACTTTTCTGTATCAGTTTCTCTATAGGTCGAGTGGTATCTAAATCAGGTTCCTGGCAAATGAGGTAAATCTTTTTTACAGTGGTTGCTTGTGCATCAGGGGCAACAGGAGTTGCAGCAACAATCTTTGCTTTTTCTTCGGCTTCTTTTATTGCATCTTGTTTTGCTTTTTCATCAGCAAGAATTTTTTTCGCCTTTGTTAGAATTGCATCTTTAAATTCTTCTAATGTTCCTTTTAAAATATCGGCACCAAGTTGTGTATTGTTTTTCGCATCAATCAGGTCTTTTAAAAATTCGCTTTGCAATGCAATCGTTTTAGCATTAGTTGATGCATCTGCGGTTGCCGGTGGAATCCATATCAAACGGTTGAGATTTTTACTTGCACTTTTTTGTGAAGCAATTTCATTTTGCAAAATTACGGATGATTGATCTGCACCTTCGGGAATAGTTGCATAGTTTGTTGAACTGATAAGATGCACTGATAAAATACTTTGATCAATATATGCTTCAACATCAGCAGTAAATTTATTGATAACAGAAGGCAAAGGCTTGTCGGGCAATACATCATAACCGGCATCCTGTAACTCGCGCACTAATGCATCACGATAAGGTTGTAAATCATAGGTGGTTTCGGCTAAGTATATTTTATGTTGATGAATAACAAGTTGGTCTTTATTATTAAACTGCTTAAAAAGTTTGGCAATGTTTTGTACCACATCATCTAACTTTTGCATAAAAATTTGTGTGCTCGGATTGTCAACTGAACCTTCGGGAGTCAATTCAGAAAAACGATCTTCTGATTCCTGAATATAAAATTTATAATCAAGAATATCTTTAAAAATTTTGTTTACCTCTTCAGGCAATTCATCAATAACCGATCTGTCGAATGGTGTCTTTACTACTTTAAAAATTCGTGCCTGATTGTTTATGCTAAATCCACCATGTCCGCTTGCTGCTTTATGAAAAGAATCCATTTCGCGCCTGCACCAATCCGACTCCACATAACGAGGTGTGAGAATGGAAACCATCATTTTCATTTTGGTTAACCGTTCCTCTATCTCAGGCCCGAAAACAGTATTGCCTTGCAGTTTCTCATCGCGCCATATTTTTAATTCTTTGCCAACAACTTTATTGAGTCGCCTTTGCAGCAAGGTGTGAAAATTACTTATCCATCCTTTTGCATCAGCACTCAAACTATCCGGCTCATCATCAATATGCGCGTAGCTGATAAAAACATCATGAGTGTATTCTGGTGTATATGCCATAGGTTAATTCAAACAGGAGTTGTAACTTAAAATAGAATGTGCAATCTATACAAAAACCTTAGCAAAAAAGTAAATTTTTAAAAACGATAAAATATTTATTAAGTAGTAACCAGCAATAAGCAGCAGCATTTTGCTAAACCACAAATTTCATTTCATTATGCATCACTAAATAAAATGCAAAGTTCAGGCTTGCGCAAAACACCTGCGAGGACGCAGGGCGGCAGCGAGAATTTATTTGATATGGATACTTGTTGTAGCGATGCTTTATCCGATATGCAAATGTTAGGAAATTACAAACTGAACCACAAAGAAAAAAAATGGCTTGGTTGTTTTTAACTTCGCTAAAACATTAAAGCAGTTTTAATTCACGTTGTCAGTGGTTGGTGAGAAGAACACCAAGCACACGTAAATAGAACATACGGGCTACATTGTTTATAAACATGCTGACCATCACTTGCGACAATTTAATAGTTAACTAATTTAGCAGATGCTGACCTTCGTCAGCATGACGAATATGATGCGTTTTGCTAAACCACAAATTTCTTTTCTTTGTGTATCACTCCATTGCACCATTAAAAGAAAGGTACCACCACAATGCTTAAAGATTTCTTTCATCTTATCTTTCCTCCCAACCCTCCCCTATCAGGAACACAAAAATACCGCAACTGTGGTATTTTTGCGAACTATGTTAAGGTAATCTTGGCGTTATAAAATCTTATTAATATTATCATAAAAAAAATGAATTTCAAAATCTTAATTTCAAAAGCGCATGAAAAAAATAATTCTTGTTATCGCAATCTGTGGTATATGTACACAGGCACACAGCCAATGGAAGCTTACCGGAAATGCCGGAACTAATTCAGGCACTAACTTTATCGGCACTACCGATAACGTAAATTTCAAAATCCGCACAAAGAACAATGTTCGTATAACTGTTACGGCAGGAGGAAATGTGGGTATTGGAACC
>JBDTRM010000197.1:0-17822 GCA_039931675.1 Bacteroidia bacterium | reverse complement strand
CTGTAAGCGTGTTGATGCTTTGCGTGGTGCCTCCGTTGTTCCACGCATAAGTTATTGGCAACGTTCCCCCGCTTGCTGTTACATTGATGCTTCCGTCATTGCCTCCGTTGCAGCTTACGTTGGTTGTTGTGATGCTGTTGATCGTTGGGCCACTTTGGTCGGTGATGATTGCTGTGGCTGTTTTTGTACAATTGTTTGCATCCGTAACTGTTACCGTATAGGTGCCTGACGCGAGATTCGTTACTGTACTCGCTGTGGCTCCTGTATTCCAGTTGTAAGTCAGTGTGCCTGTGCCTCCGTTTGCTGTTACACTCACGCTGCCGTTGCTCTGGCCGCATGTGCTGGCGGCTGTTGTTGTGTTGGCTGTGATCACTGTTGGTTCAGTAACCGTTGCTGATGATGTTGCCGTGCAGTTGTTTGCATCGCTTATCGTAATGGTATAAGTGCCTGATGTCAGCGTGTTTATGTTTTGCGTGCTCGCTCCGCTGCTCCAGTTATAGGTTACCGGTAGCGTGCCGCCAATTGTTGTGATGCTAATGCTTCCGTCATTGCCTCCGTTGCAGCTTACATTCGTTGGGGTGATGCTGTTGATGGCCGGGCCGTTCTGATCGGTGATGATCGCTGTGGCTGTTTTTGTACAATTGTTTGCATCTGTTACGGTTACAGTATAGGTGCCCGATGGAAGGTTTGTTACTGTGGTTGTTGTCGCTCCTGTATTCCAGTTGTAGGTTAGTGTGCCTGTACCTCCGCTGGCAGTTATGCTTACGCTGCCGTTGCTCTGGCCGCAAGCGCTGGTGGTGGATGTGGCATTGGCTGTGATCACTGTTGGTTCAGTAACCGCTGCTGATGCTGTTGCCGTGCAGTTGTTTGCATCGCTTATCGTAATGGTATAAGTGCCTGCTGTCAGCGTGTTGATATTTTGCGTGCTCGCTCCGTTGCTCCAGTTATAGGTTACCGGTAGCGTGCCGCCAATTGTAGTTACGCTAATGCTTCCGTCATTGCCTCCGTTGCAGCTTACGTTCGCTGGCGTGATGCTGTTGATCGTTGGGCCGTTCTGATCGGTGATGATCGCTGTGGCTGATTTTGCACAGTTGTTGCCATCCGTAACAGTTACTGTATAGGTGCCAGATGTTAGGTTTGTTACTGTGGTCGTTGTCGCGCCTGTATTCCAGTTGTAGGTTAGTGTGCCTGTACCTCCGCTGGCGGTTATGCTTACGCTGCCGTTACTCTGGCCGCAGGTGCTGGCAGCTGTTGTCGTGTTGGCTGTGATCGCTGTGGGTTCGTTTATCACTTGAACAGCCGTATCTCCACAATTATTTGCATCGGTAATTATTAAAGTATATGTACCTACACTAATATTATTGATGTCCTGGGTCGTTGATCCATTACTCCACGAATACTGAATTGGAGCCAAACCACCAGTATCAGTAATATTGATAAAAGCATCGCTTCCACCATTGCAAGACACATCACTAAAAACAACGTTAATAACATCCGGGCAACTCTGACTAAAAAGTTCATGGGACATAGAGGCTGTACAATTATTGGCATCAGTAACAGTAACCGTATAAACACCGGGTTTCAGATTTATTATAGTAGTAGTTGTATAACCCGTGTTCCAAAAATATGTAAAGGTTCCGGTACCACCTGAAGCATTAATAGTTGCACTTCCATTATTAAAAGAGCCGATCGGGGGAATTGAAGAAATAACAAGTAAAATTTGTGGTGGCTGACTTACAAATAAAGACGTGGACATTGAACAACCATTAACATCAGTTACAGTTAATGAATAAGTACCTACAGAAAGATTGTTAATATTCTGAGTTGTGGCACCATTGTTCCAATTGTATTGAAAAGGTAAGGTGCCATTCGAAACAGAAATATTTACCGAACCATCGGTTCCTCCATAACATGATACCGGGGTAACAACCTGGTTTGTTATTGCCGGTCCCGGCAGATTGGCCACCACAACTGATGAACTCAATGTACAATTATTAGCATCGGTAACAGTTACCGTATAGGTTCCTGAAAAAACATTTAAGATTGAAGAACCGGTAGATCCGTTATTCCATAAGAAACTTAAATTCCCTGTTCCTCCTAATGCATTTGCATTTACCTGACCATTTCCCTGGTTGCATGAAGCAGGTTGAGGAGTAATATTCATCGTCAAAACAGCAGGTTCAGATACACTTTGAGTTAAAGTTGCACTACAATTGTTTATATCAGTTATTGTCATAGTGTAAATTCCCACACTCAGATTACTCACATTTTGGGTTGTAAATCCGTTACTCCACAAATATTGAAATGGTGATGTTCCGCCTGAAACAATTGTATTAATGAAACCATTAGATCCACCAAAACAAGAAATATTTCCAACTGCTGAAGCAGAAACAGATGGCCCCGTTAGATTCACGACATTAACATTTGCAATATTTATGCAACTATTACCATCAGTAACAGTTATCGTATAGGTTCCATTGGAAAGTGCATTTATTGATAATGTTGTGGCACCATTACTCCAATTGTAAGAATAAGGAATGGTACCACCTGTAACAATTACCATTGCGCTGCCATTACTTAAACCGCATGTTTCCGGGGTCACAGATGGATTCAGATTGAGGGGAGAAGGTTGAGTTATGACCTGCGAAGTTGTAACTGTGCATCCATTTCCATCGGTTACCGTTAAAGCATAAAGGCCCGGGACAAGGTTATTCTGATTCTGAACAGTTGAGCCATTGCTCCAGTTATATTGAAAAGGTAACGTTCCTCCTGTTATGGATAGCGTAATACTCCCGTTGCTCCCTCCGTTGCAACTTACGTTCGTGTTCGTTATATTACTTATCACCGGGCCCGTTACACTGTTTACATTTACTGTAGCACTTTTTGTACAGCTATTTCCATCGGTTACTGTTACCTGATAGCTGCCTTGCAATAAATTATTTAGAGAGTTTGTGGTAGCTCCTGTATTCCATAAATACACATAGCTGCCCGTACCACCATTAACTGTTAAATTTATGCTGCCGTTATTTATTCCACACGTGGAGTTGATTATAGCCGGGCTTATCGTTATCGCTGACGGAGAGGTTATATCATAACTACCCGTTATAGTACACCCATAAATATCGGTAACTGTTACTATATAGGTTCCTACAGCAAGATTGAAGCGATCATCTGCGCTGCTTCCGTCTGACCATTGATAAGTTAACGGATTATTTCCTGTTACGGTAATGTTGATCGCACCGTTATTGCCACCCTGGCATGATACATTATTCACAATACTTCCTGAGATTATTGGCGGGTTACTGCCCTGTACCGTTACTGATGATGTGGTAGTGCAGATGTTTGCATCTGTTACTGTTACCGTATAAACCCCGGGAAATAAATTATTTATTGTTCCTGTAATACCACCTGTACTCCATTGATAATTTAATGTTCCTGTGCCGCCATTAGCTGTTACTGTGGCACTGCCTACATTGTTATTGCAATTCGCTATTGCAGAACTCATCAAGGCTGTAATTGCTGATGGTTCTGTTATGAGCTGAGTGGTAGATGCCTGGCAGCCATTCGCATCGGTTACCGTTAAAGTATAATTGCCTGCTGTAAGGTTGTTATTATTTTGTGTGGTGGCTCCATTATTCCACGTGTAGGTTAACGGTGGTGTTCCCCCTGCTATGCTCGTTGTTATGCTTCCGTTATTTCCTCCATTGCAAGTTACATCGTTTGCAATTGTATTGCTGATTGCAGGTCCTGTTAAATTGCTGATGTTGGCATTATCCGTTTGTGTACAGCCGTTTGCATCTGTCACTGTTACCGAATAGGTACCAGCGGGAAGATTAATAACTATAGTTGATATGGCTCCGGTATTCCATTGATAACTCAGCGTGCCTGTACCTCCGGATGCAATGGCGCTTACGCTGCCCGTATTTTGATTACAACTTGCTGCTGTTGAAGAGGCTGTTACTGAAATTATTGTTGGTGAGGTTATGGTAGTTGATTGAGTCGCTGTGCAGCCGTTTGCATCTGTTACAGTTATTGTGTAAATACCTGATGAAAGGTTGTTATTTCCTGCGGTGGTTGCTCCATTACTCCAATTGTAAGTTATCGGAGCAGTACCTCCGGTTACGCTAATGGTTATTGTTCCATCATTGCCTCCATTACAACTTACGTGTGCTGGTGTTATACTGCCAATAACAGGTCCTGATTGGTTATTTATTACTGCTGTTGCACTACGTGTGCATCCATTGCCATCTGTAACTGTTACTATGTATGTTCCTGATGCTTCATTACTAATCAGGTTCAAAGTATTTCCGGTATTCCATTGGTAAGTGTAGCTGCCTGTGCCTCCACCTGCTGTTACTGTTGCACTGCCATTGCTTTGTCCGCAGGTACTTGAAGTTGCGCTGGTTGACGCTGTCAGTGCTGCCGGCTGTGTTAGAATTTGTGTGATTGTGTTTGTACAATTATTTGCATCCATAACTATTACCGTGTAGGTTCCTGAGATAAGTCCGCTTATATTTTGTGTGCTGATGCCATTGCTCCAATTATACTGAATCGGTGCTGCACCTCCGCTGGTAGTGATGCTAATCCCTCCATTGTTACTTCCGTTACAAGTTATATTGGTGACGGTTACGTTTGTGATAACTGGTCCGTCAAGATTGGTTACGGTTAAGCTCCCCGTTGCTGTACAACCATTGCCATCTGTTACTGTTACATTATAAGTTGCTGGCGCAAGATTGATTAAACTGTTTGTTGTATTACCATTGTTCCATAAGTAACTGTAGCTGACAGTGCCTCCGCTTACTACTACCTGTGCACTGCCATTGCTCAATCCACAAGTAGCTGGGTTGTTTGTAACATTTAAACTTAACTGCGAGGGTTCAATTATTACCTGGGTTGCTGCATCCGTGCATCCATTTGCATCGGTAACTGTTACGGTATAGGTTCCTGATGAAAGATTATTCTGATTCTGTGTTGTAATTCCGTTGCTCCAATTGAATGACAATGGTAATGTTCCGCCAGTAGTGATTATTGTAATACTACCATTACTCCCCCCGTTGCACGATACATTAGAACTTGTTACATTGCTGATTGCAGGACTTGCTTCACTGCTCACATTTGCTGCGGCAATTTTTGTACATCCATTTCCGTCTGTAACGGTAACCTGAAAACTCCCCTGAAGTATATTATTTATTGAACTTGTAGTTGCTCCTGTATTCCACAAATAATTGTAGCCTCCAGCACCTCCATTTACCGTTAAACTTATACTGCCGTTATTTATGCCGCAAGTTGAGTTAGTGATATTTGGAGTAATTGTTATTGCTAATGGGGATGTAATCGTATAACTACCTGTTACAGTGCAACTATATGTATCGGTAACAGTTACCGTATATGTTCCTGAGTTTAAGTTCAGTCTATCTTCCGTAGTAACCCCATCTGACCATTGATAATTTATGGGATTGTTTCCTGTTACTGTGATGCTGATGCTGCCATTATTGCCACCGCTGCATGATACATTGTTCGTTATCGCTGATCCGATTACAGGAAAACTGCTCCCTGATACAGTTACTGTTGATGTTGTGCTACAACTGTTTGCATCAGTTACTGTTATTGTATAAACTGCGGGAAACAAATTATTTATAGTGCTCGTAGTACCACCTGTACTCCATTGGTAGCTTAATGCACCAGTACCTCCACTTGCTGCTACTGCTGCTGTGCCGGCATTTGTATTGCAATTTGCTACCGTTGAACTCATAACCGTTGCGATGGCAGTTGGTTCTGCAATAATTTCTGTTGTAGATGCCTGGCAACCATTGGCATCAGTTACAATTAAGGTATAGTTGCCTGTTGTTAAGTTGTTATTGTTTTGTGTTGTGGTTCCGTTATTCCAGCTATATGTCAATGGTGGTGAGCCTCCCGTGATGGTTGTTGTGATGCTACCATTATTTCCTCCATTACAACTTACGTTAGTTGTAGTTGAACTGCTGATTCCGGGTCCTGTTAAGTTACTGATGTTGGCATTATCCGTTTGCGTACATCCGTTTGCATCAGTCACTGTTACCGTATAGATTCCAGCGGGAAGATTAATAACAATCGTTGATGTTGCACTTGTATTCCATAGATAATTCAGTGTGCCTGTACCTCCGCTTGCCGTTGCGCTTACACTACCTGTACTTTGGTTACAGCTTGCAGGTGTGGATGTAGCCGTTATTGTTATCGCAGTTGGTGATGTGATGATAGATGATTGTGCGGTCGTGCATCCGTTTGCATCGGTTACTGTTATTGAGTAAGTGCCTGATAGAAGGTTGTTAATGCTTTGAGTGGTTGCTCCATTGCTCCAACTGTATGAAAGCGGTGCTGTACCTCCGCTTGTGTTGGTGATGATTGATCCGTCATTACCACCATTACAACTAACATTAGTTGGTGTAATGCTGTTGATGCTTGGCCCTGATTGGTTGTTGATTATTGACGTTGCATTTTGTGCACATCCGTTGCCATCTGTAACTGTTACTGTATATGTTCCTGATGCTTCATTATTGATCTGGCTTAAGGTATTTCCTGTATTCCATTGGTAGGTATAGCTGCCTGTTCCGCCACCTGCCGTAACTGTTGCACTTCCATTGCTTTGTCCGCAAGTAGATGATGTTGTAGTAATTGATGCTGTCAGTAATGCCGGTTGTGTTACGATTTGAGTAATTGAATTAGAACAATTGTTAGCATCAGTAACTGTTACGGTATAGGTTCCTGATGCAAGTCCGCTGATGTTTTGTGTACTGCTGCCATCGCTCCAAATATATTGAAGTGGCAATGTCCCTCCGACAGTGGTTATGCTTATGCCTCCATTATTACCTCCATTGCAGCTTACATCAGTGGTGATTAGGTTTGTGATATTAGGCCCGCCAAGGTCAGTTATATTTGAACTGCCAGTTGCGGTGCAGCCGTTGCCATCTGTAACTGTTACAGTATAGGCACCTGCTGAAAGGTTACTTATTGTTCCTGTTGTGTTCCCATTGTTCCACAAGTAACTGTAACTTCCTGTCCCTCCTGTTACAGTTACGCCAACACTTCCATTACTCAATCCGCAAGTGCTTGAACTGCTTGCTACATTTAAATTCAATTGTGAAGGTTCACTTATAACCTGAGATACTATGGCTGTGCAGCTATTCGCATCACTTACGGTTACCGTATAGGTTCCAGATGTAAGGTTAGTCTGATTCTGAACAGAAGAACCATTGCTCCAAGCATATTGAAAAGGTAAACTTCCGCCTGTTATGGAAAACGTTATACTCCCGTTGCTACCTCCGTTGCAACTTACATCTGAATGTGCTATGTTCGTAATAGAAGGGCCATTTTGAGAAAGGACGTTAACCGAAGCTGAAGTTGAACATAAATTATCATCTGTAACAGTTACTGTATATAGGCCTCCCGGAATATTAACTAAGGAAGAATTAGTATTTCCATTATTCCAAAGATAAATTAGTATGCCTGTTCCTCCATTTGGCGTAACATTGACAGAACCATTGTTTGATCCACATGTTGCGTCAATTGAATTGAGCGAAAGTTGAATTAATGGTGGTTCAGTAATACTATAACTTTGAGTGGCCGTACAACCATAGTTGTTGGAAACAGTAACAGTATAAGTTCCTGCGGTAATCAAGTTTTGATTTTGAATTACACTTCCATTTGACCAAACAAAATCAAAAGTGAAACCTCCGGTGGTAGAAATATTTATTGCACCATCTGTGCCTCCATTGCAGGAAACATTCTGCAACAAATTGGTAACAATGCTCGGAACAGGGGATGGGATTATACTTACAGAAACCGTTTGAGTGCAATTATTGAAATCTGTAACTGTAACAGTATAGGTTCCGGAACTCAGATTACCAATAGCTGAAGTTGTTGCATTGTTTGACCATAAAAAAGAATAGCCAGGAGTTCCCCCTGAAATATTTAAACTAATGCTCCCTCTTGTTAAAGAACAGCTATCAACAAAAGTTGAGGATGTAATATTAATCACAGATGGCTGAGATACAACTTGAGAAACACTCGTTTGACATCCATTAGCATCAACAACAGTAAGCGTATATGTACCCGAAGGAATGGAGGTGATATCCTGCAAAGTTGAACCATCAGACCAAAAATATTGTATCGGGTTCGTGCCTCCAAAAATACTGACATCAATTGAACCATCACTTCCTCCGTAACAACTTACATTTGACGCAGCGATATTTGTAATGACAGGTCCAAGCAAATCACTGATATTCACATTAGTGCTTACTGAACAACTAACACCATCAGTAACTGTTACGATATATGTTCCTGCCGGAAGCAACAATAATGTTGAAAGGGTGCTACCATCACTCCACAAATAACTTAACGAACCGGTGCCGCCCGAAGCCAATATCACAGCACTGCCATTACTTAAATTACAGACTGCATCGGTTATAACAGCATTAACAATAATCTGTGATGGTTCGTTAATTGTAAAGGACAAACTCGTTGTACATCCGAATTCATTTGTAACGATAACTGAATAATTACCTGAAGGAACGTTTAAATTATCCTCTGTAGTGACTCCGTTTGACCATAAGTAATTAAATGAGTTACCACCAGTAACTGATATATCAATACTACCTGTACTATCTCCATTACAGGAAATATCAACAACCTGGTTTACAATAATAGATGGTGATGGAGTTGAACTTACAATTATAGAATCAGTTACACTGCAATTAAGTGCATCATTAACTGTTACAGTATATACCGTAGCAGACAGGTTAGTGATAGTGGAATTTGTTTCACCGTTGCTCCATAAATAAATATAACCCGGTGTGCCACCTGATACAATAGCTGAAGCGACTCCTGATTGATGATTACATCCATCGCTTGTAGAACCTAATGAAATTGAAAGTGCAGCAGACTGAGTTATTATTTGTGTAACAGTTACCTGACAATTGTTACTATCAGTAACTGTGAGAGTATAAGTGCCGGGAGGCAGATTAAATATATTTTGATCAGTGCTTCCCGAACTCCATGCAAAACTGTAAGGCAAAACTCCACCATTTACATTAACTGTGATTGACCCTGTACCTCCATTACAATTTACATTAATAGCAGTGATATTAGAGATTACAGGTCCCGGAATATTTGATAGTGTAACAGAATTACCTGATGTGCAGGAAGCATCATCAGTAACAGTGATTGTATAGGTTCCGGCCAGCAGAGAGATAATTGAGGTTGCCGTGTTACCATTACTCCAAAAATAATTGTAGTTACCTGTACCGCCAGTTACATTGCTTACAACTGAGCCATTTGACTGACCGCAATTTTCATCAGTTGCAGTTAAACTTATTAAAAGCTCATTAGGCTGCTGAACAGTAAAAGAAGATTGTGCCTTGCATGCAAATTCATTAGTAACCGTCACTGAATAGTTACCAGCAATAAGATTTGCAATGTCTTCTGTTGTGCTTCCATCAGACCAGGCAAAGGAAAAGGAAGTTCCCGACTGAACCGTTATTTCAATACTTCCGTCAACAAAATTAAAGCAAGTTGTATTGTAAATTGAATCAAGAATTATAACAGGTGATGCAGCATCAAAAACTGAAACGCTATCCAAAACATTGCAGCCATTGGCATCACTTACCGTTACAGTATATGTACCCGGTATGAGATTTGTAACAATTGAAGTAACCGCACCGGTGTTCCATAAATAATTAAACGCTCCTGTGCCTCCGCTTCCGGTAACATTTACAGCTCCACTATTCAAATTACAATATGAAGTATCTGAGGTTAATGAAATTAAAATTTGCGGGGGTTGAACAATGGCTTGAGATAGAGAGGCTGAACAATTGCTCTGATCAGTAACCGTAACTGAATATAACGCTGCTGCTAAATTTTGAATGTCTTCTGTAGTGCTTCCGTTCGACCACAGGAATGTATAAAATGAATTTACTCCACCATTCACATCAATATCAATATATCCAATAGTGTCATTATAGCAAGGTTCTTTTTGAGCGAAACCTAAACTCACATTCAAAACAGGAGGTTCGGTTAATGTCACGTCAATAGAATCAATATCACCAATGCTATCAATAACAATCACCTGATAATACCCTGCTGATAATCCTGTAATTATTGATGTGGAATCACCATTATTCCATTTAATAATAAATGGAGCAACTCCTCCTGAAATGATTAAATTTATTTCACCATCATTGACTCCATTGCAACTAATTGCGTAACCATTATAATTCGTGATGCTGAATGTTAATATAAATCCTGCCGGTGGAAATGAGGTTTTCTCCGCTTTAACTTCTGCATCGCAAAAACTAAAACTGCTTATTAATATGGTTAAAATTAATAAAGAATAACGGCAAGTAATGATTGTAAAGTTCAAACTCATATTTTAAATCCAATTCACTTCAGCATGCTTTCAGGGTTCAGGCAAACTTAAAAAAATTAAGCTGAATATCAGCTTTTATAGCAAGGTTAATGCCTTATTTTGAGATTATTCCAATAAACTTCAGAATAAAGAGTGATTAATTTCTAATAATATTATTTACGATTATGAAGACAAAAAGGATTTGGAGGAAGTTATCCTCCAGATATTTACAACAAATCAATAAATAATTGAGGGGCAAAGCCGATCAACAAAATGATAAGAGCAATTAAACCCATAAAGACAAGAGTAAATGGTGGAAGCAACACAGGAGTTTCATCTTTTGATGGTTGAAACATGGTGATAACAGGGCGCAGATAATAGTAAGCCCCGATTAATGAACTGATTACAGCTACCACAACAATCCATATATAACCTTGCTGAATTACAGAATAAAAAATATAGTATTTTCCAAAAAATCCCGCTAATGGAGGAATACCTGCGAGGCTAAGCATAACTATGGTGAGTATAATTGCCAGCAAAGGATTTTTTTTACCCAAACCTTTCATAGCTTCGATGCGTTCATCTTTTAACTGGTCGGTCATTACATATAAAAATGCAAAAGCACCTAAACTCGAAGCAGCATAAGCATAAGCATAAATGAGTAATGCACTTGCGCCTGTTGCGTTGCATGCAATTATAGCCATAAGCATATAGCCCGCATGTGCAATGCTTGAATAAGCAAGCATCCGTTTAAAACTTGTCTGACTTACTGCTAATATATTTCCAATAATCATGGTGACAGCAGAAATAATCATCATGATTGGAACCCAGTAAGTAGCAATTGTGCCAAAACAAGTATAAAACAATCTGAAAAATGAAGCAAAGGCAGCAGTCTTAACGATAGTCGCCATGAAGGCAGTAACTGTAGTTGGCGCCCCATCGTAAACATCGGGCGTCCAGAAATGAAATGGAACAGCAGCAACTTTAAAGAACAAACCACACATTAATAAAATCAATCCCGCATAAAACATAGATGGTAATGAAGTTGCATTCAGGCTTACATAATTTGCGATAGCAGCTAAGTTGAATGACGCGCAAACTCCATAAATCAATGCAATCCCGAACAAAAGAAAACCAGTTGCGAATGCTCCCATCAGAAAATATTTCAGACCTGCTTCGTTTGAACGCACATCACTTTTATTACTTGCTGCCATCACATACATGCTTATGGAAAGTATTTCGATTCCTATAAACAGCATAATCATATTGCTGAAACCCGTCATAACAACTGCTCCCACAATTGAAAAAAGTAAAATGGCATGATGGTCGGTAAGACTGCTATCAGACTTAAATAAGCCCTGTGAAATTAAAAACCAAACTAAAGCAATTTCAATAATCAGCGATGAAAATAAAATCGCATAATTATCGAAACGAAACATGTCATTGTAATAAGATGTGCTGGTATTCCAATCTTTGAAATTGAAAATGAGCGCAACAATCAATCCTCCGAAAACCAATAATGGCAATAGCTTTTTAAAGCTGAAAATTTCTGCCAGCATTGCAGTTAAACCTAAGACTGATATTGTAATTATCGTGTTCATTTTTCTTTTGCTGTGAGCTTTGGGCTTTCGGCTTCAAGCTTTAACAGTATATAATTATCCTGCTTTCAAATTTATTTTCCTCTATTGGCTTGCAGCCTATAGCTTAAAGCTCAAAGCCAATTTCTACTTCGCCATTTCTAAAATTGCTCTCAACGATGGTTCGGCTATTTTTAATAATGGTTGCGGATAAACTCCTGTAACTATTATAACTATTGCCACTACTACTAAAACTATTTGTTCATTATATAATAACGGTAAAAATCTTTTCGAAGCTTCAGTTTCATTGCCAAGCATAATTGACTGATAACTTCGCAACATATAAACAGCGCCAAGTATTACGGTTAATCCTGCAAAGGCAGCCATAATTGCGTTGTAATTAAAGATGCTGTTAAGCAGCAAGAACTCACCTACAAAACCATTAGTAAGTGGAAGTGCAACACTTCCAAGCATGATGATTACAAATAAGATTGTAAAAATTCTTTGGGAGTTTGCAATGCCGCCAAGTTCATTGAGCATTCGCGTATTTGTTTTTGCAAATAAAATATCTGCTACTAAAAACAATCCAACCACATTAACACCATGAGCTAACATCTGAATGGTAGCGCCTTGCAGTCCAATTATATTCATTGTAAAAACTCCCGCTGAAATTAAACCTACGTGAGCAATTGAAGAATATGCTATTAAACGTTTGTAGTCTTTTTGTACCAATGCAATGCAACTTGCATAGACAATTCCGATAACGCAAAGTGTAATCGCAACATTTTGCCACTCTAAAATTCCTTGCGGGATAACAGGAATCATCCAGCGAATAATTCCATAAATCCCCATCTTTAACATGATGCCGCCTAACATCATGGTACCCGCTGTGGGCGCATCTGTGTATGTATCAGGTTGCCATGTATGGAAAGGAAAAATTGGAATCTTAATGGCAAATGCGAGGAAGAATGCCCAGAATAACCAGCTTTGTTCCTGTGAAGAAAGATTGAGTTGATAGAAGGCATTAATATCAAAAGTATGTACACCAGGTGTTTGCAGATAAAGGTAAATGATACCAATAAGCATGAATAAACTTCCGCTTAAAGTGTAGATGAAAAATTTAAGCGTGATGCGAACGCGCGATTCGCCTCCCCATAAAAGACAAATAAAATAAATAGGAATTAAAGCAAGCTCCCAGAAAATATAAAACACAAATGCATCTAACGATAGGAATACACCTATTAAAGCAAATTGCATTAAAAACAATAAACTGTAAAAGGCATTTGGATTTGGAATGCTGCGATTAACAGAAGCAAGAATTATTAAAGGCACTAAAAAATTAGTGAGCAAAATCATCAGCATGGAAAGTCCATCCAAACCGATATGAAGATTAATGCCTAACGATGGAATCCATGCATAGTTGAATGAATACTGAACTCCGCCTTCGGGATTGAAATGTATTAATGCCCAAATAGTGTAAAGCAAAGGGATAAGTGAAATTGCCATTGACCCGCGTGAGACCATGCTTTTTTCGCCACTGAAAAATATGGTCAAAAACATAGATGCTAAAGGCAATAAGAGTAACAGTAAACTCTCCGACATAATTTATTTATCCGATAAAAAATTTAAAAACAAAAATTAGAATAACACCAATCACCATTCCGAAAACATAGAATCCAACACTGCCCGTTTGTAACAATCTTAGGGTTGCGCTTCCGTTTCTGATTAACCAGTTAACGCCAAAAACGGCACCGTCTATAACATACTTCTCAATAAAGTTTCCTAACAACCGCGATATAGCCTGCAAAGGCTTGGTGATAATATTTTCATACAATTCATCAATATAATATTTGTGCGAAAGCACTTTTGCAAAGCCGCGCTCTTCAAAATCCTCTTCGGGAACAACCTGCTTTGTAACATAAGAGTTATACGTGGCTGCAATAATAATTGCGAGGACAATTATTGAAGTGGCAATTAATGTTATTTCAAAAGTTTCTGATGCTTCATGACTATGCATTCCTGCAAAAGAAATTATTGGTTCAAGAAAATTATTTAAGAAGTGGGGTGCATGAAACAATTCGGGCATTCCCATGAATCCTCCAAAGGTTGAAAATACTGCAAGGATTACTAAAGGAACAGTAATGCTGATTGGTGATTCATGCAAATGTTCCGACTGGTGATGCGAACCTCTGAAATCTCCCCAGAAGGTTAACCAGTATAGACGAAACATGTAAACGGCAGTCATTACAGAAGTGAATGAAAGAATAATAAACATTAACATTCCACCATTTTCATAACCATGAACTTTAGCAAGAATTTCATCTTTTGAGAAAAATCCCGCAAACGGTGGACAACCTGTAATTGCTAACGTTCCGATTAAAAATGTAAGATGTGTTATTGGTAATTTTTTTCGAAGCCCTCCCATTTTACGAATGTCCTGTTCGCCACTCATTGCATGAATTACACTGCCAGCACATAAGAATAAAAGTGCTTTAAAAAATGCGTGAGTAACCACATGAAACATTCCTGTTGAATATGCTCCAACACCCAAAGCAGCGAACATATATCCTAACTGTGAAACTGTAGAATATGCAAGAACTTTTTTAATGTCATTTTGTTTCAATCCGATAGTTGCTGCGAAAAATGCTGTTGCAACTCCTACTGCTGCTACCATTAAACCTGCTTCGGGACTTAGAGTATATAAAATGTTAGAACGCGCAATCATGTAAATACCAGCTGTAACCATTGTAGCTGCATGGATAAGCGCAGATACAGGCGTTGGTCCAGCCATCGCATCGGGTAACCAAGTATAAAGCGGAATCTGTGCGCTCTTTCCCATCGCACCTATAAACAATAAAATACAGATAGCAGTTATGGTTACATCACCTGTGCTTGCATTTTTTGCAAGTTCAAAAACAGTATTGAAATCGAGTGAACCAAATTTGCTGAAGATTAAAAACATCCCCAATAAAAAACCAAGGTCGCCAATACGGTTCATTACAAATGCTTTCTTGGCAGCATTATTATATGCGGTATTTTTAAACCAAAATCCTATTAACAAATAAGAGCACAAGCCAACACCTTCCCAACCTGCAAACATTACTACGAAGTTGCTTCCCATCACTAAAAGCAACATGAAAAATACGAAGAGGTTGAGGTAAGAAAAGTATCTTGCATAATCATCGTCATCGTGCATGTAACCTGTGCTGTAAACATGAATAAGAAATCCAACTCCTGTTATAACTAAAAGCATTATTGCGGATAAGCGGTCAACAACAAAAGATAAATTGAGATGTAAATTTCCTGCTGAAATCCAATCAGTAAGTGTGCAATCAAATTGTGAAGCAACACCCGATGAAATTTGTAAAACAAGAAATACTGAAATACAAAATGAAATAAATATTGAACCACAGGCAACCAATCCAACAATACCTTTCGAAAGATTTTTATTCAATAAACCATTGAATGCAAAACCTAAAAGAGGAAGAAGCGGAATTAATAAAACTAAAAGCGATTTTAGATTCATATTTATAGAACAAGCTAAAGTTCGTTGTTACACAAGTTTACCATTTCAATTTATTCATTGTGTCAATATCAACTGATGTTACGTTGCGATACATCAACACTAAAATTGCAAGTCCCACAGCAACTTCGGCAGCGGCAACTGCCATGATAAAGAATACCATTATCTGTCCGCCTGCATCTCCGTGCATTACCGAGAATGCTGCAAACAAAAGATTAACTGCATTCAACATCAACTCAACACTCATCAAAATAATGATTGCATTTCTGCGAAACATTACTCCCAGTACTCCAATGCTAAAGAGTATAGCGGCAAGCCACACATAATTGTTGATTCCTATTTCGTTGATGATATTCATTCTCCTTTTTAATTTATCTCACCAAATATTTGTTCGATTTTTTCAATCGTATAACCCTTTTCAATCCAAACCTTATTTGCACTATCAATAGCAAGTTTCATAAAATACTCCGAAATCATTTTTGATATTTCCTTCAAGTCCTTGTCTGAAACATTAACTTCATACATCTTCAGCAATAGCATTTGAAGATTTGTTAATGGTCTTGTGTCGCGCAAAATCATTTTAATTTTTATTTATAAGTTCTATAAACTCTTCAATGGAAAGTACATTGATTTTAGGAAATTCAACAGTCTTTAAAACCTTAAACACTTTATCATTTGAAACTAAGTAATCTGCATTTGCTGCAAAAGCACAATCAACAAACTTGTTATCATCCATATCTTTTGCAATCATGCTCATCCTCATTTTAGGAGCAATAAATATTTTATTGTCAATGTTAGCAAGAAATGACATAAACAATTCAGCGGCTTCAGCAGACATAAATCTTTGTAAAATTTCTTCGTTACTCCAACAATATTTCTGTTGAAAGTGCAATTTGAAAATGCTGATTTCTTAAACTTTGTATAATTATATTTTTCGAAGACCTTCTCGAAATTGATTCAATAATTACATTCGTGTCTAATACTACTATCATTCCTTGCGTGCCTTATCATCTTCTAACATTTTTCTCAATTTCTCTTCTGAATAGCCTTTTTCATCCCAGGCATTATCGGCACTGTTCATTGCTTTTTCTAACAAATAATTTGCAATTAGTTTTCTAATCTCAATTAATGTTTCGTCCGAAACCCCCGAAGACATAACCTTCAAAAGTTCATATTGGACATTATTCAATGGTCTTGTATCGCGCGAAATCATTTTCAATATTTATTTATGATAAAATCAAATTTAAAACTATTAGTGAATTTCTTTCTTACCCAACATCACTGCCCCTACCATTGCGGAAAGAAACAATATTGATAGCACTTCGAACGGAAGCAGATAATCCTGGTATAAAACAAGTCCAAGATTTTTTACCATCCCCATTTGATTATCTATTCCATTATTAATCTGTAAAGTTTCTGCGCCTTTTAATCCGCTTATTAATACTAACAATAATAAACCACTGCAAACAACAGCAGCACCTTTAAGTAAACTATTTTTATGAGGTTCTATTTCTGCATTCAGATTTAAAAACATGATTGTGAATAAAAACAAAACCATGATTGCACCTGCATAAACTATTATGTGAACGATAGCGAGAAACTGTGCATTCAATAATATGTAATGCCCTGCTATAGTGAAAAAACAAAAGATGAGATACAGCACACTATGCACAGGTTTCTTTGAAAAGACAACCATCAGCGCACTGAAAATGCAAAGCGTTGTAAGTATGTAAAAAGCTATGAGGCTCATATTTTTAAATAGCGCGCGAAAATAGAGTTTAGGGGATAAGTATGAAACATTTTATTCGATTCTTTTCAACTAAAATTTGCGATGTGCGCCACCACGTTTTCCAATATCAATTCGTTGAGATGCTTCAACACCTTCAACCAATTTATCTTTTCCATAAATAAATTCATCGCGAAGCACACCCACTTTTACTGTCCTATCGGTAAGGAAAATTGCTTCTTTGGGACAAGCTTCTTCGCACAATCCACAGAATATACATCGCAACATATTTATTTCATAAACCGAAGCATATTTTTCTTCTCGATATAAATTCTCTTCTCCCTTTTTTCGCTCGGCCGCTGTCATTGTTATTGCTTCCGCAGGACACGCAACTGCACACAAGCCACAAGCTGTGCAGTTTTCACGACCTTGTTCATCACGCTTCAACACATGCTGACCGCGATATACGGGAGCAAATGGTCGCTGGACTTCAGGATAATTTATTGTCGGTTTCTTTTTGAAGAAGTGACTTAATGTGATTCTTAATCCGCCAACAATTGCAGGCAGATACATCTTCTCCATAAAGGTCATTTCCTTTTGAACAACAACTTTTGAACG
>JBDTRM010000196.1:0-11477 GCA_039931675.1 Bacteroidia bacterium | reverse complement strand
AAAAAAGCCTCTCAGATTCCTGAAAGGCTTTTTTATTAAAACATCTTTTTATCACATCTTCACAAACCGCTTTACCACCTCATCCATCCTGAGCAAATAAACTCCCCGCGAAAGCGCACTTACATTTATTCGCATAGCTTGTAAGTTATTTTGTGAAATCTTTTCTTCTTTAACTACTCTGCCTTGTATGTCACTTATGGTAATTATGCTGTTTGCATCCAAAGGTTTACTAAGTGAAACATTAAGCACATCGTCAACAGGATTTGGAGAAATATTTATTGCTGAATTACCATCAATATCTTTAATACCACTTGCAATAACATTTATAGTAACAGGTATGTTACTGTTTCCTTTATTTAAAAAAGTTGACGAATCACAATAAGCATTAACACAACCATTGACATCAGTTACAGTAACACATATATTATAGTAACCCGAATCTGCATATGTATGTGATGGTGTTGCACCTGTTGAAACAGCAGAACTATCACCCCAATTCCAGACATAAGTTAAAGGCGGTGTACCAGTGCATTGATTTATTGCAAACCAATTATGCGCAATTGTTGTATCAGGATATAAAGTATAAAATGAAACAGGTAATGGATTAATCCAAAGGTTAATCGTAATTATACTATCACAACCCGCAGCATTAGGTATCGTATCATTATGAACACCTGATGTGGTCCACGTATAATTTCCGCTTGGTGATGTATAACTGCCGCAGGCAGTAATTGTTTGCGATGATGATGTATTGTTTTTGATTGTAAGATTTATTGTAATTATACTGTCACATCCATGCATATTACCAATGGTATCTGTATAAATACCAGAAGTTGTCCAGGTATGATTACCACTTGGTGAAGTATAACTATTACAACCCGTTTGATAAATTGTTGATGTTGATGAACAGGGATAGTAAAACATTCCACCAGTACTTCCTGCACCAGCAAAAAGTCTGCTTCCATTTTCACCTAGAGATATTATAGATGTAGCTGTCATTCCGTTATTTAACGTTGTCCAGTTACCACCTTTATTTGAGGATTCAAAAACACCTCCCCCTGATGTTCCGGCCAAAAGGTTTGTCCTAACACTTTTTAGTGCCCTTACACCGATAGCTGTCAAACCAGTATTAACTGCTGACCATGTAGTGCCATTATCAGTGGATTTAAACACACCACCACCATCGGTTCCTGCAAAGAGTGTGCTGTCCATTGCTTCCAGGCAATACACTGCCAGATTTGTCAGACCTGAATTCACGGCTGTCCATGTATTTCCAGTATCAGTAGATAAAAATACCCCACCATTATAAGTTCCTGCAAAAATTTTAGAACCTAATGCTTCAAAACATTTTGTACTGTTTGCTGAGGTTTGAAGAGGACCAGTTACATTAATCCAGGTATTGCCATTATCTGTTGACTTAAAAACCGAGCCGTTAAATGCCCCTGCAAAGATTATAGAACCCAATGAACCTACAGTTATAAACGGGCCAACAAACAACCCATTGGTTAGCTGAGTCCATGAAGTGGCATTTATCGTACTCCGAAACACTCCTCCGTTTGTTGCTGCAAAAATAGTTGTGTCATTTACTAATAATGACTCAACATTCGTATAGCTCAAGCCTGTATTTTTTGTAACCCAGGTAGTTCCATTATTGGTAGATTCATAAGCGCCTCCTCCATAAGTATCCCCCCCAAATATATGTGTGCCACGTAATGCTAACGCATGTGTCTGCCCTGACCATCCAGTGGCAAAGGTGTGTACCCATTGAGCATTTACTAATTGCCCGAACAGGAAAAAAAATAATACAAGTAAAATAGCAGGTATGTAAATTTTTGATTTCATGAGTAAATGATTTTGTTTTTATTAAAGTTAAATTTTAAAGATTCGGACTCAAGCATTTCTTTCAAGGCTGTTGAGATGTGCGCAATGATAAATAATTTTTCTTCTTCTAAGCCCTCTGCTTGCTGATGTGATAGCGTCTTGTTAAAATTCGAGAGTGCCTAACTTTACTTCCTTGGCAAAGTATTTATACCCTACTAATAACATTCTGTTTTCGCTTATCTGACTACATCTACCAATATCAATATCAGTATCAAAATCATTTTTTGATCCTATAATGGATTTGCTCATTTTACCATTTTGATCAATTATAACCATGGTCAGGTTCATTTTAGTCTGCTGAAATCTTTTCGGAGCCTTATCGCTGCTAACTAAATCATAGTTTTCATTCGCCAATGCGTCATTATAAAAAATGTATATTTTATCATTGTGAAACATGGTAGCATGATAAAGGAAATTTGAAAAGCCACTATAATGTTGAAGTTTAGGAATATAGTTAAACCACTTTACTTCACAATTCTTATCTAGCTTTCCCACTAAAATAGCATCAGAATAAAATTCACCATTGCTATAAATATTTCTTTCAAGCACAAAGGCCATTGACTCATCATCATAAACTTTAAATTCTCTTACAGAGAAACCGCGACTTATGGCAGGCTTTTTACTTCCTATCTTATCTCCCTGAAATTCAGTAACGCGTTCTCCTATAGCCTGTGGAATTTCATACTTTTTTGTTTCAATGGTTTCTTTTGCATTATCAATTTTGTAAAAGTAAATTCCGTTTATGCCTGAGGCGAACTCTTCTTCATATTGTGCAATAATTACAGGATTACCCTTGTGATCAGAACCCAGGTAATATTCATAACAAAAACTTTCTCCTAAATCCATTGAGATTCTTTTTGCACTTGTTTCATTCATATGCTTTGTAAGCACTATACTATAACCTGGTACTCTTTTACCCATCTCCGATTTAGTTTCTTCTTTCTTATTATCATTAATAAATTCCTTGCTCATAATGTAAACCTCACCCTTGTTATTAACCATTTTTCCACCTATTACAATTTTATCATCTTCTGAATTTTCAATTTCAAATTGTTTCTCCATCACAGGCTTATATGATGCATCATAAACTTTTAAAGCCATCTTGATATTTTCCTTCTTTTTTGAGGGCTTGATTACCATTATGCAAACTTTTGATGAATCTTCGGAAAAACAAATATTACAAGTGGGGAACTCATCTTTCTCACCAGCAATTTTCATAACCTCTTTGATCGCTCCATCCGGTTCAAGTTCCATGTTTAGTTTTTGCATATACATTATTCGTTGCGAGCTGTTTTTATCATATACCGAGGTCAGAATAAAAAAGCCACCTCCCAAATTATAAGTACCATAATACTGAACATTTTTTTGATCAGTTGTATATTCTCTTTCTTTAATCGGCTTCATGTGCCCATCACATTTTACAAGTCTAGGTTTCACTTTTGTATTATCAAACAACATGGAGTAATAACTTGCTTGCTCAAAACTTGTATAAATGTTGGTTCCATTATCAAGTAGCACATTTGCAACAGTATAAGTAAGACTATTATTAAAGTCGGTTCCCCAGTTTACTTTTAATTGTTGTGCAGAAATTTTCAGAAAATTGGATACAATAAAAAATACAATTAAAATTCTTTTCATGGGGTGATTGAGATATAAAATTTCAGTTTATTGATTTAGATGACGCGAATTAATACATTTTTTATTTAAGATGAAATTTTAACGATCATTCATGCAGTTATTTAAGGCTGTTGAGGTGGGTGCAATGTTAATTAATATTTTGACATATATGTCATTAATAAATATATTCTGATTTGGTGCATTTGTTCTCGTGGGACGCGGAACAAATAAAAAATATTTAATAAATGTTGCTAAAAGGATTAAGCAACTAAGAATTGAGCGCAACCTTACTCAGGAAGATTTTTATAATGACACCGGCATCCATATTGGCAGAGTAGAAACTGTAAAATCTAATCTGACTATTGCAACCCTCCTTGAAATATGTGACTATTTTGAAATCTCAATTCAGGAATTTTTTGAAGATGTTTAAGTTTCTTAATTGCCGACTCTGTTCACCCCAAAAATAAAAACAACGAACTACTCGGCAACGGTTTGATAAGCACATGCTTTCCCCGCTCCTTCATAGTCTCTCTCGAAGTGCTACCGCAATGCCTCCGGCTTGTGGTGGGGTAGTCTGAGTTTCTGGTAGCATAACTCTCGCAATCCTGTGACGCGACAACACCCACCGCTCCTCCATAGTCTCTCTCGAAGCCCCGCTCCTGACAAGTTTCCTTTTGTCGCTCACGCAAGTTGTCGCTCACGCAAGGCGTCTTCGCTTGCGCGGTCTTGCTGTGATGAAATAGCAACGCCTTGTTTGTACTTGTTCAAATCCTTTTGTGATAATGGTTGCATTTATTTTCCTCCCGATTCCGATGTTTCGGAACGGGATAATCATAAAACTATTAGAGTGCTTATTGAAGACTACCGTTATAAAGCACCGGTGTATTGGTTGATGTGGTTTGTTAAAAAAACCTGCTGTTATCAATTGCGATGATTGGCGTACAACGGCAACTGTTGAGATGCAAGCAAAACCTTTAGTTAAGTTTAAGTAATTTATATTTGAACAATTTATTAGATAGAACAGCCAGGAGAGACTTGACAGAATTAGTTGGCAAAAATTTACTTACCAGGAAGGGAGTGAAGAAATCATCAAGATATATTTACCGTTAAATGTCCGATAAACCTGATAAATGTCCGATAAATGTCCGATAAAAATTTCTTAAGAAATGTAGTTAATCTTAGAAAGCAAAAATTAACTTCCCTGTTCTTATTTGCACTGCTGTTGCAATCCTGCACCTCAGAAACAAAAAAGGAAGCAATTAAAACTCCTGATTTCTGTTCATGTATTCATTGTGATACAATGATCGGTATTTCAAAAGCGCTCAATCAGTTTTCAGATTTGATGCTGCACAAAACAGGTGTTTATGTTTTAGAAGATGGTGGTGGATCATTGGTGGCACGTGCATGGTTATGCGAGAATGCTGAAGAAACAATTGATGTGCAGTACTTTATTTTTACGGCTGATAATGTGGGTTTAATTGCTGCCGACTATCTTGTTCGTGCTGCAGACAGGGGAGTAACTGTTAGAATATTGGTTGATGATGTGATGGTGGAAGCTGATGAAAAAAGTTTGCTGACTTTGGACTCGCATCCCAACATCGGGATTAAAATCTATAATCCTACCACTAACGTTGGTAAAAATTTCTTTCAAAAAATTAATGGTTTCAGAACTGATTTTGCTGGCGCCAACCAACGCATGCATAATAAAACTGTTACGGTTGACGGTAAGGTTGTAATTACCGGAGGAAGAAATATTGCAGATGAATATTTCGATTATGATCATGAATATAATTTTCGCGACCGCGATGTTTTATTGATTGGTGGCGTAGTAAACAAAGTGCAACAATCATTTAATGGATTCTGGAACAGCCCTATTAGTCATGCAATTACTGAATTAGTTGATACTTCAGATTTTAAATTTGATGCAAACAAGTTTGAAACGCTTCATCAATATGCCTGTGATTCAAATAATTTTTGGCTGCAAGTGCGAAACAAAATCACAAACGTTCCACAAGCTCTTAGTGTCATTCAAAAATCAGGTACATTTCAATGGGTTGACAGTGTTGAGTTTGTAAGTGATATTCCCGGCAAAAATGATGGATCAAAAGGTTTGAGCGGTGGCGGTGGTTCTACTACCGCTTTGATCAATTTAGTAAATGGAGCAAAAAAATCAATAGTCATTCAATCACCTTATTTAATTACAACTGATTTAGGGAAACAACTTTTTAAAGATGCAGTGGCTCGTGGTGTTGAAGTTAAAATAATGACTAATAGTTTATCATCAACTGATAACCTCGAAGCGTTCAGCGGATACCAACGAGACAGAGAAGCATTGCTTTCAACAGGTGTTCGCATTTTTGAATATAAACCCGATGCTGCGATTCGATATAACATCATGACGGGAGCATTGCAGAAAAAAATGAACTTCACTCCTACTTTCGGCTTACATGCGAAGTCAATGGTAATAGATGGAAACATTACGGTAATAGGAACGTTTAATCTTGACCCTCGAAGTGCAAATCTGAACACAGAATGTGTTACAATAATTCATTCAGCAAGTATCAGTGCAGGGGTTTTAAAGGAAATTGAAGAAGAATTAAAACCTGAAAACTGTTGGGAAACAACTTTAAATTACAATCCTGATAAAGAAGCCGGATTTAAAAAGAATCTGAAGCTAATGCCAATGAAAATTATTCCGAAAGGGATTTTGTAAGGAGTATCACCAATTAAATCCCCGGCAATGTTAACTCCTTGCGCTTTACATATATTCTGATAGTTACTATTAGCAGCATAGAAACATTTCCATTGACATCTTCTAATCAAAAGGTGAAATCTTTATTTGAGATCAACAATCAATGACAGAATGGTTCCATAATCCTGTTCAGATGTTTTTCCTTCCACAGCTTTGTTATCGAAGTTATAGTAAACAGAAACTTGTAATTTTACATCTGTTATAAACTCCCAGGTAATATCAGCATTTGCATCAAAACGATAACGACCTTTTTCGGTAATTCCTACATAAGATGCAAGGTATATCGCTGAGGTTAAATCCGGCCTCATGAAACTGTAAACAGTATGTTGAATGGTAACCGGCCATTCAAAATTTGAAACTGCATCATTTGATTCAATATTCTTTTCCGAATTGTGTATAATTCCTGTTAGTATAAGTAACCTTTGCCTGTCGGTTTGAACAATATTGTTACCACCTCCTAATCCAAATGAAATTCTTGATTTAATCCCCAGCTCATCATTCCTGTTAAAAGAATTTATTTCAGACAAAACCCATTTGTGCGGTAAAGCATAAAGCGCCTGAAAATTAGTTTCAATTCTAAGTGATGATGTTTCATCAGTTGTTTTTGTCGAAATAAAAGAGAAATTGTTTCTGAACCTCCACTTTGAAATGACATAGTAAAGGTTATACTCTGCGTTAGAGGTTAGTACATCAGACGATTTGGTATAACTAACGCCTCCTCCCAGGCTACCTTTAAATCCGAGATACCATTCTTCTTCAAGTGGAAATATGCGCAGAATATCTTCAATCATAAGTTCATAGCGGTGTTCGTTTACTACCATTATTTTACCGGTATCTGTTGAAGATTGTATGAGTCCGATATATCTTACACCATGAAGGTCTTCTACTTTATATAAGCGATTACCTCCATTTATAGTAGATATTTTATGCCACTTTATATTAACCATTCCTGGGCCTTGTGCATCTATCTTCAGTCTTCCTTGTTCTAAAGAAATTATTCTGCCTGTTATCTTATCTCCGTTTTTTAAAAATACTGTATCCGGTGAGTTACTGTTAAGATTTGATTGTTTACTAATAACTTTATTAGTTGAATCCTTTATGATAGGCAAGTCCAAAGGTTCCTTAGGTTTCATTAAAAGAAGTGAATCAGAGTTCTGTGCAACTGAAACGAATGATGTAGTTTCAAAAAGAATAAAAAAAATAAAGATTCTTATATAACTAAACATACACTCAATTTATAAAATGGCAATCGCAAAGATGATGTTGCAAAAATAGAATTATCAAAATAATGCGAATCAAGACCCGATAGCTATCGGGTTGGAATTGATTTTTCAGTTTGTTGTAAGCACAACCCCGACCCGCCTGTGGCGGGCAATGTCGTTAAGTTAAGGATTAACAGCCTACCAACCCTGAATAGGGTTGCCTGTGAATAACCACCGGTATAACCGGTGGAAAACAGAATGCACCACGAAATAACCCCGAATGGGGTTAACTGTAATAACGGTAACAAATGCTCTTATCATTGACACTAACCATTGCTACTCATCACGGGAAACCACTTCGTGGTTGATCATTATTACATCATACTTTCCACCGGTGTTACCGGTGGTTATTCACAGGCAACCCCATTCGGGGTTGGTTTTTACATAACTTTGAATTTCCAATTCGCCTTAACTAAATGACATTGCCGCCACAGACGGGTCGGGGTTCTCCAGCATCAAAGTTCCGCGAATTGTATATTATTTTCAACCCGATAGCTATCGGGTCATGATTCGCATTAATAACCTTTAATGCTGATGTAATTCATGTTACCCAGACATTTTTAAATGAAGAAATGGTTTTGTTTAATCTTGAGTATAAAATGAGTTCACAAATCGTATCAGGACTTAATTTAATTTCCCCTCTTTTTTAGTACTCAATATATTATAACAATCTTTGCCATTAATTAAAACTCCATTATTTCTAATTGAAGTAAGTTTATAGCATTGCACTCAGTGACATTAATCTTGTTCAAAAAAAATTAACCACGTATCCCTGCTAATCAGCATTAATCACTCCTGACTATGTTACTTCAGCTTGCAGTTCTATTAACCTGCATTTTTATCGGTTCCCGTATGTCGGGTATTGGTTTAGGTGTGATGGGAATGATTGGATTGCTGATAATGCTTTTTGTATTTGGTCTGCAACCTTCAAGCCCTCCGCTTGAAGTAATGCTTATTATCATGAGCGTGGTAACTGCTGCCGCTGCATTGCAAGCGGCAGGCGGAATGGATTACTTAGTCAATGTTGCAGCGAGAATATTACGAAGTCATCCCGGCCAAATCACCATCCTCGGACCTTTAGTAACTTATTTTTTCACTTTGTTTGCCGGCACTGCGCACATATCTTATTCTATTATGCCAATTATAGCCGAGGTTGCAACCAAAGCGCGCGTGCGCCCCGAAAGGGCATTAACTATGAGTGTAATTGCTTCAAGTTTAGCCATCACTGCCAGCCCGGTTTCTGCTGCAACGGCTGCGCTACTTTCTATATTAGCCGCCAGCGGTGTAAAACTCAGTGCCATACTACTGGTTTGTATTCCTTCCACCTTAATAGGTTTGATTATCGGAATTCTGTTCGTTTTAAAACGCGGTAAAGAGCTTAGCAATGACCCTGAATTTCTTGAAAAAATGAAAGACCCTGAATTCGCTAAAAGTATGGAAGCTGGGGAGCAGGGTGAAACAACAGCATTAAAACCAGGTGCTATTAAATCTGTAATAATTTTTGGCCTCGCAGTATTAACTGTTGTTATTCTTGGTTCTTCACCATCATTGCTACCGAATTTTTCAGGCAAAGAAGGATTTGTTCCAAACTTTGCTGTGAATGCTTCGGGCCAGGTTCAGATAGCCTCTATGATTATGATGATTATGCTGGCCGCTACCGGGTTGATTATTCTATTTGCAAATACTACTGCAGCCGCAGTTACTAAGGCAAGTTTGTTTAGTTCGGCCGGCTCTGCTACTATTGCTATCTTTGGAGTAGTGTGGATGAGCAGCACATTTATGGATAATAATGCTGCAGTTATTGAAAGCACATTAGGAAGCATAGTAACTGCTTATCCCTGGTCATTTGCTTTTGCATTGTTTGTGCTGAGCATCTTACTTTTCAGCCAGGCTGCTACTACCAAGGCGCTTATACCATTGGGTTTATCGCTCGGGTTATCCCCGGCATACCTTATCGGTATTTTCCCCGCAGTAAATGGCTACTTTTTTATACCCGGCTACCCTACCCTGCTGGCAGCAATTCAATTCGACCGCACCGGTACAACACGAATAGGCAAATATGTGCTTAACCACAGTTTTATGCTTCCGGGTATAGTAACGGTGTTAGCTACGGTTATTGCAGGTTTAATTTTACAATCATTTTTACTTTAACAATTCACTCTATATTTTAAACGACTATTATTATGAACACACAAAAACTAATGACATTGATTGTATTCTTTTTCGTTTGTCAAAGCATTAATGCTCAGACACGGACAGAAAAAGATTTACTTGGCGAAAAGCAAATTCCTAATGATGCTTACTATGGTGTGCAGACTGCACGTGCGCTGGAGAATTTCCCGGTGAGCGGGGTAAAAACAAATTTTTATCCTGACTACGTGCGGGCTTATGCTATGGTAAAGTTAGCTGCATCCCGCGCTAATTTTGAAGTCGGAAGCATGAAGAAGGAAAGGCTTGATATGATTGAAAAAGCCTGCCAGGCTATAATTGATGGAAAATATCACGACCAGTTCCTGGTGGACTTGTATAATGGCGGAGCCGGTACTTCTGCTAATCTGAATGCGTGTGAAGTAATTACAAATGTCGGGCTTGAAATGGGTGGTCATAAAAAAGGAGAATACCAGTATCTTGAGCCTCATGATGATTTGAATATGGGGCAGTCAACCAACGATGTGTATCCTACAACCATTCACGTTGCGTTGTTACTACACAATGATAAGCTTGTTAAAGAAGCACAGTTGCTTGCTGATGCCTTTCATAAAAAAGGAGATGAATTTAAAGACCTGCTTAAGATGGGACGCACCGAAGGTCAGGATGCTGTGCCCATGACATTAGGACAAGAGTTTCATGGTTTTGGCAACCAGGTTGAGAGCGCTATTGATGCCCTGCGTAAATCTGAAGCTTATTTATATGAAGAGAATATGGGTGCTACAGCAATTGGTACGGGGTTAACTGCCACACCGGGTTACGCTGAAAAATGTGTTGTACAGCTTACAAAAATTACCGGAAAGCCAATGGTGTTGTCTCACGACCTGATTGCCGCAACAAGCAGTTTGCAGGCATTTGTGATGTACTCTTCGGCAGTAAAAAACCTTGCTGTTACTTTGTCTAAAATCAGCAGCGATTTAATTTTTCTTGCATCGGGTCCGCGTACAGGAATTTTTGAAATCAATTTACCCGCCCTTCAGCCCGGTTCATCCATTATGCCCGGTAAGGTAAATCCTGTTATGCCTGAGTTGATGAACCAGGTTTGTTATAAAGCAATCGGTAATGACATGACAGTTACAATTGCATCGCGTGACGGATTACTTCAGCTTAACGCTTACGAACCTGTAGTGGCTACTTCTATTATGGAATCACAGGCTTTATTTTATAAGACCCTGCCTTTGTTCCGCAAAAACTGTATTGATGGAATTACCGCGAATAAAAGTGTGCTCGATCATTATATTGAACGCAGCGTTGGTATTGTGACCGCTCTCAACCCTGTGTTGGGTTATGAAAAAACAACGGAGCTTGCTAAAGAAGCGCTGGCAACTAACAAAGGAATCCTCGAATTGATCCGCGAAAAGAAATTATTGACTGAGGATCAGATTAAAAAAATGATGGACCCGGCAGCAATGACCGGACAGAAATAATAATCATTAATAAAATAAAAATCAAAAACTATTAATAATATAAAAATCAAAAAACAATCAATTAAATTCTAAAATTATGATAACAATTAAAAACTATTTTAAAATCACATTGACAGGTGTTTTCCTGTTAATGAGCGTAGCACTTGTTGCTCAAAAGCTGCCTAATATAGTAGTGTGTGCCACCGGAGGAACTATAGCCGGTGCCGGAGCAAGTTCAACCGGATCGGCTTATACTTCCGGACAGGTTAAGATTGAAGCCATGATTGATGCTGTTCCGAATATCCGGAAGTTAGCCAACTTAAAAGGAGAACAAACCGCTAACGTGGGTTC
>JBDTRM010000195.1:0-22323 GCA_039931675.1 Bacteroidia bacterium | reverse complement strand
AATTACAACAAGAGGATTTCAAAAAATCAATCATACAATAACAATCGCGATGCAGAAAAATATTTTAATGATGGATTAAAAAAGCTCCAATCAAATGATACAAACGACCTTAGATTAGCACGGCATTATTTCAAAGCTGCCATGGCTTTAAGCGCTGAAAGTGTTTCAACAAATATGCTCCTGGGCGAAGTTTCTTTGAAGGAAAGTCAACTATGTTCAGATGCAACGAAGAACAACAAACTAACGGAAGCCATTTATTATTACACCAATGCAATCGCTATTGACAGCACTTGTAATTTATGCTATTTCAGCCGTGGCACCTGCTATTATAATATTGGTGATAAAAAATATTTGTCCGATTACCGGAAATCATGTGCATCAGGATATGTTGATGCATGCGCTGCGTTGAAAGAGTTGAAAGAGGAATAGAATTATCCCGGGTATTGGCATGCTATTATTCGCATTGTTTAAAATGATTTCTATATTTATGCAAGCAATTTTTGTTCTCCATAATCTGCACTAGCCGAGGTTGCCAATATTAGCACGGGCTACAAAAGATTGCTTTTTTATTCAACTAAATTCTATCTCTTAAAACCCATAACCTGTACATTAAAATATGAAATACAATCCGCAAACACATCACCGTAAATCTATTCGTTTAAAGGGATATGATTATTCGCAGGAAGGTTTGTATTTCGTTACTATATGCTGTTATAATATGCAATGTTTGTTTGGTACTATTTCAAATGATGAAATGCTATTTAACGATGCGGGTAAAATTGCAGAGGAATGTTGGTTTGAAATTCCGCAACATTTTCCGAATGTAATTTTGCATGAACATGTTATAATGCCCAATCATGTCCACGGCATAATTGAAATAGCAAATACAACAACCGTGTTGGTGAATGATGAAATCAGTTCGAATGATGATTCGGGTCATGAAAACGTAGGGGCGAAAAACCTTTCGCCCGAACACACACCCATCCCCGAAAACAATACCGCAAATAATAATATTCGCGATGATGATACTGTTGATGATGGTAAAAGAAAGGCGGAAGGTTTTCCGCCCCTACCCGCAAACATACCATTGTCCCATGGGCCAACCAATTCAACAAATAAAAATATACCGAAAGAACCGACCAATATTAAATTATCACCACAATTCAAATCACCGTCAAAAACCGTTGGTTCAATTGTTCGCGGATACAAAACCGGTGTTACAAATTGGTTCCGAAAAAACAGGGCTGATGAATTTCCGCGCGGGCGTCCTGTTTGGCAACGCGATTTCTATGAACACATTATTCGCGATGAACAGGCGTATCAGAATATTTCCAATTACATCATCAATAATCCGCGAAATTGGAAAGGAGATAAATTTTATAAATCATAAATATTTTCGTTCGCATAATGTTATATGTGCAGATTATGTAGGGGCGAAAAACCTTTCGCCCTTTTTTTACGGAACCATTATACGCGCCAAAAGGGCGAAAGTTTTTTCGCCCCTACGACCTGTTAAACGTCAATCGTCTTCCTCCACCAATATTGAAATACTATCAATCCCCATATCCTCGCATGAATCTCACCCGGGTTATTTGAAAACAATTGTGTTTTTAATTTTTGAATTTCGCTGAGGTTAAAAATGTTTTGCTCTTTTATAAATGCATCGCTTAATAAATCATCGGTTATCATTGATTTTAATTCGGTGCGAAACCATTTCAACAATGGCACTTCAAAGCCTTGCTTGCCGCGATTGAAAATTTCTTCGGGTAATAAATTTCTAAAGGTGTCTTTTACAATTTTCTTTTGAACAGTTTTATCAATTTTAAATTCTGATGGAAGCGTGAAAGCAAAATCAACCAATTCATAATCTAAAAACGGTGTTCGCACTTCAAGGCTGTTTGCCATGCTCATCAAATCAACCTTGGTGAGCATATCATTTTGTAAAACCAAATGCATGTCAGCATCAAACACATCATTCATATCTGATGAACCGTTTATGTTTTTGATGATTTCGTTTTTACGGTTTTGATATTCGAGAAACTGTGTTGATTTTAATTGCAATAATTTTTCTGCATCCTGATGATCAATAAAAGCACACCAGCGCCAGTAACGTTGTTGCGCTGTAAGTTGTGCGCCTTTGGCAAAGCGATGCACCTGTCTTATTTTATTTCCAATCTTCGAATTGCGCGAACCTGAAATTGGTTTCAGTAGAGAGGAAAATAATTTTGCTGATTGAACGAATGAAGGATTATTACGCATCATCCACTCTGCACGATGCTTATTGTAACCGCCAAATAATTCATCAGCACCATCACCGCTTAATGCAACCGTTACATGCTTGCGTGTGTGTCTGCTCAAAATAAAAACATTAAGAGCCGATGAATCTGCAAATGGTTCATCAATATAATCCAATGCATCATGCAGCACTTCAAACAAATCATTATTGGTCAGGCTGAAAACTGTGTGATTGGTGTTGTGCTTCTTCGCAACCATTTGTGCGAAGTTAGTTTCATCAAACATAGGCTCATCCTTAAAACCGATAGAAAAAGTATTTAAGTTTTTTGTTTTTTGTGCAGCAATTCCTGTTATCACACTTGAATCAATTCCTCCACTTAAAAATGCACCCAATGGAACATCAGCAACCAACCGCCTTTCCACACTTGCATCCATCAACTCATACAGTTTCTTTTTTGATTGTTCATAATCAACTGCTGCTAATTTTTCTTTGAAAGGAATTTCATAAAACTTTTTTTCAAGGGCTGCGGTATGATGTCTTATTTGTTGCTGACGTTTTAAATCAATCTTAATAAAACTGCCGGCCTGCATCTTGCGCACATTTTTAAAAATAGAATGTGGCGCAGGAATATAGTTCAATTGCAAATAAGTAAACAGCGAAACTTCGTCTAACTCCTTGGGGATACCAAAAGCTAAAAGCGATTTCATTTCAGATGCAAACAAAAGTTGATCGTCATCTTCAAAAATCAAAAGCGGCTTCACACCCATTCTATCGCGCGCTATGAAAACCGTTTGCTCCTGCTTATCATAAATTGCAAGCGCAAAAAAACCATTCACTTTATCTAAACATTTTTCACCTTCGAGAATATATAAGTTGAGCAACACTTCTGTATCGCTTTCATTGTTGAGCTGAATTCCTTTTCGCAATAAATCTTTGCGATGCTGTTTGTAATTAAAAAACTCTCCGTTAAAAATAATGATGTAACGACCGCTTGCATCAGTCATGGGCTGCCCACCCGCTGCGCTCGTATCAATAATTGAAAGTCTGCGATGACCGAATGCAATCCAATCCTCACGAAAAAATCCTTCTGCATCAGGGCCACGTTTTGCAAGGCATGCAGTGGCGGCATCAATTTTATTTAAAACTGATTTGCCTTTTTCTGTGAATGAAATTGCACCTGCTATGCCGCACATATTCGTTGAATTATCAAAGAGGAAAAAATAATGAATAATGAATTTTGAATAATGATACCGATGTATCGGTAGAAGGCAATACAAACTTAAAAGTTGGAAATTTCTATTTATTCAGGAAATACAGCGCAAACTTCAAAATTCAAAATTCGACATTCATTATTCAACATTATTTATCCCCCTTTAACTTTATATCCTTTTTCAATTAAAATATTTTTTATCCTCTCGCGAAAATCGCCTTGGATTAAAATTTCTCCTTCTTTAACTGAACCACCTGTTCCGCATTTAGTTTTCAGCATTTTTCCCAAATCTTCCAAGTCATCATCCTTACCAATGAAGTTAGATATTATGGTTACCATTTTACCTCCACGATGTTTGGTTTCAAATCTTAGGCGTAAAGTTTGTTGCTGCGGTGGTAGTGTAGTTGCTGCGGGCTTGTAACTTTCAGAATAACTAAACTCAGGGTTGGTGGAGTAAACCACCCCTTCACGCTGTTTATTTTTATTGGCCACTTGATTTATTTTTAAGTGCAAATTAAAAACGATTTTACTGATAAGATGTTAAAGTTATTGCAATCGCTCTAAAACTAACTATATTTGGCAAACCAATTTCTGCCCTTTTGAGTTTTCCTTATAAATCACATCACCGGAAAATTTCTGACAATATCACAATACAATAAAGCTTTTTTAAGCTTGTTTTCAATTTAACAAATCCAAAGTAATATTCAATAATTATTTAATTCAATTCAAAAAAAATTATCATGATGAAAAAAAAACTATTTAACATGAGTAACATTTTAAAATCAATGTTGCTTGTAATTGCACTGTTCAGCTTTTATGCTTCTGATGCACAATCGCGTAACCGCATGTCGGTGCTGGTGGCAGAAACCAAATTGCATGAATCATTTCCCTCAGCTTCACTTTTCAGTGTGACACAGGATGAAAAATTAGCTTCATTTACAAAAGAAGGAACTGCGTTAACATTAGATGCTGTCAAATTGCAACAATTGATGCAGCAAAAAAACAATTCGCTTACACTTTCTATTCCCACTGCATCCGGCAAAATTTATGAGCTTGAAATTGTAAAGGTTGATATTACTTCTGATAATTTCGCAGTTGGTACAAAAGGCCTTCATCCATTAGAAAACATCAATTATCAAAAAGGTTTGTATTACCGGGGAATCGTTAAAAATGACTTTAATTCGATAGCTGCTGTAAGTCTTTTTAATGATGAAGCTATGATTGTGTTTTCAACTGCCGAAGGAAATTTTGTGTTGGGAAAAGTGCGTGATAACAGTGGACGCTATGCATTATACAATGATAAGAATGTGCTTTCATTACCTCCTATGGAATGTGCTACTGATTATAACCTGCCATCATCGCCACTTATTGAATTAGAAAAAGGTGGGGGAAATCCTTCTACTTCTACAATTAATTGCAAGGTGGTGCATTGTTATTACGAATGTGATTTTGCAATGTACCAGGCATTTTCAAGTAATGTTACTTCCACATCAAACTACATGACGAGCATATTTAATGTAAAGGCTACCTTATATGCTAATGACGGTATGACAATTGAAATTTCACAAATTTATGTTTGGACTACCACAGATCCTGAAGCACCTTTTACGAGTACAAGCACAGTTAACGCCCAGTTTATTACAAGTGTAGGTTCAGCCTTTAACGGTGATATGGCTAACTTTTTAACTACACGTAACTTAGGTGGTGGCATTGCACAGGGCTTTAGCGGACTTTGTAATAAATCACAGGCACATTGTACTGCTATGATTTATACTACATTCTCATCCTATCCAACTTATTCGTGGACAGTTGAAGTTATAACACATGAAATGGGTCATTTATTAGGTTCGCGTCACACACATGCATGTGTATGGAATGGAACCAACACTGCAATTGACGGATGTTCAGGAGCAACTGAAGGCGGTTGCCCGCTGCCAGGTAACCCTGCTGGTGGTGGAACAATAATGAGTTATTGCCACTTAGTATCTGGTATTGGTATAAACTTTACGTTAGGCTTCGGTCCTCAGCCTGCCGCATTGCTTCAGGGAAATTTTGCAGCAGCTACATGTCTCACCGGAAGTTCTGCTACTACTCCAACAGGTTTGAATACTACAGCAATTGGATCAACAAGCGCCACGCTAAACTGGAATGCAAGCGCGGGTGCTATACAATATTCGGTTGAGTATAAATTATCTTCAGCAAGTACCTATACGGTATTAGGTAATTTTACAACAAATTTAGCTAACCTTACAGGATTGACAGCCAATAGCTCTTATGACTGGCGTGTAAATGCTGATTGCTCACCGATGAGTTCACCAATTACTTTTAATACTTCCATATTAACTGGTTGTGGAGTTCCTACCGGATTAGTAGCTAATAACATTGGTTCAACCAATGCAAAACTTAACTGGAATGCGTATGCAGGTGCGTCAAAATACAGAACCCATTACAGGGTATTTGGTACTACCACATGGACTTTAGGTCCAATTACAACAACACCATACTATAATATAACCGGCCTCACTGCCAATACAAAATATGATTGGTCAGTGAGAGCATTATGCAGCGGCACCTGGACAGCCTTTGCAACAAAGAAGACATTTAAAACAACTACCTTAAATCCGCCAGTAGGTTATTGTGCATCTAACGGAGCTGATGCAAGTTTAGAATACATCAATGTGGTGCAGATCGGGTCAATAAATAAAACTTCAGGTAATAATAGTGGATATGCTAACTTTATGTCTTTATCAACCTCGGCTGCGGCAGGCAGTTCAGTAGCTTTAAGCATTTCACTTACTAAGTCAAATGCATCTGATGTGGAATATGTAACTGTGTTTGTTGATTTTAATCGTGACGCTGATTTTGATGATGCTGGCGAAGCCGCCTATAGCGCAAATGGAACTCTATCTACTTTTACAGGTTCGTTTACAATTCCGGCAACTGCATCAATTGGTCAAACACGTATGCGTGTAAGCATGCAATATGGTTCAGCACCACCTACCTGTGGTACATATAGCTATGGCGAAGTGGAAGATTATAAATTAAATATGATCGCGCCTCCACTCAGAACAATTGCTGAAATTGAACAGGAAGCTACAAGTGCTGTCAGCATAGCGCCTAATCCTGCTAATGATGAAATCAAAGTAACAATTGATGATGAAATTGATAATTATACTTTGCAGATTTATTCTGTGACCGGGCAACTTTTAAAAACCGTTCAACTGAATGGAAACATTGCTACAGTTAATGTGATTGATCTGGCAAAAGGTATTTACCAGTTAAGAGTAATCGGCAGTTCACAAAACATAATGAACAGCAGATTTGTAAAAAATTAAAACAATACTGCATTAAAGAAAGAACGCGCTTTGGAAATTTCCGGAGCGCGTTTTTTTTTATGATAATATTTATGCCTTTGGTTATGCGTGTGGTTGGTGTTTTTTTTTCACCAACCACTATGGGAATGACTTGTCATTATTGGTGAAAAAAACACCAACCATAAGCAGAATAGTTAACAAACTTCCTAATACCTACTTCCCCGCCAAATACTCCACCACCTTCTCAGCACATCGCTCACCATCAATGGCTGCGCTTACAATACCTCCGGCATAGCCTGCTCCTTCCCCACAAGGGAATAAACCCTGCAACTGCGGATGCATAAGTGTTTCATTATCACGTGGTATGCGTATTGGGCTTGATGTACGACTTTCAGTAGCTACTAATACCGCTTCATTGGTAAAATAACCTTTCATCTTTTTTCCAAATTCTTTAAGTGCATCATTTAATGGTGCCGATATTTCAGGTGGCAGCACCTCATATAAATCTGTACTTGTAACACCTGGAATATACGAGCACTTTGGTAGCGATGCAGACGTTTTTCGATTTACGAAATCAACCATTCGTTGTGCAGGAGCTTTCAGATCGCCTCCACCTGCTTCATAAGATTTTTGTTCCACAATGCGTTGATATTGCAATGCTGCCAAAGCTCCATGTTTCGCATATTTTGCAAAGTCTTTTTCATCCACACTTACCACTATGCCACTATTTGCAAAAGGATTATTTCTCCGCGAAGGCGACCATCCATTTACCACTATCTCACCCGGTGCTGTTGCAGCAGGTGCAATAATACCACCGGGGCACATGCAAAAAGAATACACTCCCTTACCGAGTGATTGATTTACCATACTGTAAGATGATGGCGGAAGAAACTCACTACGTACTTCGCAATGATATTGCGCAGCATCAATAATTTGCTGCGGATGTTCAATGCGAACACCTAATGCAAATGGCTTGGCTTCAATTGAAATTTTTTCATGAGCAAAATATTCAAACACATCGCGTGCTGAGTGACCGGTGGCGAGGATGACGGAGGTAAGAGGTAAGAGGTCGGAAGTCGGAGGTTGGAAGTTAGAAATTTTGATACCTGTTATTTTTCCTCCCTCAATATTGAAACCTTCAAACTTTGTATTAAAAAGTATTTCGCCACCGCATACTAAAATTGCTTCACGCATTTGCTCAATGATTTTTGGAAGTTTATTGGTGCCAATGTGAGGATGTGCATCAATAGCAATATCGGGCGAAGCACCAAACTCTATAAAAGTATGGAGTATCTGCTGAATGTTTCCCCTCTTATTACTTCTTGTATATAATTTACCATCAGAGTAAGTTCCTGCCCCGCCTTCGCCAAAGCAATAATTTGAATTTTCATTTACAATGCCTTGTTTATTAATGATGGCAAGATCTCTTCTGCGATCTTTTATATTTTTTCCGCGCTCGATGATTACCGGCTTTAATCCCAACTCGATTAAACGCAATGCTGCAAACATTCCTGCGGGGCCACAACCAATTATTGCAACAGGCTCTGCATTGCTAACATTTTGAAGTTTTTTTTTTTCAATCCGATAGCTATCGGATTCAGGTAATGCTAAGTTTTCATTAACAGCATAATTTATTTTCAACCTGATTTTTACATCGCGGCCACGCGCATCAATGGAACGCTTATGAATTGAAAAATAAAGTTGGTCATTGGATGAAAGTCCGAGTTGTTTTTTTAAAAGAGCTTTGATGCTTTCATCGCTGGCGGCCTCTTCGGGCCGCAGAGCGAGTTCTGATGTGAACATAAGATGCTATGTAACTAAAAATATGAAAACGTAAATATGAGAATAAGTTTTCACCCACGTAATCCTAAAGTTTAAGGAGTCTTTTAATCATTTTAATATGTTGATAACTATTTTTCACCTAACATACTTGTTTGTTCACCTATTATATTTACATTTGTATCTCAAATCACAATTAAAGCACTTTTCTTAAAACCAAATCAAAGCCGTTTAAACTGTTTGTAATAAACTAAGCACATGCAGTAAAGTTCTTTGTATTAATATTCAATAATTTTTTTTCTACCCCTAATCAATGAAATTATTCAAATTAAAATTCAGTTTACTATTGCTTGCTTTAATAAGCACTAAAGTCTTTTCGCAAAATACAGCAATTAGTGATGTTAGCTACACCCCAGCGGCAACGGCAGTACTTGATGTTTATTCCACTTCAAAAGGAATGCTTGTGCCTCGTATGACACTTGCTCAAAAGAATGCAATTACAAGTCCTGAAACAGGATTGCTTATTTACCAGACCAACAGTGCTGCAGGTTTCTGGTATTATAATGGCATACAATGGCTTCCATTTTTTAATTCAGATACGGGATGGATGCTCACGGGAAACATCGGTACGGTGGATGGTACAAATTTTTTAGGCACCACTGATGATGTTCCTTTAACTTTCAGGGTAAGCGACCAAATAGCCGGCAGGGTATCGAGTACTGACGGAAGTACTTACTTAGGTTTTAATGCCGGAAAAAACAATGTGTGGAGTGGCAGCACTTTTATAGGTTATCTCGCAGGGCAGTCAAACACTTCCGGTTCGGGCAATTGCGCAGTAGGAGTTTCGGCATTGAGAGATAATACTACCGGAACAAATAATACAGCAATTGGTTATACCAGTTTATTGGTTAATACTACCGGCTTTGATAATGCCGCTCTTGGCGAAAACACACTTTATACAAATACCACAGGCGGACAGAATACAGCAACCGGCTCGAACACTTTATATAGTAATACAACAGGAAACGGCAATACAGCCTGCGGACAAAACTCTTTATACTTTAATACAACCGGTAGTAATAACTCAGGACTGGGAGTTAACAGCTTGCGGCTTTGTACTACAGGTTTAAGAAACGTTGCTACAGGTTATCAATGTTTAAATGCTTTAACTACGGGCAATAATAATACTGCTTCAGGATACACCGCAGGCAGCACTAACACTACAGGCAGCAATAATACATTTATTGGCAGCAATGCCGATGCCACTGCTGTGGGACTTACTAATGCTACAGCAATAGGATTCAATGCCAAGGTAACTACAAACAACAGCATGGTTTTAGGTGGCTTGGGTGCAAATCTTGTAAACATAGGCGTTGGAATTTCATCCCCAACCAATGCATTAAGCTTTGACGGAACTGCGGCACGCACTATATGGATGGAACGTAATACTACAGCAGCCACGGCTGGTTTCAGCATAACTGTGCAGGCAGGCGGAGCTTACAGTACAGGCACTAATTTAAACGGTGGCGATTTGAATTTATCATCGGGTACATCAACAGGAACAGGTTCTTCAAACATCTTTTTTAAAGTAGCAACCGCAGCAGCTTCGGGAAGTGCTGACAACGCGCCTGCTACAAAGATGACTATTCTTGGAAGCGGTTTTGTTGGTGTTGGTACAACTTCTCCTGTATCTACATTTGATGTACAGGGTTCAATTGGTCATACAGTAAGAATAACATCAGGCGCTATAACATTGGCGGCCACCGATTATTGTGTTATTAATAACGGTGCTGCAGCTACATGGACATTGCCAACAGTAGGTACGTGTACAGGCAGGGTTATAATTATCACCAATCATGGTTCAGGTTCAATTACTACTTCACCGGCTTACAGAACTGCTACCGCAACAACAACTACTACCATAGCTGTTGCCACTTCGGTACAACTTATTTCAGATGGCACTGAATGGAGAAAATTAAATTAATCTGAGATAACAATATATCATGACGGCAGAGATGCGAGGTCACACAAAGCAAAATATATTCAGAAAACATTTTTTAAAACTTAGGCAAAGGCTTTTACTATTCATCATTTTTAAAGAAACACTTTTGTTTAAACGTTTTAATCCCCCTTAAATAAACCCAGTATTTTAAAACAAAGCTAAAATTGATTTACCGTGTACAAGGTGCACCGGTACAGCACGTTTGTTAACTGCACGAAAGCATGTTTCTGACCCCTCATTCTATACAATAAATCAAAATTAATCCCCCCAATTAAAATGAATACAAAATCACACACCGATGGATCATCTGCGCAAGCACAGATCACCCATCATTTAACATCGCTTACAAAAGCAATTTTTTTGGTATTGGCATTAGGTTATTCAATACCTGTTTATTCGCAAACGGCACCAGAAGCACCAGTTTCGGCAACTGCCAATCCAACGGCAGTTTGTCCATCATCACCATACTCATTCTTAAAGGCAGTTTCGCCCGGCAACTCTATCAGGTGGTACAAGGTATCTACAGGTGGCACCAGCATTGGTACAAGTGCCAGCGGGGCATCTTTTACTGTTAATGTTAGTGTGCCTACCACTTACTATGCTGAATCGGTTACAACGGCTGGCGTAGTAAGTGTTGCACGCACTGGCGTAACAGTATCGGTTAATACTGCCCCGGTGATCACCTACATGCCGCCCGATGTTCAAAGCACCAATACGGGCGGACAGTGCGGCACGATAGTAACGTACCCGAGCGCATCGGCTATGGGTACGCCAGCTCCTAACATTATTTATTCTGACAGTTCGGGTTCTAATTTCGATGGCGGATCAACTACTGTTATTGTATCGGCAGTTAATGTATGCGCCACATCATCTTTATCATTTGATGTAACAGTAAATGATGTTGAAAGCCCCGGCATGTTTGCTCCACCTGTTATGAATATTACTGCTCCTGATGGTGCTACCTCAGTTTCAAATGTTGATTTGGGCCTTGCTACAGCAGTTGATAATTGCGGCATCCTGACTATTTATAATGATGCTCCCGCAGTTTTTCCCGGAGGCGCTACTACAGTTACATGGACTGCTGTAGATTATAATGGCAACAGAACCACTTCTACGCAGATGGTAAATGTGGTTCTTACTATTCCCAATGCTTCCCCGGTTATAACAAGTATTACTACAAATGATGCTGATAATATTGTTGCCCAGGGCTCTTCAATTACCCTCTCTACGCTATGGAACGATGAGGAAAACGGTGGCCCCTATACGGTAACCATTGACTGGCGCGACAGTTCTGCACTTACAGTTTTGAACGGAATTAATTCTCATGCTATTTCTGTAGCGCATATTTATAATAAAACAGGCGTGTTTGCACCGGTAGTTACTGTAACTGATGGTGACGGTGCATCTGACACTTCAGTTTTCAAATTCATAGTAGTATATGTATCGGGCAACTACAGCACTACCTGTTCAGCAAAGTTTTACGCCCCTGCCGGCTCATTGGTTTCACAACCGAATTTATCTTACAACAACCGCAAGGTTGAGTTTGGAAGTCATTGCAAACCCGCTTGTCAAAGCGGCAAGTTTGATGGTGAGTTGGAATTAGAAATAGATGGCGCTCATTTTGAATTTGAAACTGAAAATGTAAGCTGGGATTACTTAGCGGTTTCGGGTTGCTACTTAGCCGAATTCAGAGGAAGCGGATATGCCTATCCTAACGGACATCATGGCGGATGCCATGGCGGTTGCCATAACGGTTGTAACAGCGGGTCTAACGGAGGTTATCATTATGGAGTGCTTGTGGTGCAATCTGACAAGTACCGTAATGCCAACAATAAAAACAAAGTGAGAATTAAAATATGGAATAAAGATAATGGCGCTATAATTTTTGATACGCAAATGGGCGACCCTGATGATGCACTGCCTACAACTCCCGTGTCGAGCGGAAGTGTGAGCGTACGCACCCCAAGCAGTTGTGTGCCACGATTGATGAATCCTACTTATGATAACAACAAGATTGCAGATAGTAACGATAAGGGCTTTATAATAACAACTACTCCAAATCCATTTATAAGTAATTTCTCTTTAAACTTTACCAGTGAAAATACTGATAAAGTGCAGGTATCTATTTATGACGTGGTTGGTAAGTTAGTTCAAAATGTTCAGGATGCAGAACCCAATACACAGGTTACTATTGAGAATCATTTGTCGCCAGGCATTTATTACATACATGCCATGCAGGGTGAGCATGTGCAGGTTATTAAGGTGGTTAAGAATTAAAGTGGGTGGCTGGGACGCCAACTACGGATAAAAAACTTTACTTTTTAATTAAACAGAAAACGGCTGAAAGGATTTTCCTTCAGCCGTTTTTTTAATGCAAACAGGTTGAAGCTCTTCTCAAGTGATTAAAATCACTCGTCATTGATATGTTTTCGTTCGGAGAAAAAATAATTGATGCGCTTGATACTGGAATATTTGAAAGACAATGCCATCAATTTCTTTTTCACTTATCAAAGGCGCATCAATAGCGAGTGACTTCAGTCACTAAAATCACTCGTCATTGATATGTTTTCGTTCGGAGAAAAAATAATTGATGCGTTTGCTACTGAAAATATTTGAAAGTCTGAGTTATCAATTTCCTTTTTTTAAAAGCAAAGGCGCATCAATAGCGAGTGACTTCAGTCACTCGAACCCGAACATTTACTCCTTCACCACTTTACCTTGCTTAATCACTCCCCTATCATTTCTCACGTCATAAAAATAAATCCCTTTTGCAAGTTGTGAGGTGTTTAACGATTTGGAACCTTGAACAGATTGATTAAAAATAATGCGGCCGGTAATATCATAAAGTCTTATTTGAAGAGGCTCATTGGCTGATGTAAAATTCAATTGATCATTAAACGGATTTGGATGCACCTGCAAAGTAGAAAATGAATGTTCACTTTCAAGTCCTGTTATTTGAGCCACAAAATAATGACTTGAAAGATAGCCGGAACGCGGGGTGCATGCATCGGCAGCAATAGTAAATCTTAAAGTATCATTTTGAATTGAAAATGTATAATGACCTGTATCGGTAGCTGAACATGTTGAAGGAGCAATGTCAACTATCAGAAATGAACTACCATATTCAATATAACCTGATGTGGGGCTATATGTGATACCATCAATGCACCCCGAAAGTGTATTGTTATCGAAATGCCAATAGAAGCTAAACACATTGGAACTATCATAATCAATCCAATAAGTATTTGATAATAAAAGCTGGGCACGGCCAGTATTAATTGAGAATAAAAACAGTGCAAAAGCGATACAACATCTTCGGATTTTTTTCATTTCAGTTTTTAGCGCCTGGAGTACTGGGGTTTATTGTGCCCAGATAAGTTATTGTAATGCGCTGATAAAACCTCATTCAAATTTGATACCGAAGTGAAAATGAAGATTTCTTTTTGCTTCTTTTTTAACGCAACAAACCCACTCCCTTTCATCCCACATCCACACATTCCTCAATGAATAAAAACCAGTTTTGTTTTATTCTTTCACAATCTTCCTTACTGTTCGTTCTCCATCAATAATTAGATCGAGCATATAAATTCCGCTTGGCAGAAAAGACAGATCAACCGTTTTGCTGCAAGTATTACCCGAACATTTTTGTTTATGATTGAAAACCGGCTGCCCTAATAAATTCCAGATTTGGAAAGTGGTGTGTTTTAAATTTTGTTTTTGAATGGAAACAGAAATTTGTTCTGTAAATGGATTAGGAAAAACATTGATCACAGCACCACTATTCTGATCATTGATGCCAAGTGGCGATAATGAAAGATGATCGGTATATAAATCGAAATACCAGGTAAACCAGCTTGCAGAACTATTGATAACAACCGATGGCGCTATCAAATTATTCAAACCCATTTTATCAACCCATATCGTATAGGTTGCAGCGGCAATGCTGTCGAACCTGAATGAGCCATCCACATTTGTTGTTACGGTTGCTACAGGTTGATTATTCAACATTAAAAGTAATCTTACACTTCCTGTTCTTTCTGTAAGACTTTGCAGGCGGCCATTAAGAGAAATGGACCCGGGCGATGCAACCTTTTGCTGCATTTTTATAGTAACAGGGTATATCCCGTTGGTTATCATATTAACAGGTGCAGCCTGTTGAATAACCAAAGATGAATCTTCATAAGCCGGCAACTGGCCGGGGAACAATAATTTATTCTCAGCTATCATAAAACTATACTGACCGCTGTCATTTGTAAAATAGCTGAAGTGACCCTGGCTATCGGTAAAAATGTTTTCCACCTGTTTCCAATCTGTTGCTGCTGAATTTAGTTTATAAACATAAATCAATGCATTGGCAGCAGGCGTATTATTCGATTGTAAAGCGGTGCCCGTAACTGATTTTTGCAATGTTATACCGCAGTCAAAAGTTGCTGTATATAGCCCACCGTCTGCACAAAGCCATATATTACAATTATCATCTATCACCATGCTTTCAATATCGCTGGCCAGCAGCGGGCAATTATTAACAGTATAAACATTCCAGGTGGTATCTCTTAAACTTGCAAAACCATTTTCAGTAGCAAACCAGGTGGTACTGTCATCACCAAAATAAACATATTCAGCATCGTTACTGGGCAAAGGTGAATTTGACATATTCAAAACAGACCACACACCGTTATGTAATTTTGCAAAACCTCCTGAAGTGCAAAACCAAATTGAATTTGTAGTTGAATCAATCTTGATATCAATGACGGTATCATTGGGCAAAGGCGAATTGGTTTTATTGTAATTAGTCCATGTGCCATTGAATTTATAAACACCATCATAAGAATCAAAGCTCGCCCATTTGTTTGAAAGGGTATCAATTTCAACCGCATATAATCTATTTGAACTTGCTGTACAAGAATGAGTTGTTAATGTGCCATTGTTTGATTCCATTAAACCCTGTGATGTACCTGCCCCGCTACCACCAAACCAGTAATGATGATTCTGATCTATTGCAATATCTTTTATCTGGTAAGTATATGCCGGTGTTAAAAAAACAAAGTTTGTATCAGATAATTGAACCAGACCATTAGATGATAAATCACCACATCCGAAGACAATTGAATTGCCTGTATCGCGGGCAATTGCAAAAACACCACCATACATTCCTTGAGTGTCAAGTGGCGGATATGACCAGTTATAACCGTCAAATTTCATCAATCCGTTTTGTTGTCCCCAACCGTACGATCCTATCCAGATATTTCCTGCACCATCTTTTATCGAAGGCAGTAACCAATTTCCTGTAAGCTTTGCCTGCGGATCAGCCGGCAGAGCAAAACCGGAATTTGCCGCTGGGTCATAAATAAAATCATTAGTGCCTGCCTCGATTAAAACATTATTACCTGATAAAGTTGATGATAAATAAAAATTTGTTGAACCTGTAAGTGTAACAAGGTTATTATAATAATCGTAAAACTGGCTTCCATCAAAACGGCAATAGATTCCATTTCCGGTTAACCATAAGTCGCCATTGGAATCATAATACATGACATACACCTGAAGTCCGCTTAAATGTATAACAGCAGGAGGAACAGGGAATGAAGACCAGTTACCTGAAGCATTTGAAAATATATTCAGCGTGGAATCTATGCCATCAACAAAGCTAAAATCTCCTGAACTGTTAACCGCATTTGAAGAAGAGTATAAGTAATGAACATTAAAGAAAGTGGTATCATAAACTGACCATGTTGAATTATGATAAATTGCAATATCATATTGAGAACTTAAAAATATATCGCCACCTGCTGATGTGTTTTGATAATAGTATTTAGCGGGATCAAAGGGGCTGTTTGAGAGATCAAAAAATGAAAGTGAACTACCGTCATACTTATAGAGTTTATTGTTGCTGATAAAATAATTATTTCCTCCTTTAGATGGCAGAAAAGAAATTGAATCGAAATTAAATCCCTGGTATGTTGTTACAGGTAGCCAGTTAACACCATCAAATTTATAAGCTGACGGTGCAAACATGCTGGTAATGACCAACGAATTATCAGGACCAAACCTGAGCTGAGGCATGTGTGATTGCATCTGCATCATACTGGAATCGTAAAGCTGCGTATTGTGAGGATTCAATTCGCGCATTGACGAAGGGAATGGAATATGTGTAATGGCATAAGTGGATTTGTCAAATGCAATAATTTCACCACCTGATTGAGCAGCAAGGTAATTGCCAATATCATAGGAATAGTAAACCGGTGCATAATAATGTTTCCAGTTATAAAGGTTTTGCGCTACAGAAATATTTACAATAAATACAAATAGCGGTAATGAGATGCTTTTTTTCATGATGTGGAATTGTTAAAGGTTAATAGTTGCGTTTTCAATTATCAGAATGTGAAACTAAAAAAAATAATTACTGATCTTCCATTTTTTATCTTACAGTAAACTTCGCTTGTAAATAATAAGTATCTTTCTAAAAGTTGAAGTTCGGTTTACGATTGATGATAGCTCGCATCAGCCAACAACAAACAACATCTTTCTTTCACCGTTGCACAATCACCTTCTTCGTTATGTTTTGGTTGCCCGATGTTAATGTGACAAAATAAATTCCATCTGCAACATTAAGCTGCACCGAAACATTTTTATCATCAGGTTTTGCACGATAAATAATTTGACCCAGCGGGTTAGTGATTGTTATTTCATCAATGGGTTTTGAATTGGTGATGGAGATGCGGGAGGTGGTTGGGTTGGGGAAGATGGAGATGGTGCTGGAAGAGTTATTTAATTCTGAGATGCCCGTGGTGGAGTTTAGTTTGGCGATGAAAAAATCCGTCCCACCAGCAGTTATTATGTCACTGCTTCCAAATGTAACATTAGGGCTTTCAAATGATCCTGTTACATACGAATTTCCAAATGCATCCACTGCTATCCCATAACCCAATTCATTAAGAATTCCACCCGCACTTTTTGCCCAAAGAATATTTCCCGATGAATCATATTTTGCAACAAAAAAATCAAAATCTCCATTACTTGTTAAAACGGTGCTTCCAAATGTTATCATTGAACTACCAAAATTTCCTGTAACAAATAAGTTTCCGTTTGTATCCAATGCAATATCTTTCCCGTAATCTCCTGAAGTCCCACCTGCACTTTTAGCCCAAATAATATTTCCTCCAGGATCGTATTTAACAATAAAAATATTACAAACACCCGCATTTACTAATGTGGTTGCTCCAAATATAATACTAGGACTTGCAAATTCTCCTGTGAGGTAAGAATTTCCATTAATATCAACCTTAATGGAGCTTACATAATCGTCACTTGCTCCACCGGCACTTTTAGCCCAAATGACATTTCCCAATGAATCATACTTAACAATAAAAATATCACTCGTGATTAAACTACTTCCATTCAATATAGTGGCGCTGTCAAATGAAATACTATCCTTAAAGAAACCCGTAACGTATACATTTTTGTTTGCATCTATAGCAATCCCGTTGCCTACAGCGTCAGCATTTCCTGCACTTTTAGCCCAAATCACATTCCCCAGTGAATCATACTTAACAACAAAAACACTTTCAATACCCAAATTTGATAAGACAATGGTATCGAAAGTAATTGTTGAGCTCTGAAAATATCCGGTAACATACAAATCACCATTTGCATCTACAGTAAGACTTACACCCTCTTCTTGAGTAGTTCCTAAAGCTTTTTTCGCCCAAATCACATTACCCGATGCATCATATTTTACAACAAACATTTCAGAACTACCAAAAGTATTTACTAAAGTAACGTTACCAAACGTAATAGAATCTTCATTGAAATATCCTGTTATATATGAATTTCCATTTGCATCAACTGCAATGGCATTACTTTTACAACCTATCGTGCCGCTCACACTTTTAGCCCAAACCATATTGCCCCAGGCATCATATTTTGCAATAAAAATTGCAGAATAAAGCGGATAACTGGTACTGGTTAAAGTTGAGTTGCCAAAAGAGATTGTGTCACCATAAAAAAACCCTGTTATGTATGAATTCCCGTTAGCATCTAACGCGATACTATTGCTTACGTCAAAGGAGATTCCTCCGGCACTTTTTGCCCATTGCCAGTCGGGCGCCTGGCCAAATGTTGTTATCCTACAAAACAGTATGATTGAAAAGCTAAGTACAAGAATGTAAATTTTAGTTTTCATGTTTTCGGTGTTTTAAAGTTTGGATGGAAAGATAATTGTTTTGTTTGATGCTGTAACAACTTTGACAAAGTTCTTTCACTTTGTTAAAGTTTATTTGAGGTCAACTTTCGGAAAGTTGAAGGAACTTTCCGAAAGTGTTGTTACCGAAAATTACTTTGTTTTTTTCTTTAGAGCGAACTGAAGTTCGCTGTTACAGGCTCACGCAAGTGACCATTCTTTCGGAATAACTTTACCAAAGTTAAGGAACTTTGTCAAAGTTAATTGGCACAGTCAACTTTCGGAAAGTGGAAGGAACTTTCCGAAAGTGCCGCTAACGAAAACTACTTTGTTTTTTCTTTCGGGCGAACTAAAGTTCGCTGTTACAGGCTTACGCAAGTGACCATTCTTTCGGAATAACTTTACCAAAGTTAAGGAACTTTGTCAAAGTTAGAGTGTGGGTGACTTTCGGAAAGTTCCTTCAACTTTCCGAAAGTTTTGCGACTAACAATCCATAAATTTACTATTCCGATTTTCCATTTTGCTTATACAACATCTAATATAATACATTTGAAAACTTTTAAAACAGGATGTTACTTCAAATTCAAAACCTACATAAATCGTATCAGCAGGTGCATGTCCTCAAGGGCATTAACATGCAGGTGAACAAAGGCGAAATAATTTCTATTGTAGGAGCATCGGGCGCAGGTAAAACCACGCTGCTGCAAATTATAGGCACGTTAGATAAAGCCGATACCGGTTCCATTAACTTTGAGGGCACTAACATGATGCAGTTGCAAGGCAAACAACTCGCCACATTCAGAAATCAGAAATTAGGTTTTATATTTCAGTTTCATAACCTGCTGCCTGAGTTTACTGCACTTGAAAATGTTTGCATCCCCGCTTTCATTGCTAAGAAGAGTAAAAAAGAATCAGAGAAAAAAGCTGCCGAGCTGCTTGAGTTTTTAAACCTCTCATCGCGCGCCTCACATAAGCCTTCTGAGCTTTCGGGTGGCGAACAACAGCGTGTTGCTGTTGCGCGTGCTTTAATTAATAATCCTTCGCTACTGCTTGCCGATGAGCCTTCGGGCAACTTAGATTCGCAAAATGCAAAAGAGCTTCACGATTTGTTTTTCAAGCTACGCAATCAATTTAATCAAACCTTTATCATAGTTACTCACAATGCCGGGTTTGCAGATATGGCTGATAGAAAATTGACTATTAAAGATGGAGTTATTGAATGATGAATTTTGAATTTTGAATAATGAATGATGAAGTAAAACTAATATAATGATGAATAATGAATTTTGAATATTGAAATAAAACGAATATAACTTTTATGCTTGTATCCCTTTATTACTTTTAATTCCATTCATTATTCAAAATTCGACATTTATTATTCAACATTTTTTCAATGCGTTACCTTTTACATTTTACTTTTGTTGTTATACTTGTTTTATTAGTTGCCAACATCGGCCTGATTAATTACGGCATTGATCAATTAAAAGGACAGTTGAAAATTATTAATGGCACCACTACTATTGCTGAAGCTTTGCAAAGCACAGAGTTAACCGATACTGAAAAACAAAAGCTTTTATTGATTGAGAAAATAAAAAATTTCGCTTCCGATTCTTTGGGATTAAATGCTGCCGGCAATTACACTACATTTTATAACCAGCATCACAAGCCTGTGTTGTGGGTGCTCACCGCCTGCCCTGCTTATGAATTAAAATCTTATCAATGGAAATTTCCTTTGATTGGTTATGTTAGTTACAAAGGTTTTTTTGTGAAGGGTAAAGCAAAGCATGATTATAATTTTTTAAAACAACAAGGTTATGATGTGGACCTTTCACCGGTTAGTGCATGGAGTACGTTAGGTTTTTTTAAAGACCCTGCGCTGTCTAATTTTTTAAAACGTGATGAAGGTCGTCTTGCTGAGTTGATTATTCACGAGCTTACACATGCAACAGTTTATAATAAAAGCAGTGTTGACTATAATGAAAATCTTGCAACGTTTATTGGCGAAAAGGGAGCGTTAAGATTTCTTGCTGCAACTTATGGCGATACTTCAAAACAGCTAACCGATTACATACACTACAAACACGATGAGGAATTATATGGAGCGCATTTAATAAGTGGCTCAAGAATTTTAGATAGCCTTTATAAAAATTTTACTCCTGCCATGAATGACAGCATGAAACATGATCTGAAAAAACAATTGATAACAAAACTAATGCAGCAATTGGATACACTGCCTTTTTATAATCAACAATTATACAAGTTCGATTTTAAAAAAAATCCTTTGCCAAATAACACCGACTTTATGATTAATCAAACATATAGGGGGTTGCAGCTTCAATTTACCAAACAATTGCTTGAAGTTAATAATGATCTGCAACGGTTTATAACTCTTCAAAAAGCAAAAGATTAATAATTATTTTTCTCTATGTTTCGTTTTTTAAATAACAAATAATTTAAACTCTAAACTTTAAATATTATGAATGAATCAAATCCTTCTCCTGAATCAATTATGGCAATGATGTCTTTAATATTGATCCCGGCTTTAATTCTTGCTGTTTTCTTTATTATCTGCATGTGGAAAATTTACACCAAAGCCGGAAAGCCAGGCTGGGCAGCCATTATCCCCATTTACAATTATATTGTGATGTTAGAAATTGTAGGCAAACCTATATGGTGGATTTTTTTATTACTAATACCTTTTGTAAATATTGTAATTGCTATTATGGTTGTTAATCTTTTAAGCAAAAGCTTTGGCAAAGATGCTGGATTTACAGTAGGACTAATTTTATTAGGCTTTATCTTTTATCCCATACTAGCTTTGGCAGCGCAAAATATATAGGACCCGCAGGTGCACCACCATTTAAACCATTAGAGTAAAAAAGTTTTATTTGATATTGAGGTACTTTGACAAAGTGAAGGAACTTTGTCAAAGTTGAGGTGCAGACTACTTTCGGAAACCCCGATAGCTATCGGGGATCAACTTTCCGAAAGTTTTAATAATGAAACTATATTTTTTTTCCTTTGAGCGAACTGAAGTTCGCTGTTACAGGCTTACGCAAGTGTCTGTTCTTCTGGAATAAACCGTACTAATCTCAAAAACTTGATAAACATCATATTGTTTTATAAAATTGCTTCAGTAATTTTGAAACAAAAATTTATGAGGCTTGTTCTCAATCAATCATGTTTAATCACTCACTTCTTAATACAATAAAATTATGAAAGACGAAAAAGAAAAGAAAAGTAAACTCACAACAGCATCAGGTATTCCCTATACCGAAAACGAAAACACCATGAGTGTTGGCCCTCGCGGCCCGCTGCTGTTGCAGGATTTTATCCTACACGAAAAAATGGCGCACTTTAACCGCGAGCGTATTCCAGAGCGTGTAGTACATGCAAAAGGTACAGGCGCTTACGGAACTTTTACTGTTACCAACGACATCAGCAAATACACACGCGCCAAGCTGTTTAACAAAGTTGGTAAGCAAACTAAAATGTTTGCACGATTCAGCACGGTAGGTGGCGAAAAAGGAAGTGCAGATTCGGAGCGCGATCCGCGCGGCTTTGCCCTTAAGTTTTATACAGAGGATGGCAATTGGGATTTGG